>JALQYN010000012.1 GCA_023254055.1 Polaribacter sp.
AAAACTCCGTCTCCTAATTCTAGGATAGAAACATCATGTGTTCCTCCCCCAAAATCAAAAACTACTATTTTTTGATCTTGTCCTTTTTTATCCAATCCGTAAGCTAAAGCAGCAGCAGTTGGCTCGTTAATTATTCTACGAACTTTTAATCCCGCAATTTCACCAGCTTCTTTTGTTGCTTGTCTTTGTGCATCATTAAAATATGCTGGTACTGTAATTACTGCTTCAGAAACATCTTGTCCTAAATAATCCTCTGCAGTTTTTTTCATTTTTTGCAATATCATTGCAGAGATTTCTTGTGGCGTGTATAAACGTCCATCAATATCTACTCTTGGTGTATCATTATCACCTTTTACAACTTTATAAGGAACTCTTTCTGCTTCGTTTTTAGACTCAGAATATTTATTTCCCATAAAACGTTTGATAGAATATACCGTTTTTGTTGGATTGGTTACTGCTTGTCTTTTTGCAGGATCCCCAACTTTACGTTCTCCATCTTCAACAAATCCAATAATAGATGGTGTTGTTCTTTTTCCTTCTGCATTAGGAATTACAACTGGCTCATTTCCTTCCATTACGGAAACACATGAATTCGTAGTTCCTAAGTCAATTCCTATAATTTTACTCATAATCGTTATTTATATAATTAATATTGTTATTTCTATTTTACACTTCTCTAATAGTCAATTTGTATGCCAACCCTTGTTAGCTTAAAAAAATGTCAGTTTACACGAATTGAATTGAAAAAATATGACAGGTTGACAGAAATCAGCCTTAATTAAGGTGTATAAAATTCATAAAATAAAACTTTTCAAAACGACAATTTTTATACATTAGCCAAAAATTTAGGTATGTCGCAATTTATTAGTGTTTTTGATATGTTAAAGATTGGTGTTGGTCCTTCAAGCTCACATACACTTGGTCCTTGGCGTGCTGCTCAACTTTGGATTAAAAAGTTGAATTTAGAAATCATCACTGATGTAATTACACATATTCATGTAGACTTATATGGTTCACTCTCTTTAACAGGAAAAGGACACGCAACAGATTTAGCAGTTTTGTTAGGTTTAAGTGGTACCGATCCAGAATATGTGCCAATTGATTCTATAAATGCAATTATTGCAAACATAAAAGATACCGGAATTTTAAAATTAAATGCCTTAGATGAGGTTCCGTATTCTGAAAATACCATCACTTTTAATAGAGATTTTTTACCCTTTCATTCAAACGGAATGACATTTACCGCATATCATGATACTAAAGTTCTTTCTAAAGAAACCTATTATTCTATTGGTGGCGGATTTATAGTTCAAGAAGACGATAATTTAGAAGACGATATTGAAATCTCTAAAAAAAACTTTCCCTATCCAATCAACAAAGCCAAACAATTAGAAGAATATTGCGAAAGGGAAAATAAACTCATTTCTGAGATTGTACTTCTAAATGAATTAGAATTAAAATCGGCTGATGAAATTGACTTCGAATTACGCAGAATTTGGGACACTATGTTAGAATGCATGTACATTGGTTGTCATACTGATGGTATTTTACCTGGCGGATTAAATGTAAAACGTAGGGCTCTTACCATGCATGATAAATTGATTAAAGACAGCTCATATACAAATCCAAAAGAATGGGTTACTGCAATTAGAAGCACCGAAGTTAAGTTTAGAGAAATTTTAAAATGGGTAAGTTGCTTTGCGTTGTCAGTAAATGAAGTGAATGCTTCTTTAGGAAGAGTTGTAACAGCGCCTACAAACGGAAGTGCTGGAGTAATTCCCGCTGTTTTAATGTACTATTTGGTCATTGAAAACCATGAAGCAGATTTTAGTGATATTCGAAAATTCTTATTAACTGCTGGAGAAATAGGAAGCATCTTTAAAAAGAATGCGACCATCTCTGCTGCAATGGGTGGTTGTCAGGCTGAAATTGGGGTTTCTTCTGCAATGGCCGCAGCTGCATTGACTGAGGTTTTAGGTGGTACTCCTGGGCAATGTTTGGTAGCCGCTGAAATTGCTATGGAACATCATTTAGGAATGACCTGTGACCCTATTGGTGGATTAGTTCAAGTTCCATGTATTGAACGTAACGCAATGGGAGCAATAAAAGCAATTAACGCAGCTGAATTGGCATTAGACACAGACCCAAAAGACACAAAAGTTCCTTTAGATAAAGTTATTGATACCATGTGGGAAACTGCAAAAGACATGAATCGCAACTACAAAGAAACGTCTGAAGGTGGCTTGGCAATTACAGTTCGTTTGGCAGATTGCTAGGCAAAGCCTAGAGTTAAATTTAACGTGTAAACACCAATTCTGTTTCTGATGACATACCTTCAGAAAAACCGTAGTTCTCAATATTGAATCCTTTTAAACCTTCAATAGTTGTAATATTGTTATCAATAATATAACGCACCATTAATCCACGTGCTTTTTTAGCAAAGGTCATAATGGTTTTGTATTGCCCGTTTTTAAAATCTTTAAATACTGGAGTAATCATAGGCACTTTCAATACTTTTTGATTGACCGCTTTAAAGTATTCTGAACTTGCTAAGTTGACAAATAATTCATCATCTGTTAATTCTTCATTTAAAGCATTGGTTATTTTATCTCCCCAGAATTTGTACAAGTTTTCTGTTTTACCAACTTTTAGCTTTTTACCCATTTCTAAACGATATGGCTGCATTAAATCCAACGGCTTCAGTAAACCATACAATCCAGATAAAATTCTTAATCTTTCTTGTAAAACAGGAATTTTATCTGAAGCTAAAGAATTAACATCAATACCTCTAAAAACCTCCCCAGTAAAAGCAAAAACAGCTTGTTTAGCATTATCTGGTGTAAATGGCAAACTCCATTCTTGATTTCGTTGATAATTTAGCTCTGCTAAATCTGCAGAAATCCCCATAAATTCTGATAGTTTTTTTCTAGAAAGTGTTTTTAATTTTTTATTAAGTTTTACAGAATCTTCTAAAAACTGTGGTTGAGAATACAAACTTGTTGAAACTGTACTTTCAAAATCTAATGATTTCGCTGGAGATATAATAATTTTCATATTGCTGTTTTGTTGATGAAGTAAAAATACAAATGCAATTAACAACTGTCAAGTTTTTAGAAAAATTCTATCGATGTACTTATAAAGAGAATTGATATATTCCTTTTTAAGTAAATTTGATGCATCTAAATAAAAGCGTTTTCAAAATGAAAAAAATAATATTATTAAGTGTTTCTATATTTCTATTAGCTACAACTTCTTATGGTCAAAGTAAAGAATATCAAAAAAAGAAATTAGAAAAAATAACTAAAGGCTCAGTGTTCACAAAAATAATCAACAGAGAATTACCCGCTCATATTGTTTATGAAGATTCAGATATAATAGCATTTGTTCCGTTAAGACTTCAAGCCAGAGTACATTTACTAATTGTACCTAAAAAAGAAATTCACACCATTAATGATGCAACAGAAAAAGATTTAAAAGTTCTAGGAAAGTTATTTTTAGTCGCTAAAAAGCTAGCAAAAGAAAATGGAATTTCAGAAACTGGATACAGACTTTCAATAAACATCAATGAAGATGCTGGTCAATCTGTGTTTCATTTACACATGCACTTGTTGGGAGGTGAAAAATTAGGACCTATGGTAGCTCAAAAAGAATAATTGAACTTAATTCTAAAATCAATACCAATCACTTTTCTTTAAACCTCGTCTTTAGAATTTATGGTATAGGTTCTCCATTTTTCTAAACAAGCAGCAATATCTTCTGGAATTTCAGAATTAAAACGCATAAATTCTCCAGTTACTGGATGTGTAAATCCAAGTGTTTTTGCATGTAAAGCTTGTCTTGGTAAGGTCTTAAAACAATTCTGCACAAATTGCTTGTATTTAGTAAAGGTTGTTCCTTTTAAAATATCATCTCCTCCATAACGTTCGTCGTTAAATAAAGTATGACCAATGTGTTTAAAATGCGCTCTAATTTGATGTGTTCTTCCCGTTTCTAATTTACATTGCACCAAGGTTACATAAGTCAATCTTTCTAAAACCTTAAAATGTGTAACGGCGTGTTTCCCAAAATCTCCTTCAGGAAAAACATCCATTTGTAAACGATTTTTTAAACTACGACCAATATTTCCTTCAATAACACCTTCATTTTCTTCAATATTTCCCCAAACCAAAGCATAATACAACCGCTCGGTAGTTCTATCAAAAAACTGTTTTGATAAATGCGCCATGGCAAATTCGGTTTTTGCAACCACTAACAGACCACTTGTATCTTTATCAATTCTATGTACCAAACCTGGACGTTCATTAGAATTGGTAGGTAAGTTTTCTATATGATGAATTAATCCGTTTACTAAAGTTCCAGAATAATTTCCGTGTCCAGGATGTACTACCATTCCTGCGGGTTTATTTACCACAATAACCGTATCATCTTCGTAAACAATTTCTAACGGAATGTCTTCAGCAACTAGTAAATTCTCTGCAGGTGGATGAGCCAACACAACGCGAACAATATCTTTGGGTTTAACTTTGTAATTTGATTTTACAGCAACATCATTTACCAAAACATTCCCTGCTTTTGCAGCTTGCTGCACTTTATTTCGAGTAGCATTTTCTACGAAATTCATTAAAAATTTATCAACACGTAAAGGCTCTTGACCTTCACTAGCTGTAAACCGATAATGTTCGTATAATTCGTCGTTTTCTACTTCTATATTTTCTTCCTGCATAAATAAATGATGTACTATATTGCTTTCTTTTGAGAATCTTTACTATGTGTAGAGTTCTAAATTACTCTTTAACAACTGATAATTGTTAACTGACAACTGAACTTACTGATTTCCGTCTCCTAAAATTAAATCGACCACCGAGTTTTTTGGCAACTTATTTCCTGGTTTTAATTCGCTTCCGTTATTTTTCATTCCTCTAACCACATCTTTACCGATATCTGGCACGTAAGAAAATTCTCCAATCCTAAAACCTATAGAAAGTAAATGTGTGATTGCTTGCCTTTTTGTTCTACCATTTAAATCAGGTAATACAACATCATTATATTTAGATGGATTGACAGTTAAATAAATTTTTCTTTTTTCTTTTACAAAATCACCAGCTTCAGGATTCTGTTCAATAACCGATTTATTTGCATATTCAGGGTTATATCTTGCAGAATCTATTACTATATAAGTTAAATTTAGTTCTTCTAATTTTTTAGCAACTTCGTCTAATTCCATCTTATGTAAATTTGGAACTTCAATTTTTTGATCGTGATTTGTTGTATAGCCAAACCACCATTGCAATGCAAAGACAAATATTAAAGCTGCAACAACAACAATTGCAACTTGCTTAAAAAAAGATATACTTTTAATGAATTTAAAAACGCTCATGATCATTTTTTTAATAACAGCAAAGATATAAAACCAAACGTTAGTCTTTCTATTTATATTTTGATAAATTTGTTAATACGATTTTAGATTTCACAATAAATCCCTCGTCGAGGGATTTATTAAATCAAGACCAAGGTTAGATTATAAATAATCCTTAAATTAAAACTTATAAGTGAAGAAAAATATTGCAATAGTTATGGGAGGTTTTTCCTCTGAAGTAAACATATCATTAAAAAGTGGTGCTATGGTTTACAAAAAATTGAATAGAGAAAAATACAATCCATTTCAAATTCACATTTTAAAAGAAAAATGGGTAGTAATGGTTGATGAATTTGAATATCCTATTGATAAAAATGATTTTTCGGTAACTTTAGGTGGAACAAAAATCACATTTGATTGTGTATTTAATGCCATTCATGGCGCACCCGGTGAAAACGGAGAATTGTTAGCATATTTTCAATTATTAGGAATAAAACACACTTCTGCACCATTTTATCAAATGGCATTAACATTTAACAAAAGAGATTGTTTGAGTGTTGTAAAACAGTATGGAATTCCGACTGCGAATTCTGTTTATTTAAACAAAGGGGATATTGTAAATACAGATACAATTATTGCAAAAGTTGGCTTACCGTGTTTTATAAAGCCAAACAATGCAGGTTCTAGTTTCGGAATTTCGAAAGCATATTCTGCAGAAGAAATAATTTTAGGAATTGAAAAAGCATACAAAGAAGATTCTGAAATTTTAATAGAAAGTTTTTTAGACGGACGTGAAGTTTCTGTTGGAGTTATTCAATATAAAGGAGAAATAAAGGTCTTGCCAATTACAGAGATCACAACAGAAAATGATTTTTTTGATTATGAAGCAAAATATGAAGGAAAATCAAACGAAATAACGCCTGCACAACTACCAGAAGATGTTGCTCAAAGAATAAGAACAGTAGCTAAAAAAGTATATACTGTTTTAAATATGAGTGGCTTTTCTCGATCAGAATATATTTTGGTAAATGGGGAGCCTCATTTTTTAGAGATGAATACGGTTCCTGGTTTAACTGGAGAAAGTTTATTACCACAACAAGCAAACGAAGCCAACATTGACTTGTCAGATTTATTTGACAACGCGATAGAATCTGTTTTATAGAAACAAGATATTTTGATCCAAGAGTCACGAGATTATGAAAAGACATAATTTTAAAAAGTTACAAATATGGAATGAAAGTATGCTTTTAATTAATGAGATTTATGCAATAACCTCTAATTTCCCAGATTTTGAAAGATTTGGTCTTATCTCCCAATTAAATAGATGTGCTGTTTCAATTGCTTCAAATATTGCTGAAGGAACAAGCAAAAGCTCTACAAAACATTTTGTGAATTTTCTTGAGCATAGTTTAGGCTCTGCATTCGAATTGGAAACACAATTGATAGTTTGTTTTAATTTAAAGTATATTTCAAAAGAAAAATTCTTAGATTTAGAGTCTAAAACAAACACAATACAAAGAAAAATTTCAGCATTTATAGCATCTTTAGATTAAACTTATCCAGTTTCTTGATTCTAAAAATCCTGTTTCTATTTATACAAGATGAAAAAAGCAGTATTTCCAGGTTCTTTTGATCCAATAACATTAGGTCATATAGACATTATTAAAAGAGGACTTCCTTTGTTTGATGAAATTGTAATTGCTATCGGAATCAATGCCAAGAAAAATTACATGTTTTCTGTAGAAGAAAGAAAACGTTTTATTCAAAATGCTTTTTTTGCAGAAGAGAAAATTACGGTAGAAACCTACACAGGCTTAACCGTTGATTATTGTAAATCTATTGACGCAGATTTTATTTTACGAGGGCTACGTAATCCTGCAGATTTTGACTTTGAAAAAGCCATTGCACAAACCAATAGGAAATTATCTGGAATTGAAACTGTGTTTTTATTAACAAGTGCTGAGACCTCTTTTATCAGTTCTTCAATTGTTAGAGATATCCTTAGAAATGGCGGAGACGCTTCTAGTTTGTTGCCAGACTCTGTGTCAAACTCAATTAAAGAGAACTAAATTAGCTTTAAAGATTAACGTGTTTTTCTTTTAAGATTGCAGAATTCTTTTCTACAAATTCTTCTAATACAGTAAAGAAATTTAAAATATCTTTTTCTGTATTTGTAGCATTTATTGTTACGAATCGAATAAAAGTATCTTCTCTAAAATCTCCAAAACCAACAACGGTAATTTGATGTTCATACAACAATGTACATAACGTTTTTGGATCTATATTTTTATAATTAAAACAAATTGAGATAGAATCTTCAAAACTATACAACGTATAATCTGGATGATTAGCAACATAGTTTCTTGCAACATCTGCCAACTCAAATTGTTGATTTATGATTTTTTCTAATCCATTACTTCCTATCGATTTCCATAAAGTCCAAAACTTTAATGCATCGTTTCTTCTTCCACATTGAAAAGACGTTTTTCCTAAGTTAAAATCATCACCGTCGGTTTGATACAAATAATCAGCCTCATTGCTAAATGAATTATGAAGATGTTTTTTATCTTTTACCAAAATAACAGAACAAGTTAATGGAGTTCCAATCATTTTATGTGCATTGTAACTGAAAGAATCAGATCGTTCTACTCCATTTAACAAATGCTTTTTAGCATCACTAAATAGTACAGAACCACAATACGCTCCATCCACATGCAACCACATATTGTACTTTTCTGTAACATCAGCTATTTTGTCAATTGGGTCAAAAGCTCCTAAAACGGTTGTTCCTGCAGTTGCATTTACAAAGATTGGCGTAAAACCATTTTGAATATCAAGCTCAATCTGTACTTCTAAGTTAGCAGGAATCATTCTACCTTTCTCATCCGTTTCAACATATCGAATGTTGTTTTTTCCTATACCCGCAAAGCTTGCATTTTTCGCATTTGAATAATGAGATTCTTTAGAAGTGTACATCACTAAAGGCTTTGTCATTCCGTTTTCTCTACAACTTGGGTCTTTAACGTCTCTAGCCATAATCAAGGCCATATAATTACTCATTGATCCACCAGTTGGAAAAGTTCCATTACTTTGTAATCCATAACCAATCAGATTACAAGATTGTCTAATAATCTCTTGTTCAATACCAACTTGAGGGCCAGCTACTTTATAGGTATACATACTGTTGTTTAACAAAACAGCTAATAAATCTCCTAAAATAGCTTTGCTTTGTCTTCCTCCAAAAAGTTGATTGAAAAATAAATTGGTTGCAGTTTTTGGTGTAGCAATAAGCACCTCTTTAAGCACTTTTTTAAATGCATCATCTACCATAGCATTTTTAGTAAGTGACAAATCTATTGTATCGAATAAAACATTTGAATCAATGCGTTTTGCAACAGGGTGACTTTCTTCTTCATTTAATAAAATTTCTACTAGTTCATTAAAAAGCAGTAAATCGTTACTTAATTCAGACATATATGTTATCGTGGTTTATATTTTAATAATTCGTGTTTCTTATCATATGAAAGCACTTTACTCACAAAATGACCTTTATTGGTGTCATACACATTACATTTTCTAATTGGTTTTGCATACAAATGTAGTGATATACTTTTTTGATTTGACACGTTTTCAAGATCATGAAAACCCATGAAATCTTTCATATACGAAACTCCTCCAGAAGTAAACTCTGTAGTCTTTACAACTTTCAATTCTTCTATTTCGTTTTTCTGATATATATTTTCTCTAAATGCACCTTCTACAAAATACACCCAACATTCTTCTCCACCGTGATCATGGATCTCTGTCACCTGTTTTTTATCCCAGCAGATTAAAAGCAATTCAAAATTTTCATTTTCAACAATGCAATTTCGAGTATAACAATTCTCAGACCATGTTGCATATTTTTTAAACTCCGCAATTGGTAATTCTAAAGCATTTAAAATTTCAGTATAATTTGCCCTCTCTTCTTCATCTAAAATTTGAACAAGCTCTGCAAATGTTTCAACGTTTTTTTGTGTTTTTTTTGATGTTTTCAAGAGTTTTTAGCTGTTTTTTGAGTTAAATTAAGTAAAAATTATTGTTTTTTTGAGTTTTTGCTAATATACCTTTTTGATGTCTTTTAAACGAATAATTTAAAAAAGAATGCCTTTTTTAAAGATCGGATTCTTTAGAGTCAATTAGGTTATTAGTTGTGTAAAGAAGATAAAACTAACAACAACACAAAATTTATAAACTATTTTTAAGAAATTAAATTTTGTTAAATTTTCTTCTTCTTTTTTAAAAATTAGTAACTTAGTGTGCACTAAAAAAATCAGGCATTTGAAAACACTCACTATCAACGGAAAAAACCACACCATAGAGGCACAAGACGATATGCCTCTTTTGTGGGCAATAAGAGATATTGTTGGATTAACTGGCACCAAATACGGATGCGGAGTTAGTCAATGTGGCGCATGTTCTATACTTATAGATGGCGAAGTAGTAAGATCTTGTAGCTTACCAGTAAGCTATGGAATTGGAAAACAAATAACAACCATAGAAGGTAAAACAGACAATCTTGAATATTTAAGAGAAGCTTGGGAAGAAATAAATGTTCCGCAATGTGGTTATTGCCAATCTGGACAATTAATTGCTGCAGCTTCTTTGTTAAATACCAATCCTAATCCTTCAGATCAAGACATTGATGATGCTATGAGTGGTAATATATGTAGATGCGGAACCTATCCTAGAATAAGAAAAGCAATTCATAAAGCTGTAAAACTTAAAAACAAATAGATATGGAAAGTATACAAAATATGAGCCGTAGAAATTTTGTGAAAGTTTTTGGCTTAGCTTCAGGAGGATTAATTATCGGATGTCAATTTTCATCAGAAAAAAATATTGTAAGAATAGATGACGGGACTACTTTTGCGCCAAATTTATTTGTGCAACTAAAAAAAGATGGAAAATTAATTTTGGTGTGTTCTCGTTCTGAAATGGGACAAGGAATTAGAACTTCATTGACTTCTGCCATTGCAGATGAAATGGAAGCTGATTGGAACTATGTATCTGTAGAACAAGCAACTGGTGATCAAAAGTTTGGAAATCAAAATACGGATGGCTCTCGAAGTGTAAGAACTATTTTAGAACCTATGCGTAAAATGGGTGCAACTGCAAAAGCACTATTAATTGCTGCTGCGGCAAAAAAATGGCAAGTTGCTGAAACAGACTGTAAAGCAGAAATGCACTATGTGATCAATAAAAATAATGATAAAAAAATATTTTTTGGAGATCTAGTTGAAGATGCAATGAAAATGGATGTTCCCACAAACATCTCTTTAAAAGATAAGAAAGATTTCAATTATATTGGAAAAACACTGGGAAGTGTTGATATTAAAGACTTCACACATGGTTCTGCTACTTACGGTTTAGATGCTCGCCTACCCAACATGAAATTTGCAGTCATCGCTCGTTGTCCATCAACCTTTGGAACAGTAAAAAGTTTTGACAAAACTGCTACTCTTAAAATTGCAGGAGTAGAAAATGTAATTGAACTAGAACGTGTAAAAAAACCTTTCGGAATGCTAGGTGGAGTTGCAGTTATTGCATCCAATACTTGGTCTGCAATTCAAGGAAGAAATAATTTAGATATTCATTGGGATAAAGGATCAAATGGACAGTATGATAGTAAAAAATACATGCAAAAAATTACCAGTCGTGTACACAATAATGCTAAAGTTGCTCCACCTACAAAAGGCAATGTAAATACAGCCTTTTCAAAAGCTTCTCAAATTGTTGAAGCCACTTATCAATTACCTCATTTAGCTCACGCACCCATGGAAACACCTAATGCATTAGCTTGGGTACATGATGGAAAATGTGAGGTTTGGGCACCTTTACAAGACCCACAAACAGCAAGAGCTGATGCTGCTGCTTATTTAGGAATCGAAGTAAAAGATGTTACTATCAATGTTACTTTTTTAGGAGGCGGATTTGGTAGAAAATCTAAACCTGACTTTGTCATTGAGGCTATTACGTTATCTAAAAAAATAAATGCACCCGTTCAGGTAGTATGGACACGTGAAGATGATATTCAACATGGCTATTATCACACCACAAACGCGCAATACTTAAAAGCATCCTTAGATAAAAATGGAGATGTAACGGGCTGGCTGCATAGAACTGCTTTTCCAAGTATCAATTCTACTTTTATGCCAGGAGCAAATTATGCTGCAGGTTGGGAAATTGGACAAGGAATGAATAACAATCCTTTTGACATACCAAATACTCGTTACGAAAATGCAAAAGCAGAACCTTTTGTAAGAATTGGTTGGTTGCGTTCTGTTTGCGCTATTTTTCATAGTTTCGGAATCAATTCTTTTATTGATGAATTAGCAGACAAAGCAAAAAAAGACCCATTACAATTCAAATTAAATTTAATTGGAAAGGATAGGATTAGAGAAGAAAAATCTCCGCATCCATTAAACACAAAACGTTTAAAAAACGTGATGAATATTGCTGCTAAGAAAGCAAACTGGGGAAGAGAACTACCGGAAGGACATGGATTAGGAATTGCTTTTTATTACAGTTTTTACAGTTATGTTGCTACAGTTGTTGAAGTTTCTGTAATTAATAATAAATTAAAATTACATCATATTTGGACCGTTTTAGATTGTGGTATGGTTTTAAACAAAGACAATGTTTTAAATCAAATGGAAGGTGCATCTGTTTTTGGATCTTCAATTGCATTGTACGGAAAAATTACCGCTAAAGATGGTGCTATTGAACAAAGTAATTTCCATGATTATAAAATGACAAGAATGAACGAAATTCCGCCAATTGACGTAACTCTTGTAGAAAGCGATGAAGCTCCAACCGGAGTTGGTGAACCTGGTGTTCCACCTGTTGCTCCTGCAATTGCAAACGCAATTTTTAATGCTAGTGGGAAAAGATATCGCTCATTACCATTATCCGATCACGGATTGGTATAGATTATTAAATTAAAATTCCCGCGCTTTGCGGGAATCTTTTTTATGATTAAAAATAAAACTATTCTTATCATTTTAGCTGGTGGAAAATCATCACGTATGGGTTTTCCTAAAGGCTTATTGAAGCACTCTTCTACTTTTTGGATCTTATCACAAATAGAAAACTATATTGGACAAGAAGTGTATATTGGATTAGGCTTTGATTATCAACGTTATTTTGAAGCAATTCCTTGGCTAAATGAAGCCCTCGAAAAACCGATATCTTACAAAGGAAAAAAAATCAGAGTAGCACTCAACCAAACACCTGAATTTGGTTTATTTTCTACCATACAAAATGTATTAAGCATCCTAAATCTTGAAGAAAGAAATAACACTGTTTTGATACTTCCAATCGACGTACCATTATTAAATGCAAAAGGACAAGAAAAACTAGTTTTTGATGAGCAACTCATTTCAATCCCAACTTACAATAACAAAAAGGGGCATCCTGTTAAATTAACTTCAAAATTTTGGAAATTACTTTTAAATCTGAATTTAAGCGATAAAGACTCTAGATTAGATGTACAAATCAAAAAAAGAAATGCATCAGAAATTTCGTTAGTTGAAATAAATGATGCATCTATTGTAAAGAATTTAAACACGCCAAATGATTGGCAAGAGTTTATCGATTCTTAAAATTTATATTCTGATAATGATTTTGTAAAATCTTCAGGATTTGCTGCTAGATGATAGCGTGGGTCGTCAATAGCTTCTTCAATAATTCCTGCAAATATTGGACTCGATTTATACAATAAGATTTTACAATCTTCACTTAGATGTTTTAATATAATTGATTTTCCTTCTGCTTGATATTTTTCAACCAATGCAAAAATAGCTTCAATTGCAGAATGATCACTAACTCTTGCTTCTATAAAATCAATTTCTACATGTTGTGGATCATTTTTAACATCAAATTTTTCATTAAAAGCAGAGATGCTACCAAAAAATAATGGCCCCCAAATTTCATAAATTTTAGTACCGTCTTCTTTAAAACGTTTTCTTGCTCTAATTCGTTTTGCATTTTCCCAAGAAAACACCAATGCACTCACAACAACTCCCGCTAAAACCGCAATAGCTAAATCAAAAAGAACTGTTAATCCAGAAACCAATACCAAAACAAAAACATCTGTTCTTGGTATTTTGTTTAAAATTCTAAAGCTAGACCAAGCAAAGGTTCCGATAACCACCATAAACATAACTCCCACCAACGCTGCAATTGGAACTTGTTCTATATAAGAGGATGCAAAAACAATAAATATCAATAAAAATACAGCCGCCGTAATTCCAGATAATCTACCTCTTCCACCACCTTTTATATTGATAATAGATTGTCCAATCATTGCACAACCTCCCATTCCACCAAACAAGCCAGTAATTATATTTGCACTTCCTTGCGCAACACATTCTTTATTAGAATTTCCTCTAGTTTCGGTTAAATCATCAATTAAGTTTAAGGTCATTAAAGATTCTATCAATCCGATTGCTGCTAAAATCAATGCATATGGAAAAATAAATTGTAATGTTTTAAAATTCATTGGAATGTTTGAAAACGTTTCTAAATGTAGTGTTGGCAATCCACCTTTTAAACCTTCTCCTCCTCCATCTCTAATAAATGAACCAACGGTAGCTACATCTAAATTTGAGAAAATAACAATTCCTGTTACCACTAATATTCCGATTAAAGCTTCTGGTAATTTTTTGGTTGCTTTGAGTTTTGGCAATCCCCACATAATAAGCATGGTTAATAAAACCAACCCTATCATATACCATAAACCATTACCTTCTAACCATACTTTTTCACCATTTACATTAGTTTTAAACATCCCTAATTGAGATAAGAAAATAACGATAGCCAATCCGTTTACAAAACCCATCATCACAGGATGTGGAATCAATCGAACAAACTTTCCTAATTTAAAAACACCTGCTAAAATTTGAATGAATCCCATTAAAATTACTGTTGCAAATAAGTAGTACAAACCAAGATTTTCATCAGGATTCCCCATAGCATTCCCTTCACTTACTAAAGAAACCATCACAACCGCTAAAGCACCTGTTGCTCCTGAAATCATTCCTGGCCTACCTCCAAAAATAGAAGTAATGAAACCAATCATAAATGCTGCATATAATCCCACCAAAGGATCTACTCCTGCAACAAAAGCAAAGGCAACAGCTTCTGGGACCAAAGCCAATGCAACTGTAATTCCTGACAAGACATCATTCTTTACATTTTTAACTCTCTTTCTTATAAATTCTGTCATGATTTCATGCTATTATTGAAGTCGGCAAATATAGGTTTTATTTTAAACTTATAATTGCTTGTATGCATCTATAACCAACTTAATGTTTGCATAAGTATTCTGCAATGCTTCGTTGACTTTAGCTTCATTTTTAAATTCCACTTTGGTAATACCTTCTTCTAATTGTGGAATTAATCTTTCTTGAAAATTTGTTGTCATTAAAAACCAATGTGTGATTTTTAGTTGTTGAATATTATTCATAAAAAACAAATGATAGGTAGTAATTAAAGGTTGCACTAAAGCCAACTCTTTTACACCGCATTCTTCTTCAACTTCTCTTACTGCAGTTTGTTCAATTGTCTCTCCTTTTTCAATTCTTCCTTTAGGCAAATCCCAAGTATCTAGACGATAAATAAAAAGGATTTCTTTATTTTTATTTAAAACCAAACCACCACCTGCTGAAACCACTTTGAAATTTTTTTTGAAAGTTTTCCAATCTTTTTCAAGGTTCGCACAAAATAAATTTACGCCTTTGGTTTTGCTTTTTTTAAGTTTATGCAAGATTTCATCTACTACAACATCCTTAAAAATATAAACACGATAATTATTGTCTTTTTTTAATGAATCTGTTAAAATAATTGGCTTATCATTTACAAAAACTTTATACATTTGTGATATGATTTTAAACAAAGATACAGCAAAAAAAACAGCTGAGTTTTTATTGCAAATAAAAGCTATAAAGTTAAGTCCTTCAGAGCCATTTAATTGGGCTTCAGGTTGGAAATCTCCAATTTATTGTGACAACAGAATTACTTTATCTTTTCCTTCTGTTAGAAATTTCCTAAAAGAAGAAATCGCAAAATTAGTTGAGCTAAAACACGGAAAACCTGATGCTATAGCTGGTGTAGCTACTGGAGCTATTGCAATTGGAGTTTTGGTTGCGCAAGAATTAGGTGTTCCGTTTGTATATGTTAGACCCGAAGCAAAAAAACACGGTCGCAAAAATCAGATCGAAGGTCATTTAGAAAAAGGACAGAATGTTGTTGTAATTGAAGATTTAATTAGCACCGGAAAAAGTAGTTTACTTGCTGTGGAAGCTTTAAAGGAAGCCGATGCAAATGTTAAAGGAATGATTGCGATTTTTACTTATGGATTTGAAGTTGCCGAAAACAATTTTAAAGAGAGTAATGTAGAACTAACTACCTTAAGTGATTATGAATATTTGTTAGAACAGGCTTTAGACAGCAATTATATTTCAGACAAAGAATTAAACACACTACAAGATTGGAGAAAAAATCCTAGTAGCTGGAATCAATAAAAAACTATGAATTTAGAAAGCACAAAAGTTACCGTTGCAAGATCTTCAAAAGAAGTTTTTGAATTTTTAATCAACCTTCAAAATTTTGAAAAATTAATGCCAGAAAATACTCAAAAATTCGAAGTTGATGGTGATTCGTTTTTATTTGCTTTAAAAGGAATGCCAGAAATAAGATTGATTTTAAAAGAGAAAACTGCTTTTTCAAATATAACTTTAGGTGCTGCAAGCAGTAAATTACCATTTACTTTATCAGGAAATATTAGTGAAATTAGTGACACTCAGTGTGAAGTTCAATTAATTTTTAATGGCGATTTCAATCCAATGATGGCCATGATGGTGAAAAATCCACTCACAAAATTTATTGAAGTGTTGGCTGAAAATATTTCTAAAATTTAAGCAAAAGAAATTTCTTTTACTCCAAACTCTTTAATTGCATCATTTTCCAATTCTATTTGCAACTTCCCAACAGAAGAAACACCAATAATTTTTCCCATAAACAGTGAGCCATTACTATTTTTAAACATAGTTGGGGTGTTTTTTTTATACAAATATTTTAAATAATTTTTCTTTAAAACATTCGTAGATGCATTGGTTATATATGAAATCTGAATTTTTAATTCAGAAATTAATTCACTTAACAAAGTATCTAAATTTACTTCATAGTTTAGTTCATTAACAATCGAAGTTGCATTTAAATTATGTGAAAAAACCGTTTGATTTACATTCAGTCCAATCCCAATAAATGAATGTTTAATTTCTTCTTTTAGCATGACATTTTCTACCAAAATTCCACATATTTTTTTATTTGATGACAAAATGTCGTTTGGCCATTTAACCGCTAATCTTGGCAACTTATGTGCTTTTAATACATTCAGAATTGCAATAGAAACTGCATAATTAATTAAAACTTGATGACTTATCGGCAAAGAGTTAAATTGAACAAACACACTACACAACAAGTTTTTATTGGGCTCAGAAACCCATTTAGTTCCCATTTGACCTCTACCATTCGTTTGCTCTTTAGTTACTGCAATTGTAAAGTTTTCTAACAAGGAAGTATGTGTCATTTCTTTTAAAAAAGAATTGGTAGAATCGATGGCATTAAGTTTGATTATCTTCATTTGTTAAAAATTCTACAAACATGTAGATGATAGCGCAAAATAATCATAAAAAAACAATAACTTTGTTTTAAATATTAAAGAATTTTAATGACCATAAAAAAAATAAACACTGACGATTTAATTGCTGAAATAATTAAAGGAATTGATGATGTAAAAGGAGAAGATGTTCAACTATTAGATTTAAGAGAAATTGAAAACACAGTTTGCGATTATTTTATTGTTTGTTCAGGAGGTTCTAACACGCAAGTAAAAGCCATTTCTGGTTCAATTCAAAAAGTTGTTAGCAAAAGTTTAAAAGACAAACCTTGGCATATAGAGGGGGAAATAAACTCAGAATGGATTTTAATGGATTATGTGAATGTTGTAGTTCATGTATTTCAAAAACACATCAGAGAGTTTTATGATATAGAAAGTCTTTGGGGCGATGCTAAAATAACAACAATTAGCCCTTCAAATTAATTAATTAGTACAGAAATTTAATTCATGAGTGATTCTAAAAATAATAAAAAAAACATGCCCAAATTTAACTTTTATTGGGTGTACGGGGCAATATTTGTACTTCTAATTGCATTCCAGTTTTTAAATTCTGGTGATGTCTCTTCTAGAAATATTTCTTCAAATAAATTTTCAGAAATATTAAGAAGTAATGATATTAAAGAAATTGTTATTGTTAACAGAAGTAATGCACAGATCTACCTTACAGACAAAGCTTTAGATACTGACGCGTATAAGAAATACAAAAAAACAAATGTTTTTAATCAAAAAACACCTGTGTTTTCATATGATTTTGGAGATTTACAAAACTTTGAAAATCAACTTACAGAAGCAAGAAAAACGTACAATTTAGATTTTGATCAGAAACACATAGAGCAAACAAGTTTTATGGATCAAGTTTTTGCATTCTTACCATTTATTATCTTAATCGCTATTTGGCTTTTCTTCATGAGAAGAATGTCTGGTGGTGGAGCTGGCGGCGGAGGTGGCGGTCAAATATTTAATATTGGAAAATCGAAAGCTAAACTTTTTGATAAAGACACTAAAGTTAAAACAACTTTTAAAGATGTAGCCGGTTTAGAAGGCGCTAAAGAAGAAGTACAAGAAATTGTAGACTTCTTAAAAAACCCAGGAAAATATACTGCCTTAGGAGGTAAAATCCCAAAAGGCGCATTGTTAGTTGGATCTCCAGGAACAGGAAAAACATTATTAGCAAAAGCTGTAGCTGGTGAAGCTGGTGTACCATTTTTCTCTTTATCGGGTTCAGATTTTGTAGAGATGTTTGTTGGAGTAGGTGCTTCTCGTGTTAGGGATTTATTTAAACAAGCAGCTCAAAAATCTCCATCAATTATTTTTATTGATGAAATCGATGCAATTGGTAGAGCTCGTGGAAAGAATAGCATGACTGGTGGAAATGACGAACGTGAAAATACTTTAAATCAACTACTTACAGAAATGGATGGTTTCGGTACAGACACAAATGTAATTGTTCTTGCGGCAACAAACCGTGCTGATGTTTTAGACAAAGCGTTGATGCGTGCTGGTCGTTTTGATAGACAAATTTATGTTGATTTACCTGACATTAATGAGCGTCAAGCCATTTTTGAAGTTCACATAAAACCATTAAAGTTAGCAGATAATGTTAATATTGAATTCTTAGCACAACAAACTCCTGGTTTTTCTGGAGCAGATATAGCTAACATGTGTAATGAAGCTGCATTAATTGCTGCAAGAACAGATAAAAAAGCAATCGAGCATCAAGATTTCTTAGATGCAGTTGATAGAATTGTTGGCGGATTAGAAAAGAAAAATAAAGTAATCACACCAAAAGAAAAGAAAGCTATTGCATACCACGAAGCGGGACATGCAACAGTTAGTTGGATGTTAGAACACGCAGCTCCGTTAGTTAAAGTTACAATTGTACCTAGAGGGCAGTCGTTAGGAGCAGCATGGTATTTACCAGCTGAGAGGATGATTGTTCAAACAGAGCAAATGCTTGATGAAATGTGTGCAACCTTAGGAGGAAGAGCTGCTGAAAAAATTATTTTTGATAAGATTTCAACTGGAGCCTTAAGTGATTTAGAAAAAGTAACTAAACAAGCTAGAGCCATGGTTACTGTTTATGGATTAAATGAAGAAGTAGGAAATATTACTTATTACGACTCTTCAGGTAATGATGCCTTTGTAAAACCTTATAGCGAAGAAACTGCCAAAACTATTGATAAAGAAATTTCTAAAATGATTGAAGCTCAATATCAAAGAGCCATAAAATTATTAGAAGCAAATAAAGAAAAATTAACAACTCTTGCAGAATTATTATTAGAAAAAGAAGTTATCTTTAAAGATGATTTAATGAAGATATTCGGAAAAAGGCCCTTTGACGAAGAAGAAATTATAAGAAAAGAAATAGTTATTGACGCAGAAAAAAAAGAGGACAAAGAAGAATAATCTTATTTTTATAAAATGAGTTTTTTAAAAAAGATATTCAAATTTACTAAAGAATCATCTGATGAGAAATCGGCCAAACAACAAGAGGTCAATTTATCTTTAGATGATTCTTTTGTACACTATTTTTTAGAAAAAGGTGGTAAATTTTTGTATTGTACTAAAAAAGAAGAAATTGAATATCATTTAAAAAATATTATAAAAGAAAATGATTGGAAAGAATTAGTTTGTTTAGATGAAAAACTAAGTAAATTATCTAAAAAAATAGATGTCTCTTTTAAATCTGACATCAATTACACTGCTCCTTTTTTTACAACGTGTGAACATTTAATTTCAGACAATGGCGATATTCTTTTTTCTTCAAACCAACTACGAAGCAAAAAACTTGCATCGCTCTCTGAAAACTTTATTGTATATGCTACTACAAGTCAATTGGTTAAGAATACAGGGGAAGGTTTAACAGGAATTAAAACCAATTTTAAAGATAATATTCCAACAAATATTAGTTCCATTAAAAATTATTCTTTGCAAAAAAAGGAGGATAATTTCTTGATTTACGGAAACAATAACTCAAAAAACTTATATTTGCTGCTGTTCGAAGATTTATAATATGCGCAACTTAATAACCAGATCTATTTCTGGAATTGTTTATGTAACTCTTTTCTTATTTGCAATTCTTTATGACGCAAAAAGTTATATAGCCTTAACAGCTATTTTTGCGATAATTTGTATTTGGGAATTTTCTAAACTCATAAATTCTAAAAATATAATCCCCTATCTGTTATTAGGTGGAATGTTGTATTTTTTTATAAACCCGATTGAAGGTTATTCATCACTAACAAGCTTAATCACAACCTTAATCGGTTTGCTCATATTGATCTATTACCTCTTTAGTTCTAAAAAAATTGAATCTGACACCATATTACAAAGACTGCTTTTACAACTTATTTATCTTGTTTTACCTTTTTATTTTTTAATATCAATACCTTTTATTTTTGGAACATATCAACCAGAAATTCTAATATGTATTTTAATTTTTATTTGGGTGAACGACAGTTTTGCTTATTTAGTAGGTAAGAATTTTGGCAAAACCAAGTTGTTTGAAAGCGTTTCTCCTAAAAAAACAATTGAAGGATTTTTGGGTGGATTAATTTTTTCACTAGTTGCAGCATTTTTTATCTCATATCAACATGATAACCCTAGAATTACTTTAATAGATTGGATGATTATTGCAGCTATTTTATCTATTTTAGGTACTATTGGTGATTTAATCGAATCAAAATTTAAAAGACAAGCAAACAGTAAAGATAGCGGGAATATTATGCCAGGACATGGCGGAATGTTAGACAGATTAGATAGTTTGTTTTTCGCTGCTCCATTTGTATATTTGTACTTATACTTCATCATTTAAAATTGAACTTTTATGTTTCATAAAGAAGGATTTAAAATCATTACAATAACCTCTTTAATTATTGTAGCCGGAATTTTATTAGCTGATGCGTTTATT
The DNA here is from genome assembly GCA_023254055.1 of Polaribacter sp. Classification (GTDB taxonomy): domain Bacteria; phylum Bacteroidota; class Bacteroidia; order Flavobacteriales; family Flavobacteriaceae; genus Polaribacter. Next base: position 20,989 of record JALQYN010000012.1, read on the forward strand.
TCTATTGCGTGGTTACAAAAATCAATTCAGTTTGGGTTGATTCTACTTTATGTGATTGTACTTCAGTTTTTTAGAAATCCAAAAAGAAACACCTTAATCAATGATGGTCAAATAATAGCACCCGTTGATGGTAAAGTTGTTGTTATTGAAGAAGTTTTTGAACCTGAATACTTTAAAGATAAAAGGCTACAGGTTTCAATTTTCATGTCACCACTAAACGTTCACGTAACACGTTATGCTTTAAGCGGAACGGTTAAATACAGTAAATATCATCCTGGAAAATATTTGGTTGCTTGGCACCCAAAAGCATCTACAGAAAATGAAAGAACTACTATCGTTTTAGAAAATAAAACTTTTGGCCAAATATTATATAGACAAATAGCAGGTGCATTGGCTAAAAGAATTGTAAATTACGCTACTGAAGGACAAGAAGTTGTTCAAGGAACAGATGCCGGATTTATCAAATTTGGTTCTAGAGTAGATTTATTCTTACCTTTAAATACTAAAATTGATGTAAAAATTGGTGATAAAGTTAAAGGAGGAGAACAAATAGTTGCACACAAATAAAATGAGTTCATTAGATACACAATTTCAAGACGCATATAAAATTGCCTCAAGTTTATCTCAAGATCAATTAGCACCAGACATCATGTTAAAATTGTATGCTTACTATAAGCAAGCAACTTACGGTGACAATAATCCTGATTTTATAGAAACAAACGAATTAGACCTTAGAAACGGTTTTAAACTAAACGCTTGGATTCAATTAAGAGGAATGTCTATAGAGAAAGCAAAAAAAGAATATATTAAAATAGTTAAACAATTATAATAAATCCTACTATGAGAAAATTTTTATTTGTTGCCATATTACTATCTATTACTTTTCAATTTACTTCTTGTAAATCTGAAGAAAAAAAGAAAACAGAAAAAAAAGAGGTAAAAACAGCTCCTTTTTCATTAGAGACAGCTAACAATTCAATAGATTTTGTTGCCTATAAAACAACTGATAAAATTCCTGTTAAAGGAAAATTTAAAAAAATTAATATTACTAAAAACGGAAACGGTACTACTGCAAAAGAAGCAATTAACAATACTGAATTTGCAATTCCTGTAAGTAGTTTGTTTACAGCTGATGTTAGTAGAGATTTTAAATTAAAGAAATTTTTCTTTGGGGTGATGGACAATACAAGTCTTTTGTCTGGTAAATTAATGCTACAAACAGATAGTACTGGTGTTGCTACAATTACTATGAATGCAGTAACAGCTGATTTACCTTTTTCATATTCAATAAAAGACAAAGAGTTTACGTTAAGTGCTACGATGAATTTAGACAATTGGAATGCACAAAATGCTGTAGATTCATTAAATTTAGCTTGTAGAGATTTACACAAAGCTGCAGACGGAATTTCTAAAACATGGAGTGAGGTTGCTATCAATATTATGACCGTTTTCAAATAACAAAAAATACACAAAAAAAAGCCTCGAAATTCGAGGCTTTTTTTATGCTAATATTTTATCTACCAATTCCTGTTTTGCTTTTTCATCCTCACCAAAAAGCCATTGCAATACATTATCATCCCAAATTTCATCTCGTTCTGTTTTATTGATAATTCCTTGTTCAATTGCTAAATCCAATATTTTTCCAGGATAAGAAGATTGTTGTTCACTTTCCATTTCTCCTAACGGATATGGATCATCTAAGCCCATTAAAACTTGTTTAGAACCTTGATTTTTAATTAGTAATTGCAGTCCTCCTGTATCATGCACCAAGGTGTCAAAGAAAATATTTTTATGACCAACTGCTTTTCTAGGATGTGTTTTACCTTCAAACAGATCTGGTCTACCATCAAAACCTTGAATTCTACGTCCTAAATTTATTTGCGCTAACTGTCCGCCATGCGCAAAACAAACTCGCATTCCTGGATATTTATCTTGATATCCGTTTAAGGTTAAAAAATGATAGGCGTCTGCACATTGTGCCAACATCCATATCAAATGAAAACGCCAAGATGTATTTTCTAATTTGATAAATTTTTCTCCGTCATAGGGATGAATTTCTACTGCTAAATTGTATTTGCTTGCCAATTCAAAAATAGGCTCATTTTCTTCATCAAAAATACAACGCCATGTTCCTATAGTATCCATATAATGTGTTGGCAAACACAACAAGCGCATCCCTAATTGCTCTACACAACGTTCTATTTCCCAGCAAGCACCTCTAACAAAACCAGGATGCACTACAAAACCACAGGTGAATTTAGAAGGATGATCGTGTTGAATTTTAGCATTGAAATCGTTTTGAAAACGCAAGGCTTGTTTCATTTCTTCCACACGTAAACCATTTCCATATAACTGAGACAAGTTTAAAACAACAGCATGATCAATCTTAAAACGATCCATCCATTCTAACTTTTCTTTTAAGAAAAAACTAGAATCGGTAACAGGTCTACTCCAATCTTTTTGAAGCATGTATTTTCGATCTTTATCTACCCAAAAAATTCCTTTGTCTTGCATAAACTGCGGAATCTCTTCTGGATATGGCAGTAAATGTGAATGTCCGTTTATGCGTAGTTTTCTTTTTTTCATCCTATCTATTATTGCGAGGCTTTAGCCGTGGCAATCTTTTTGTTTTTTAATGAGATTACATCGTTATTACCTCCTCGTAATGACGAACAAATTTATTATATTTTATTTGGGGCCTCCATTACCGTTCCACAATTAGAACAGGTACATTTCTTGGTGTCTGAATAATAGTTATCAAAAATTACGGGCATATCCGTTTCAATATTATCCAACGCAAATTGCTCTCTGTACAATTGATTTCCACATTTTTCACAATACCATTCTAAGGCATCTAACATACCGTCAGAACGCGGGTATTCTATTACCAAACCAACAGTATTTGCTTTACGTTGTGGAGAATGAGGCACTTTGGCTGGCAATAAATAAATATCGCCTTCGTTAATTGCTACATCTTGTGATTTCCCGTCAACAATGATTTTCAACACCATGTCTCCTTCAACTTGATAAAAGAATTCAGGTGTTTCATTATAATGATAATCTTTTCTATTATTTGGTCCGCCAACCACCATTACAATATACTCTCCGTTATCCCAAACACATTTGTTGCCAACTGGCGGCTTTAATAAATGACGATGTTCATCAATCCATTTTTTAAAATTTAAAGGCTGTACTAGTTTACTCATTTTATTTAATTTTTTAGGCGTTTCCTAAAGGTCGGGCTTTATGCTGTACCTTTTTATTGTCATTGCGAAGAAAGTTTTTCTCTTTCTGTGGCAATCTCAAATATACAGAGAGATTACTTCGTTTTACTCGTAATGACGTTTTCTTATTACATAAAAAAGGGTGTCGCTTCAATCCCTAACGCAAGGTTTCGATAAATTTACAAACTTTTTGTTCTTCCACCATCAACCGGAACATTTATTCCGTTGATAAAACTTGCTTTTTCACTTGCTAAAAACACTACTGCATTGGCAATTTCTTCTGGTTTTGCAAAACGCTGAGCTGGTGATGCTTTTTTCATTGCTTCTGCAACTTCATCAAAAGATTTTCCTGTTTTAGCAGATTTATTTTTGATAATTTCATTCAAACGTTCAGTACCTGTGGCACCTGGCAACACGTTGTTTACAGTAATTCCGAATTCACCTAACTCATTTGCTAAGGTTTTAGACCAACTAGCAACTGCTCCTCTTATGGTATTAGAAACTCCTAATCCGTCTAAAGGTTGTTTTACAGAAGTAGAAATAATATTGATAATTCTACCAAAACATTGTGTTTTCATAAAAGGCACAACTGCCTGCACCAATAGATGATTGCATTTTAAATGCTGTGTAAAAGCGCTTTCAAACTCTTCTAATTTGGCATAAAAAATTGGTCCTCCTGCTGGCCCACCTGTATTGTTTACCAGAATATGAAATTGCATTTGGGTAGCTTCTAGCTTTTCTTTCAATGCTTGTGGATTTGAAAAATCTGCCACTAAATAACTGTGACATTGATTGTTGTTTGGCAGTTCTGCTAAGACTGCTTTTAACTTTTCTTCGTTACGAGCAACTAAAGTAACGTTCACTCCTTCTGCAGCCAATCCGATTGCAGATGCTTTTCCTATCCCTTGTGTGCTGCCGCATACCAAGGCGTTTTTATTATTTATTTCTAAGTTCATCTTATTTTATAGATGTAAGAATCTAGAAACAAGAAACAAGACTTTTTGTCTTTACTCTTGGCTCTTTCGTCTTGGTTCTTTAATTATATTTAATACATACATTTTTAGCTTCGGTAAAGAAACGTAAGGCTTCAAAACCACCTTCGCGGCCAACTCCAGATGCTTTTGCTCCACCAAATGGCGTACGTAAATCACGTAGCATCCATGTGTTTACCCAAACAATTCCTGTTTGTAATTGTTGTGAGAATTGCATAGTTCTATTTAAGTTGTTAGTCCATAAGGTTGCTGACAATCCATACTTTACATTGTTTGCTAATTGTAATGCTTCTTTATCAGTTTTAAAAGACATGATGGTTACAACGGGCCCAAATACTTCTTCTTGATTGATGCGACAATCATTTGTTGTTATTTCAATAATTGTAGGTTGCATATAATAGCCGTTCTCAAAACCTTCAATAGTGACTTCTAAACCTCCACATAAAATTTTCCCGCCATCGTCTTCAGCAATTTTAACATAGTTTTCTACCTTTTCTAAATGTGATTTAGAAACCAATGCACCAATATTTGTGTTTTCGTCCGAAGGGTGGCCAACTTGTAATTGCTTTACTTTTTGAACAAAGTCTTTTTTAAACTTTTCAAAAATGGCTTCTTCAACAAAAATTCTACTTCCACATAAACAAATCTGACCTTGATTTGCAAATGAAGAGCGTACTGTAGTTGCTAACATATTCTCATAATCGCAATCTGCAAAAATGATGTTTGGGTTTTTTCCCCCTAATTCTAAGGATAACTTCTTAAACTTAGGAGCCGCAACGCGTGCAATATGTGCTCCAGTTTCTGTTCCGCCTGTAAATGAAATGGCTTTGATATTTGGATGTTCTATAATAGCCTGACCTGTGGTTGTTCCTAATCCGTGAACAATGTTTAACACGCCTTTTGGGAGGCCAGCCTCATTGAGTATCTCCCCTAATAAATAAGCCGTCATAGGAGTTACTTCACTAGGTTTTGCTACCACACAATTACCAGCTGCAATAGCAGGTGCAATTTTCCAAGTAAACAAGTATAATGGCAAATTCCAAGGAGAAATACATCCAACAACTCCGATTGGTTGACGTAATGTAAAGTTCACGGCATTCAACCCTACACTTTCATGAGATTCTGAAGCAAACTGTGTAATGGCATTTCCGAAGAAACGAAAATTACTTGCTGCTCTAGGGATATCAATTTGTTTGGCTAAACTTAATGGTTTTCCATTGTCTTTAGATTCTGCCATTGCAAAACGTTCTAAATTAGATTCGAGTAGTTCAGAGATTTTAATCAAAATTCGACTTCGTTCTTCTAAGGTAGAATTGCTCCATTTCGGTAATGCTTCTGCTGCTGACTGGTAAGCTTTGGCAACATCTTCAGTAGATGAATTCGGAATTTGAGAATACACTTCTCCGTTTGATGGATTGTAGTTATCTAGCCAATTATTACTAACTGGATTTACAAACTCTCCGTTGATATAGTTTTTTATGTTCATTTTATTCTTAGATAAAAATAACCAATAAGACAGAATCAAGACAATCCGTCTTGTCTCTTGGCTCTTGTTTCTCTAGTCTATTTTTTATAAGCAGTCACTTTAATCTCCACTACCAAATCTGGATGTGGTAATTGATGTACAGCAACTGTTGTTCTTGCTGGTCCTGTTTCTGCATTAAAAAATTCTGCATAGGCTTTATTATAACCAGCAAAATCATTCATATTTACCAAAAAAGTAGAAACATCAACCACATCTTTCAAACTTGCGCCAACTTTTTGCAAATTCTTATCAATGTTGTTTAAAACCTCTCTGGTTTGGGTTTCTATATTTAAATGCTTCGTTCCCATTTCATCAATAATATCTACTCCAGCAATACTATTGTCTGGTCTGCGAGAACTTGTCCCTGATACAAAAATAAAATTGCCTACCACTTTTACATGTGGATATGCGCCTCTTGGGGTTACTTTTTTTTCTTCCATTTTAAATTATTTCTGTCATTGCGAAACTTTGAAAATGTTGTGGCAATCTCATGAGATTCCTTCACTTTGTTCGGAATGACGTTATTATTATGCTTTCGCCATTTCTAACAACTTCATGGTTGTTCTATAATTACGGCTTGTTGCTCTTACGTTTAATTTCTTTTCAAATAGATTATTTGTCAGTTTTGTGCTGCCAAACCCGTCTGGACAATACATATACACCATATCATCTACAATAGTATACACGTCATCATTAGTTATGTTTACTTCTATACTTTTCTCTTTTGGCACTCCACTCAAAAAAGTAAAAGATACAATTTTATGATTATCTATTGGGTATGGATTATTTGAAATTGCTTTTTCCCATTCTTCGATAGTTCTTACCATGACTGGAACATCATACCCAAACTGACTGGAAATTCCATTTTTTATTGAGTCTGCTACTTCCTCTTTAGACAAATTTGAGTTGACAATCACATTTCCACTTTGAATATACGTTTGCACATTTTGAAAACCCAACTTATTTAAAACTTCTCGAAGTGCTGCCATTGGAAGTTTATTTTTTCCTGAGACATTGATTCCGCGAAGTAGTACAATATATGTTTTCATTTATCTAAATCACCTGTCATTCCGCACTTGATGCGGAATCTATTTTTATTTATGGATTCCTGCCTTCGCAGGAATGACAATTCATTTATAACCCAGCAATTTTATCTTCCTGTAAAATCTCGTTGGTTTCTTGCTGTACTTTTTTCAAAACTATTTCTAATTCTTCTGTTGTCATATCGAGCGAAGTTGAGATGTCTTTATCTGCAATCATATTCAACAAAGCTTTGTCTTGCGCTCTACCAATTCTCATAGCTTCATCATAACCAATATGTTCATTAAATGTTACCATAGAATATTTCGAAAAGTATTCGGTCGGAAAATTCTTTTCTAAATCCATTTCTATTTTTCGCTTTTGTTTGAATAACGGATTTGACACATGATCTCGCATTTCATAATAATTCTCTACTGCTAATTCTCCAATCGCATCTGTGTTTAATTTTCTTGCTTTAGTATATGCTTTAAAAACAGATTCCCAGTCATTTAAATTCTGATCTAAAACGGCGTCTAACACTACTACATCTTCAAACGAAGCGTTCATGCCTTGTCCGTAAAACGGCACCACTGCATGTGCAGCATCACCCATAATTAGTGTGTTGCTTTTGTAATGCCAAGGCGAACATTTTACAGTTCCTAAAGCTCCAGTTGGATTGTTTGCAAACTCTTCTGCAATATTCGGAATCAATGCTAACGCATCAGGAAATTGCTCTTGAAAAAATGCTGTAATTTTTTCCTCAGAGGCCAAATCTTTGAAATTATAAGTTCCTTCTTCATGCCCTAAAAACAAGGTTACTGTAAAACTACCATCCATGTTTGGTAATGCAATCAACATATATTCTCCTCTTGGCCAGATGTGTAAATGATCTTTACTAATTTGGTGATTTCCGTTTGTATCTGCCGGAATCTCTAATTCTTTATATCCGTGTGTTAAATAGTCTTGCGAATAACTAAATAAGAATTTACGCTCTAAATAATAGCTTTTACGTAAAACAGAACCAGCACCATCTGTTCCAAAAAGCACATCTCCAGATACTTTGATTTTTTCTTTTGTAGCATAATTTTCAAATTCAGCAATCGTATTTTCAATATCAATCGAAATACATTTTTGGTTGAAATGTATGTTTACATTTTCATGTTTTTCAGCCTCAGTTAATAGAATTCCGTTTAAATCTCCACGAGAAATGGAATTGATATATTCTCCTTCTCTACCCGAATAATTAGACGAAAATGTATTGCCTTTGGTATCATGCATTAATCGACCATACATTGGAATACAAATTGCTCTTGCTTTTTCTTCTACACCAACTAAACGCAAAGCTTTAAATCCACGATCTGACAATGCTAAATTGATTGAACGTCCGGCAGAAATATCTGTAGTTCTTAAATCTGGTCTACTTTCATACACTTCAACTTTATACCCTCTTTGCGCTAAACGCAATGCTAATAAAGAGCCGCACAATCCAGCTCCGATGATTAGTATGTTTTCTTTTTTATTCATATTTTATGTCATTGCGAAACAAATTTTAATTTGCTGTGACAATCTATATTTTTAGAGATAACTTCGTCATTCCTTCCTCGTTATGACGTTCTTTTTACAACAATCCTTTTAAAATTGTCACCATTCTATACACATCTTCAAAACGATTATACATTGGCACGGGTGCACATCGAATTACATCGGGTTCTCGCCAATCTGTTATGATATTGTTCTCCGTTAGCTTACGATGCAAACTTTTATCTGCGTTTTTTACTTGAATTGACAACTGACAACCTCTTTCTGATGGATTACTTGGTGTGATAATTTTAATGCTATCCGAATCAATTTGATTGATTAAAAACTCAAAGTAACCTGTTAACTTTTCTGACTTCCTACGCAATGCTTCCATACCAACTTCTGCAAACATATCTAACGAGGCTTTAATGGCCGCCATTGATAATATAGGTGGATTGGATAGTTGCCAACCTTCTGCCCCTGGCATCACATCAAAGGGTTGACGCATATTAAAACGGGTTTCTTTGTTGTGATTCCACCAACCAGAAAAACGCGGTAACTCTTTATTATATGCGTGTTTTTCATGCACAAACAATCCGCCTAAACTTCCAGGTCCAGCATTTAAATATTTGTAAGTACACCAAGCTGCAAAATCTACTCCGCTATCGTGTAATTCTGGTGAAATATTTCCTACTCCATGCGCTAAGTCTATTCCGACCATGCAATTTTTTGAATGCCCAATTTCTGCAATTCGTTTTACATCTAAATATTGCCCGGTATAATAATTTACACCGCCAATTAACAACAATGCAATTGCATCACCTTGTGCTGCAACAATACTTTCTAAATCTTCAATATTTAGTAGTTCTTCTCCGTCTCTAGGTTTCCACTCAATCAAACCTTCTTCAACATCAAACCCGTGAAATTGTAATTGCGATTGCACTGCATATCGGTCTGAAGGAAAGGCATCACTTTCTATTACAATTTTATATTTGGTTTTTGTAGGTTGATAAAAAGACACCATCAACAAATGCAAATTGGTTGTTAATGTATTCATGATTACCACTTCTATTGGTTTAGCTCCTACAATTTTTGCCATTGACTCTGTTAAAAACTCATGGTAAGGCATCCATGGGTTTTTCGCTTCAAAATGACCTTCTACTCCATAATTTGCCCAATCGTCTAATTCTTGTTGAATGTATTTTTGCGTCTTTTTAGGTTGTAATCCTAATGAGTTTCCTGTAAAATACAACCAATCATTTCCGTTTTTGTCTTTCGGAATGTGAAATTGCGCTCTTAAATGTGATAATGTATCTTCTTTATCTTGTTGTTGCGCGTATGCTAACGTATTTTGGTAATTCATTAAAAAATGGTTATCCCCAAATATAAGATTATTCGAGAAATCAATTTGAATATTTTTATGATTTTGTACATTAGCAAAAAATTAACCCTGCCAATAGGGTCAAAACTATTATCTATCAATTATGAAACTTATAAAAACCTCTTTGTTATTTCTTTTTGTCCTTTTTATTTCTTGTAATGACACATCAAATACTATATCGGATTTAGAAAAAATTCACGCTGATTTAAAACAACAATTTGCTCCAGACAAACGAGTAGAATTGTTTGATATTAAATTTGAAAATCTAAATAACACGTTGGTTGTTTCTGGAGAAACAACTACCAAAAAGGCTTTTGATATTTTGTTGGATAGTTTGAAAAGAAGAAAAATTACTTTTAAAAATGAAGTTCGAGTTTTACCAGATTCTGTTGTTGGAAACAAAAATTACGCGTTGGGAAATAACTCTGTGATAAATATAAGATCTAGGCCTGCTCATTCTGCCGAATTAGGCACGCAAGGATTGCTAGGTATGGAATTGAAAGTGTTGGATAAAAAAGGAAGTTGGTATAGAGTACAAACTCCTGATAAATATATCTCTTGGGTTGATGGAGGTGGAATTGAAAGAATGACCGCACAAGAATTGCAAAATTGGAACAAAAAAGATAAGTTGATTTACACGGAGAATTTCGGATTTGTATACGAGCAAAAAAATACAACATCTATGAGAGTTTCTGATATTTCTTTTGGCGGAATTTTAGCATTGCAAAAAGAACACGATTCTTTTTACGAAGTTGAATACCCTGATGGAAGAATTGGATTTGTAAAAAAATCAGAGGCAGTGTTGTATAATTCTTGGTTGAAAAAGAATCCAGCAAATGCTGAATTTATCGAAGAAGCTGCAAAAACCATGTTGGGTGTTCCATATTTATGGGGTGGAACTTCACCAAAAGGAAACGATTGTAGTGGTTTTACAAAAACGGTGTATTTAATGAACGGATTTGTCATTCCGCGTGATGCATCACAACAAGTTACAGCTGGAAAAATTGTAGATGAAAATTTAAAATTTGAAGGCTTAGAAAAAGGCGATTTAATGTTCTTTGGAACCCCTGCTAAAGATGGCAAAAAACAACGTGTTACTCATGTTGGTATTTGGCTAGGAAATGGTAAAGGAGAGTTTATTCACTCTGCGAGTAATGTGCATTTAAGCTCTGTAAACGAAAACGAAAAACACTACGACAAGTTCAATACCAATAGATATTTAGGAAGCCGACGTTATTTAGGGGTCAAAGATGATAGGATTATTAACTTGAAAGAATCATTGGAAATAAAGCCTTAATACAACACCCTAAATTTTATCGTTCCTTCTACATTCTTGAGTTTTTTAATTAACTCTGGGTTGTATTCTTTATCTATGTCTGTCATTACATAACCAATATTTTTATCAGTTGATAAATATTGTGCTGTAATATTGCGTTTAGAAGTTGCTAGCACTTTATTAATGGTTGCCATGACACCCGGTATATTTTGATGAATATGTAAAAAACGATGGGTGTTTTTATAGGCAGGCAATTTGATGTTTGGAAAATCAACTGCTCCTATAGTATCACCAGAATTGATGAAATCTAGTATTCTTTTTGTGTTCTTCTTTATTGATTTTTTTACTTTAAAAACCACAATTCCTTTATCTTTAAAAGCAGCTACATCAATATTACTTTTATCAATACTAAAATTAGCAACAGCTAATAATTTTTCAGCAGCATTCATCATTCTGTTGGTAATTTTTGTTGATTGAGTTCCAACAACATGAGCACTTTTAAGATGCTCTAAAATACTTGTTTCAGAACTCTCTTTTGAAATTATTTCAACCGAAAAACCTTCGTTAGAAAATTGTTTAGCGACTTCTGAATCAACATCATCAAATAGTAAAATTTGAATGCGATTTTTAGGATAAGAAATGCTTCTAGGTAATTTATTGACAAATAAAAACTCGTCTAAACTAGGAGCAATAAAATCGGCATTTTGTGTTGTTTTATCTCGAGAAACATTTTCAGTATAGGCAAAAAACTTATCTGCAATTCCGGCTTCTCTTGTTACATAATCACTATACCCATCTCCAATCACTTGAATTTCACCTTTTAGTTTTAAATCGCGTAAACACTGTATTTTTCCGTTATGCACAGACAGCGGATTCTCTCTATCAAAACCAACAATATTATCTTGCTCGTCAAACTCAAAAGTATTGGCATATACTCTATCGGCGGCTATGTTGTACTTAGCAACAATCGGTATGATAAACTCTTTAAATCCGGCCGAAATCACATAAATTGATGAAGCATAGGTTTCGAAAAATTCTTTGTTTCTCTCAATAGATGGAGAAACCTTTTTTTGCAATTCTTTAATCAATTTAGACAAATCTGATTTATTTGCTTGTAATAAATTGATGCGTTTTTCTAGTGACTCCGTAAACGAAATTTCGCCGTCGATTCCCAAATTTGTAATATCAATAATTTCTTGAATGATTTGATCTTTATTTGGGTTTTTTGCCAAAGTAATCTCGGCTAAAACATCCAATGCTTCTACACTTGTAAGTGTGCTATCAAAATCGAAAACGTAATTTCTATTCATTTAATTTGTACTTGTTAAAATGATCCACCAAAAAATGGGCAATGCTTCTACCCAAAAAGAGCTGTAATATTTTGATTGCTTTTTATCTGCTCTCATTAAAAACATTAAAACTACCAATGAAAAACCCAAAAATATATTTTTTGTTAGCGTTTGTGAAGAGATTAAAAACTCTATAGTTAACACCAAAAGCAACAATACAAAGCCTAGTTTTTTGGTGTTTGGAATTCCGATTTTCTTTGGTATGGTCTGTAACGAAATGGCATCGTATTGTATGTCTCTAATATCAAACGGTAAAATTAATACAGAAATCAGTAAAAAACGTTGTAAAAACAATAGTGTTATTTTTTGGTCATCAAGGATGTCGTGTGCATCAAAAACGGGAACAACAACTGTTACCCCTGCCCAAACAAAAGCAACTACAATAATTTTTAAATAACTGATGTTTCGTAAGTTTTTTTGAAATCCACTTAAAAAAGGAATGGCATACAAAACCGTTAATAAGCCAAAACCAGCTAGCAAAAACAATGTTTTTATTGACAATTGAAAGCCGTAAAAACACATCAATAAAAAACACAAAAACGAAAAAATTTGAATAATTTTTAAATCCTTCGTTAAACTTCGGTGATGAAACTTTGCAATTCCAAAATACTTCACAAAATTATATCCAGTAATGGTAGCAAAAAAGATGAAATAATTTAATGTTTCATTGTATTCTAAATCGTAATACAACTCTGTTATTTTTACAAATGCATATGCTGCCAAAGCAACATGAATGCTTGAGTTGATATAAAAATTTAAAAGGTTTTTTAAAAATGTCATTATACAAAAATAGCATTTATGTTAACAACCCTATTAATTGGTTCATAAAATGTTGCTTTTAATTAATTTGTAGCATAAAATATTCTCTAATTTTAATTACTTTTGATACGCAAAATTTAAACGTGCAATTTTCCAACATAAAACCACTATAATAATGAACACAAATTCATTTCAACTAAGACATATTGGTCCAAATCTACAGGAGCAAAAAGAAATGTTAGCAGCCATAAAAGCTGATTCTTTGGAGCAATTAATTTCTGAAACAATTCCAACGGATATTCGCTTAAAAGAGGATTTAGACCTAGAACCAGCCATGAGTGAATATGAATACTTAAATCACATTCAAGAATTGGCTTCAAAAAACAAGGTTTTTAAAAGTTATATTGGTTTAGGATATCACGAAGCAATAGTACCAAGTGTTATTCAACGTAATATTTTAGAAAACCCGGGTTGGTATACAGCCTATACTCCATATCAAGCAGAAATTGCTCAAGGAAGATTAGAAGCCTTATTAAATTACCAAACAATGATTTGTGATTTAACAGGAATGGAATTGGCAAATGCTTCTTTATTGGATGAAGGAACGGCTGCTGCAGAAGCAATGGCTTTGTTATTTGACATTAGAGAGAGAGCTCAGAAAAAAGCAGGCGTAAACAAGTTTTTTGTTACTGAAGAAATTTTACCTCAAACATTATCTGTTTTACTTACACGTTCAGCTCCTATTGGGATTGAATTAGTAGTAGGCAACCACAGAGAATTTGATTTCTCAGATGAATTCTTTGGAGCTATTTTACAATACCCAGGTAAATTTGGACAAGTTTTTGATTATTCTGATTTTGTTGCCAAAGCAAATGAAAAAAATATTAAAGTTTCAGTTGCTGCCGATATTTTATCATTGGCAAAATTAAAAGCACCCGCAGAATTTGGGGTTGATGTAGTAGTTGGAACGACACAGCGTTTTGGAATTCCGTTAGGATATGGTGGACCACATGCTGGATATTTTGCAACTAAAGAAGCATACAAACGAAGTATTCCTGGGAGGATTATTGGAGTTACAAAAGATGTTGATGGCGGACGTGCATTGCGTATGGCTTTACAAACACGTGAGCAACATATTAAAAGAGAAAAAGCAACTTCTAACATTTGTACTGCGCAAGTGTTGTTAGCGGTAATGGCAGGAATGTATGCTGTGTATCATGGAAAAGAAGGAATTCAATTTATAGCAGACTCTGTTCACAATAAAACAAAATTATTGGCAGATTATTTAGACAAGTCTGGTTTTAAACAATTAAACACTTCTTATTTTGACACGTTACTTGTAGAAGTAGATTGCTTAAAATTAAAACCAATTGCAGAGCAACATAAGGTAAACTTCAATTTTATCAATGAGAAATACGTTTCAATTTCGATAAATGAAGCTACTACTCAGCAAGATTTAATGAAATTGTTTACAATTTTTGGGCAATTAAAAAAGCAACCAGATACGATTACTGCAGAAGCTTATGGAGAGTTTCATCAGATTTTAACTCAAGAATCTTTTAATTCTGATTTTGATGTAATCCCTGAAAATTTAAAAAGAAACACCTCTTTCTTAGAGAATGAAGTGTTTAACACGTATCGTTCAGAAACTGACATGATGCGCTATATTAAAAAATTAGAACGTAAAGATTTAGCCTTAAATCATTCTATGATTTCTTTAGGATCATGTACCATGAAACTAAATGCTGCTTCAGAAATGTTGCCTTTAAGCAATCCACAATGGGGAAATATTCATCCATTTGTGCCTTTAAACCAAGCAGAAGGTTATCAAACCGTTCTCAAAAAATTAGAACACCAGCTAAATATTATTACAGGTTTTGCAGGTACATCTTTACAACCAAACTCTGGTGCACAAGGAGAATTTGCTGGATTAATGACCATTAGAGCCTATCATCTTTCTCGTAACGAAGAACATAGAAATATTTGTATCATCC
Organism: Polaribacter sp.; assembly: GCA_023254055.1. Taxonomy (GTDB): domain Bacteria; phylum Bacteroidota; class Bacteroidia; order Flavobacteriales; family Flavobacteriaceae; genus Polaribacter. The sequence goes on from JALQYN010000012.1 coordinate 36,027, forward strand.
CTGCTTCTGCTCACGGAACAAATCCTGCATCTGCAGTAATGGCTGGTATGAATGTAGTTGTTACGAAAACAGATGAAAAAGGAAATATTGATGTGGAAGATTTACGTGAAAAAGCAATTTTACACAAAGACAATTTAGCGGCTTTAATGGTAACCTATCCTTCTACTCATGGTGTTTTTGAAAGTGCCATTAGAGAAATTACACAGATTATTCATGATAATGGTGGACAAGTGTATATGGATGGTGCAAATATGAATGCACAAGTTGGATTGACAAATCCGGCTACTATTGGCGCAGATGTGTGTCACTTAAACTTACATAAAACTTTTGCCATTCCACATGGTGGTGGTGGACCAGGTGTTGGACCTATTTGTGTGGCTCCACAATTAGTGCCTTTTTTACCAACAAATCCAATGATAGAAACAGGAGGAGAAAATGCAATTAATGCCATATCTGCAGCTCCTTGGGGTTCTGCATTGGCTTGTTTAATTTCTTACGGTTACATTACAATGTTAGGGTATAAAGGTTTAACAAACTCAACTAAAAATGCCATCTTAAACGCAAATTACATGAAAGACCGTTTACATGGACACTATGAAACGTTGTATACTGGTGAAATGAACAGAGCAGCGCATGAAATGATTTTAGATTGCAGAGATTTTAAACAAAACGGAATTGAAGTAGTTGATATTGCAAAACGTTTAATGGATTATGGTTTCCATGCGCCTACAGTTTCTTTTCCTGTTGCTGGAACCATCATGGTAGAACCTACAGAATCTGAAAGCAAAGCAGAATTAGATCGTTTTTGTGATGCATTGATTTCTATTAGAAAAGAAATTGCTGAAGCTTCTAAAGAAGATGCAAACAATCCGTTAAAAAATGCACCTCATACACAAGAAATGCTTACTGCTGATGAATGGGTTTTTCCTTATTCTAGAAAACAAGCAGCTTTTCCTTTAGACTATATTGCCGAAAATAAATTTTGGCCATCAGTTAGAAGAGTTGATGATGCTTTTGGTGATAGAAACTTAATTTGTTCTTGTAACCCAATTGAAGATTATATGTAGCGCACAATGTGCTCGAATAATTAAAAACCACTCAAATTGAGTGGTTTTTGTTTTTTTATTATATTTATGAAGAATTGATAAAACCATGAAAAGGTTTTGTTATCCCGAAAATAAGACGGGATAACGTCATAAAATGTAATTATATAACACGTTGCCATTCATTGAAAACAAACCAAAATGAAGAATAAAAAGTTAATATATATAATAATTAGAATTTTAATTGTAATACTAATTTTTAGTGTTTTAGATTTTGATTTTGATAAAATCAAAAGTGCTCTTTCTGATGGAGCAACACAAATGATTTTGATTTTGACTTTGCTTTTTGTTTTCCTTCAATACTTACAAAAGAAAAAATAATTATGAATTATGCCTCTTTCGGAATTGCTCAGTCAATCGGAATTGAAATATTTTAAAGAATAATATGCTGACCGAAATTACTCAAACGCTGGAAAAACAAAACGGAATTTAGCTGAATAATTTGAACTCTGAAAAACAACGAAATGGCAACAACGTGTATAATTAATTGCTAGTTCTAGCTTACTTACGAAAATCCTCTCGGATTTTCTATTCGGTTTGTATTTACTAAATTAGTCGCTTAAACACGCAACAACTCATACACAAACACGTTGTACGCAAGCTTGACTCGCACTGAATAAAGGTTGCGTAATACTTAAAACCTAATAACAATTCAGTCCATATTTATCATTATTCAAAGGGTTTGCCACAGATGGCATAAAGATGTCATAAGCTTGGCGCAAGTGACAACGCCCATTGTATTTAATTTTGCTCACTGAACATTAAATACAAATCAATGAATAATTTTTTTACAACACTCACTTTTCTTTTCATTACACATTTTAGCTTTAGTCAGAGCTATGAATCAAAAATAGACTCTATAGTTTCTTTACATTATAGTTCTAATGATCCAGGCATTTCAATTTTGGTAGCGAAAGACGGTAAAGCCATTTATCAAAAAGCTTTAGGAAAATCAAATTTAGAATTAAATACACCTATACAGCTAAACAGTGTATTTCAGATTGGTTCAATAACAAAACAATTTACTGCAGTTTCAATTTTAATGCTTGCAGAGCAAGGTAAGCTCAATATCGAAGATAAAATTGGAAAATATATTCCCGAATATGCAGAGGTTGGAAAAGATATTACCATTCATCACTTATTAAATCATACTTCGGGAATAAAAAACAAAACGCCTTTAAGTGAAAAGAATTATACCTCTAGAATGGATAGGTCTCCAAAAGAACTCATTACCTATTTTAAAGATGAACCATTGGTATTTATGCCTGGTGAAAAATTTAAATACAGTAACGCAGGTTATATTTTATTAGGGCAAATTATTGAAACAATTTCTAAGCAATCTTATGTTGAATTTATTCAAGAAAATATTTTTGATAAAATAGGAATGACGTCATCATACTATGGAAATATGAAACAAATTATTCCAAACAGAACTAATGGTTACATAATTGAACAAAATAAATATATAAACGCAGATTATATGAGTTTGTCATTAGCATATTCAGCAGGTGCTATATTATCTACTACAGAGGATCTTTTAAAATGGCAAAAAGCATTACTTTCAAACACTCTTTTAAAAGCGTCTAGTATAAAGCAGGCTATGACACCAACCCTATTAAATAGTGGAAAAAGAATACCTTACGGATATGGCTTTCGGTTTTCAAGATTGGGGAATTCTCCTGTAATTGCACACACAGGAAGCACAAAGGGTTTTACCGGTATTGCTCTGTTTTTACCTCAAGAAAATATGTATATAACTGCATTAACTAATTGCAATTGTAAAAATGTAAATAACGTTGCAAAACAAGTTGCAGAATTATTTGTTACTATACCTGACGCAAATAAAATTTCAGCAGTCACTAAAACCATTGAACAAGTAAAGAAGTCAATTGCTGTTCCCGTAGAAATATTAAATAACTATACAGGAACTTATGAGGTTAAACCAAACGTAAACCTTACAATCGGTTTAGATAACACAAATCAATTATACTTATTAGCTCCAGGTCAAACTAAAAAGGTCGAACTTTTTGCTGAAACTCAAAATCATTTTTTTGTAAAAATTGTAGATGCAGAAATCACGTTTAATAAAAATGAAACGAATAATGTTATTAGCTTAACAATGAATCAATCTGGTCGTAAAATTATCGCTAAAAAGAACTAGTATGAAAAACAACGAAAAAACTACTTTACAGCAAGCCATATATTATGCTAAAGCACCCATAATAATTGCACTAATCCTAACACCTGTTAGATATTGTTTAGAATTATTGGGATTGCCTGAAAATGCTATTTTTATTATCGGGCTACTTTGGCTTACTTTAGGATTTGCGATATATTTAGGCATTAAAATAGCTATGCATAAAAAAGCATTCAAGATTCTTTTATTAAGCTTGCTTATTTACTCAACTATTTCAAGGATTCCAGTTGCCATACTTTGGTGGGTAGATACAAAATGGGAAATTGGTACCCATTATGGACTATATTATGATAATTTTGGGCAAGCGCTATTAAATCATGTTATATATGGGTCGTTAGTTCAATTGGTTCCTGGATTTTTATTAGGAACATTAACCATAACAATAATGAGGTACAGAAAAACTTTAACTAAAAACAAACCTTTAAAAAATGGATAACAACTATTTAGCTTTAAGAGTAAAAGAATTGAGAAACCAGAAAGGAATGTCACAAGAATTTCTAGCAGAAGAATCTGGTTTAAGTTTACGAACTATTCAGCGGATTGAAAAAGGGGAGTCAAACCCAACAGGTGAGTCATTGAAGCGATTAGCAAATGCATTAAATGTAAGTCCAGATGAGTTGATAGATTGGTCTGTAAAAGAAGATAAAAAATATTTAACGTATCTTAATCTCTCTGCACTTACATTTCTATTTTTCCCATTACTCGGAGTTTTAATTCCATTTATACTTTGGACATCGAAAAAAGGTAAGATTAAAAACATCAATAAGTTGGGTAAAGATTTAATCAATTTCGAAATCACATGGACAATACTGCTATTTTTTATCCCTATAGTATTGTTATTAATCTCAAAAATCGGACTCACAGACCAAATAACTTTAAGTACATTTTTTATGGTTATTGGCTTTTTGTATGTCGCCAATTTAGTATTAATATTAATAAATACATTGAGAATTAACAATAAAAAAGAGGTGATATATAGTCCTCGAATTAAGTTTTTAAAATAAAAAAGCCAGCGTACAACAACGTGTATAGTTAATTGCTTGGTTCTTTCCTACTTTGGAAATTCCTTCAGAATTTCCTCTGGTTCGTTTTCTTTTGTTAACTTAGTTCTAGCCAACGCAACTAGCCATACACAACACGTTGTGCTTCATTATCAGAAAACGCTAACCAATGATAAAATTCTTTCGAAAAATAAGGCAAAACTTACTTATGAAAAATAAAACAGGTAAATACCTAAAATATGCCATTGGTGAGATTCTTTTGGTGATTATCGGAATCCTTATAGCAGTATCTATTAATGGTTGGAATGAAGACCGAAAGCTAAAAAAAGCAGAGCAGTCTATTCTTAAAGACCTTAAACAAGAAATGATAATAAATAAGAAAGCTTTGGAATATGCAATTGAGGAAAACGAAAAATCCTTTCAAACCGCAATAGAAATGAGAGCGCTTTTTAGAGACAGAGCAGCTTTTGATAAAATGTCAGATAGTCTGTTTTTTGAATCATTCAGAAAATTGAATTGGAACGTCACTTATGATTCGCAAAATGGGATACTTAATTCTATAATCTCTTCAGGACAAATCAATCATCTTTCTAATAAGGAACTAAAATATTTACTCGCATCTCTAAAGGAATTGACAATAGATGCTATAGAAAATACACGAAAAATTGAAGCCCAAAGAGATGATTTGATTAAATCAGCTTGGACTAATGCCATGATTATTAAAGATGGAAAAAATGTAGGATTAAATGTGAAATCAATGTATGAGAATCCAGAATTTAGATGGGCAACGAACCATCTTTTTTATTTTCAACGTAAAGATGGATTAAAAGAAGAAAAAGAGCTAGCCGCAACTTTAGAGAATATTATTGAACTTATTAATGAAAATATTAATAAATAACGAAAGCACAACAATGGCTATAAGTAATTACTTGTTCTCGCATACTTCTGAAAATCCAATAAAAAAAGCTCCAACAAATGTTGGAGCTTTTTAATATGTTTAAAATTCTAAGAAATTTATTTCTTGAATTTTGCGTATTTGTTTTTGAACTTGTCAATACGTCCTGCAGCATCAATTAATTTAGACTTACCAGTGTAAAACGGGTGAGATGTTCTAGAAATCTCTAATTTAATTAGCGGATATTCTACACCATCAACTTCTAAATTCTCTTTTGTATTAGCAGTAGACTTTGTTAAAAAAACATCTCCGTTAGACATGTCTTTGAAAGCCACCATTCTATAATTTTCTGGGTGTATACCTTTTTTCATCTTACTATTACTTTTATAATCTTTTTAATATTTTGTTTATAAAAGAGTGAAGCTGGTAAATTCTTACTCTTATCTCTAAATAACGAGCATTAAGTTATTTGAGGGTGCAAATTTAACGATATTTTTAAGATTACAAAGAAATAATTTATTTAATTTGTGTAAAATTACATCCACCATGCGTTTATCAAAATATATTTCTTTAATAGCACTACTTTTAATCGTTTTTACTTCTTGTAATGATGCCTATAAATTTAAGTTAACTACAACTAAAAAAATAGTAATCAACCAATTAGCGACAGCTACATTAACAGAAGTTAATAACAAACCAATAGATTCTATTCAGTTTTTCGTAAACGGAAAAAGAGTTGCTTCTAAAGGGAATTCCATAAATATAAACACAAAAGAATTAGGCGTAGGAAAGTTTACGGTAACGGCGCTGGCCTTTTATCCTGAGAAAACTAAAAAAGTAAATAATTCTATTGAAGTTTTATCAAATATAGAACCTTCAATTTACAGCTATAAATTAATCAACACCTATCCACATGATAAAACTTCGTATACACAAGGGTTGGAATTTTACAATGGTTTCTTATATGAAACTACAGGAAAAAAAGGAAAATCTGTATTGCGTAAAATAGCATTAAAAACTGGAAAGGTTTTACAAGAGACAAAATTAGATGCCAAATACTTTGGAGAAGGAATGACAATTTTAAATGGCAATATTTTTTGGTTAACATGGCAGGCTAGAAAAGGATTTATATACGACTTAGAAACCTTTAAACAGAAAGGCGAATTTGCTTACACTTGGAGTGCTGAGGGATGGGGTTTGACAAATGATGGAACACACTTAATAAAATCTGACGGGACACATAAAATTTGGTTTTTAGACCCTGAAACACAAAAAGAGAAAAAATCAATTCAAGTATATACCAATAAATATTCTTTAAAAGAATTGAATGAAATAGAATACATCAACGGAAAAATTTATGCCAATAAATGGCAGCAAAACTCGATTGTAATTATTGATGCTAAAACCGGAATTGTAGAAGGTGTTGCCAATTTATCGGGGTTGAAAAAAGAAATTGAAAAATCGCAAACCATAACCGATCAAGACGAAGTTTTAAACGGAATTGCATTTGACAAAGAAACAGGTAGAATTTTTGTAACCGGAAAACATTGGGGAAAACTTTTTGAAATAGAGTTAGTAAAGCAATAATAACAATATCTAAATCAATTAAAAGTTATATTTTTATACAAATTGAAGTATGAGATATTTTGTTACCGTAATTTTGTGTTTGTTGTTGTTTTCTGTAAGCTCTTGCAGAAAAGATTTTAGCACTATTCCCAGTTTCGGTAAACTTACTTTTTCTAAAGACACCGTTTTTTTAGATACTGTTTTTACAAACATTGGCTCTAGCACTTACAACCTCAAAGTTTATAATACTAGCAGCTCTGCAATTACAATTCCGTCTATACAATTAGAAAACGGAAATGCTTCTAATTACAGAATTAGTGTTGATGGAATCCCTGCTAAAACCTTTCAAAACATCGATATTTTAGCCAAAGACAGCTTATATATTTTTGTTGAAACGACTATCGATTATGCCGCTGTTACAAATCCCATTTATACTGATAAAATTATTTTTGATACAGGAAATAACCAACAAGATGTAGATTTGGTAACGCTTGTTCAAGATGCTACTTTTATTTATCCGGGACGAAATGCTATTTCCATGAAAATAGATTCCCTTTCTTTAGACGGAAAACCAACCACCATTAAAGGACGTTTTTTAACTGATTCTGAATTAACTTTTACCAATACAAAACCCTATGTTATTTATGGTTATGCTGCTATTCCAGAAAACAAAACAGCGACTATAGAAGCGGGTGCTAAATTGTATTTTCATAACGATTCTGGTATCATCGTCGATAAAAAAGCCAGTTTAAAAGTAACAGGAACCATTAATAATAAAGTTGTTTTTGAAGGCGACCGATTAGAACATCGTTTTGATGCTGTTCCAGGACAGTGGGGAACCATTTGGATGCGTGCAGGGAGTAAAGAAAATGAAATTAATCACGCCATAATTAAAAACGGCATTGTTGGAATATTAGTAGATTCTTTAGGCTCTAACGCTCCTACTTTATCTATAAAAAACACAGAGATTTACAACAATTCTAATTTCGGAATTTTGGGAAGAGAGACCAATATTAAAGGAGAAAATTTAGTTATCGGAAACACAGGACAATCTGCTTTGGCATGCACAATTGGCGGAACTTATAATTTTACACATGCTACTTTTGCAAATTACTGGAACAATAGCATACGACAACTTCCTGCTGTTTTAGTGAATAATTTTTTTACCTATGTAGATGCTAATAATCAAGAAATTACAGAAACAAGAGATTTACACGCTGCTAATTTCACCAATTGCATCATTGCTGGAAACAACAATATAGAGTTTGTATTAGACAAAGTAACCGGGAGCTTGTTTAACTACTCGATACAAAATAACATGATTCAGTTTAACGACATTGACAACACGTTTGCTAACAATACTGAATTAGATTTTAACGATACTTCTCATTATCAAAATAATATTATAAACGGAACAGTTCATTTTAAAGATTCTTTTACCAATCAATTTAATATTGGTCAAAATAACGAAGGAATCAACAAAGCATTAAACAGTGCTTCGCAAGCAATTCCTTTAGATATTTTAGGAACTGACAGAACAACTTCTCCAGATATCGGGGCATATCAACACATCACTTTTCAGTAATATTTTAACTACTAAATTAATTATATTGTAAGGTTAATTAACTTCTTCGTCAAAATAGGCAGAACGAATTTAAAAACCTTAAACATGAAAAAATTATTTTTAGCAATTTTATTAATCAGTATTTCAATAACTACTTTTGGTCAAGAAAAATTAAAAACTACAAGTGGTCATATTAAATTTTTCTCTACAACTCCTGCAGAAGATATTGAAGCAAACAACTATAAAGCAATTAGCAATTTAACGCCATCAACAGGTGATCTTGTTTTTTCAATTCCAATGCAAAGTTTTGAATTTGAAAAAGCATTGATGCAAAAACACTACAACTCAAAGAAATTTTTAAACACAAAAAAATTCCCGAAAGCAAAATTTAAAGGAAACATTACCAATTTATCAGCAATTAATTTTTCTAAAGACGGAACGTACGCTGCTGATGTTTCTGGTGATTTAACTATTCATGGAGTTACCAATAAAGTATCAGAAAAAATGATGCTTACAATTAAAAATGGTGCTGTTACAGGAACCACTTCTTTTGATATTACACTTGCAGATTATGATGTTGTTTTTACCAAAGGAAAACCATCAAAAAACATTGCAAAAAGTGTAAAGATTACTGCCAATTTAAATTACACAAAATAAAACAGTATGAAATCTAAAATTATTAAAATTGTTTTAGCACTTATTGTTATTGCTATTGGAGTTGTTGCCTACTTGTGGTTTATGCCACACAGAAATGTGCAATCAGTTAAAGCTTTTAAAACAATTGATGCAACAGCATTAGTCAATGAGTTTTTAACAGACAAAGAAAAAGCCAACGCATTGTATTTAGATAGTGATGAAGGTGAATCTAAAGTATTGATTGTAACAGGAATAGTTGCAAAAATCTCTAAAGATCAACTTGGTCAGCAAGTAATTTTATTAAAAAATAAAAAAGATAAAATGGGAGTTTCTTGTTCTTTCACTTTAGAAACAAACAACCAAGTAAATACAATTAAAATTGGAGATCACATTTCTATAAAAGGCGTTATCCGTTCTGGAGCAGAATATGACGAAGATTTAGATTTAATTGAAAATGTAATTATAGAAAAAAGTGCATTGATAAAATAATTTATTACTCCTTTTTAAAGAAAAAGCAGTTAAGATATCTTAACTGCTTTTTTATTTTAATTACATTAATTTTTATAAACTTTTCCTTCTTTCATTACAAAAACTACATTTTCCATGGTTTTAATATTTTTTGTTGGATCGTCATTTACAGCAATGATATCTGCAAAAAAACCTTTTTGAATCTGACCTATTTCGGTTGACATGTTTAAGATTTTTGCATTGGTTATTGTAGCAGACTGTATTGTTTCCATTGCCGGCATTCCTGCTTCAACCATAAATCCGAATTCTTTTCCGTTTTCTCCATGTTTAAAAACTCCAGCATCTGTACCGAATGCAATTCCGACTCCAGCTTTATACGCTTTACCAAAAGTACCTTGTATTTTTGGCCCAATATCTAAGGCTTTAGGAACAATAATGGCTGGGTAATATCCTTTTATTTTTGCTTTTTCAGTTACCTCTTTTCCTGCTGTGATGGTAGGCACTATATAGGCATCGTATTTGACCATTAATTTCATGGTAGCTTCACTCATCAACGTTCCGTGCTCAATCGTTTTTACACCTCCTAAAATTGCTCGTTGCATTCCTTCATCACCATGTGCATGCGCTGCAACATGCATTCCGTAATCTTTTGCTGTTTCGCAAATTGCTTTAATTTCTTCTAGAGTAAACTGTGGATTTTGACCACTTTTAGCAACACTTAAAACACCACCTGTTGCGGTTATTTTAATCACATCTGCTCCATTTTTATAGCGTTGTCTTACCGCTTTTTTTGCATCATCTACACTGTTTACAACTCCTTCTTTTGGCCCTGGGTCTCCAGTTAATTTCTTACTCATTCCGTTTGTTGGATCTGCGTGACCACCTGTTGTTGCCAATGATTTTTCTGCAGTAAAAATTCTCGGCCCTATAATTTTTCCAGCATTAATGGCATTCCGTAATGAAACATTTACGCCACTCCCCCCTAAATCTCTAACGGTTGTAAAGCCTGCTTCTAAAGTTACTTTTGCATAATTTACAGAGTTGTACGCAATATCTGCATCATCATTCGTAAAACGTTCAATATATGCTGAAGGATTTGATTCAGATTCTAAATGAACATGCATATCAATCAAACCAGGCATCACAATTTTATCTTTTAGATAGATAATTTTATCTACTTTGCTTTTGGGTTGCACATATCCATTGTGGATATTGACAATCTTATTTCCTTCTACAACAATGGTTTTTCTGTTTTCAATTTTACCTGTTTTTGTATCAACCAATTTACCACATAAGATATATGTTTTTTGAGCAGATACAACTGCAACAGATAATATTAAAATAAGAGACAGCAATACTTTTTTCATGATTCTTGTTTTTAGATTTTATAAATGTATTAAAAAATGAGTAGATTGCTTGCTTAATTTAAAGCTTTCAAAAAAGAATACGAGTTTAGATGAAAAATGTTATAATTACAGGAACAAGCAGAGGAATTGGCTTTGAGCTAGCAAAACTTTTTGCCAATGCCAATCATAATGTATTAGCCATTTCTAGAAATTCAGAAACAATTTTAAAATTAAATCATCCTAAAATCAAGGCATTATCAGTTGATATTTCTGATGAAATAGATATTAAAAAAGTGATAGATTTTGTTTCATCTACATGGAAAAGTGTTGACATTATCATTCATAATGCTGGCATGTTAGTAAACAAACCTTTTACAGAAATCAATTCTAAAGATTTTTTAGAGGTATATAAAGTAAATATTTTTGGAGTTGCTGAATTGACAAAAAGTATGATTCCTTTTTTACAAAAAGGGAGTCATGTTGTTACAATTAGCAGTATGGGCGGAATTCAAGGAAGTTTAAAATTCCCTGGATTAGCCGCTTATAGTTCATCAAAAGGAGCTGTTATTACATTATCAGAATTATTAGCAGAAGAATATAAAGAGCAAGGAATTGCTTTTAATGTATTAGCACTTGGAGCAGTACAAACAGAAATGTTAGAAGAGGCTTTTCCTGGCTATAAAGCACCAACAAGTGCTAAAGAAATGGCATCTTATATTTTTAATTTTTCATTAACTGGAAATCAATTTTACAACGGTAAAGTATTGCAAGTTTCAAGTACAAATCCGTAAAACAACAAAGAGCTGTCACTTCGAGTGATTTTCTGAAAAGAAAATTGTATCGAGAAGTGATCAATTCTCGATACAAAAATTTTATTCAAAATTTTCACTCGAACTGACAAATTATATTTTGCAACACCACTATCAAACATACATTCCAGAGAAAGCAATTCCGATTGTTCAGTATTTAATTGAGCAACATCATTTTACATTAAAAATTGTCAACCAAAGACAAACAAAACATGGTGACTTTAGAAAAATGCCAAATGGCAGATTTCAAATCACCATTAATAACAGTCTGAATCCATATCAGTTTTTATTAACCTTGATTCATGAAATTGCACATCATGTGACTTATCAAAAATTTGGAAGAGTTCAACCTCACGGAAAAGAATGGAAAACTATTTTTCAGCATTTAATGCTGCCTTTTTTACAACCAGATATTTTTCCAAATCATTTGCTACCAATTTTAGCTAATTATTTAAAAAACCCGAGAGCTAGTACAGATGCTGATGTAAAATTGTCCTTAGCTTTTAAAGAGTATAGCAAAGAAATCGGAAAGAATTATATCTTCGAAGTACCTTACGGAAGTTTATTTAAATTTAAGAAAGGGATTTACAAACGAGGAAACAAAAGAAGAACTCGTTTTGAATGTTTACACACTACAAATAAACGAGTCTATTTATTCAATCAAAATGTAGAAGTTGAAATCTATAAAGAGTAGCTATTACACCTACAAAAACTAAGCAAGAAGTTATTTTCAAAACTAAAAAACCGAAACTTACTGTTCTCTTTTAATAAATAAAGTATCTAGTTTTAGTTCGACTTGCATCCATTTTCTTAACTCCAATTCTTTTAAATTAACCAAGCTATCTTTTGTTGTGGAATTCCACTTAACAATTGCTAACGGAATTGTATCAATTTTGATAAAATCACTAGAAGAAAGCACTTTAGAAAAACCTATTTTTTCGATGTTTAAATAACGTATTTTGGCTTCTTTGGCAATTCTACTAAAAGCAATTGCTTTTTCGTTATTTAAAGCTGCTTTTTGTTCAATATTTTGATTTAAAACAGAAATAGTATTTTTTAAATCTTCAATTTCTTTTCGAAGTCCTTCAATTATTTTTTTACTGTCTTCTAATTCTTGTCTTTTTTCTTTGTAAGCAGTTGTAATTAACTCAAAACTTTTGGTATCACTCCCTTTAATGATAAGTTTAAAATCTTTTAAAGCTTCATAATTTATATTATTTTTTAACTGATTATTTAAAGCATTAACTGTAGCTTCATTTACTTCATTAAAAAAATTAAGTTTTAATTCTTTATTTTTTAAATCTGGTTCTTCTTTATCCATCAATTGTAAAGAATGATTATTCTTTATTTCATTTCTAATAAATGCACTATATTGATGGTTTATTTTGCTTTCTTTATACACCGTAACAAAAGTAAAAACTGCAGGAATCATCACAACAATTGCTAATACAGAAGCCAATTGTGCAGTACGTTTTCTTTTAGCAGAATTGACATATTTTAGCATTGGAAAACTCAGCAATTTTAACACCAAGAATGTTGCTAAAGCAATAAAGATGGTATTAATTGTAAATAAATACATGGCACCAAAAAAGTAGCTCCAATTTCCTTGTGCCAATCCATAACCGGCTGTACATAAAGGAGGCATTAAGGCTGTTGCAATTGCAACCCCAAAAATCACTGACGCTACAGTTCCTTTTTTAGTTCTTGCAACCATTAATGCTAAACCACCAAAAAAGGCAATTAAAACATCTCTAATATCTGGCCGAACACGTCCTAATAATTCTGAATTATCTTCACTAAGTGGAAAAATATAAAAGAATAAAAATGCTGTAATCAAACTTAGCACAATCATCGTTGCTAAATTAATTAATGATTTTCTTAAGGTATCGATATCATTAATGGCAATTGACATTCCAATTCCTAAAATTGGCCCCATCAAAGGAGAAATTAACATGGCTCCAATGACAACTGCAGTCGAATTAGCATTTAATCCAATAGATGCCACAAAGACCGCAAAAATTAAAATCCATGCAGTAGCGCCTTTAAACGGAATATCAATTTTTATAGCTTCTATTGTTGCTTGATGATCTGTATCATCGCGAAAATCTAGTAGCTCTACTAAAAACTTCTTAATTCCCGCTAATAGACCTTTAGCATCTTTTTGAATCTCTTGCTTTGCTTGCTCTACAGCTTCATCTTTTTCGATATTTTCACCCATTGATTAAGTTCTTTTTAAATAACTACGGAAATATACAAAAAGAAATTGTTTTTAAATTAAAGACTTAGCTCAATCCTATCAATCTCTAACCTAAAACTTTCATTTTTTTTATTTCCTATAAGAAAAGCAATTTCTTCTAATTGCTTTCCTTGATACTTTTCCATATTTAACTTTCTTCCTCTAAAAGCCGGATACATTTCTAAAAAAGGAATCTCTATAGTTTGCCATTCTGTAGTAGTTTGAAAAGTAAAAATATAGGAATGATAATCGTAAAGATTTGTTTTTACTCTAAACTGATACGCTTTTCCGTCACCTCTAATTTTAAGTACAAATTTCGAGTAATTTTCGATATTATCTTTATTTAAACGATATCTTACTGAAGAAAAACCTCCATTATTCTCTAAAGAAACATCTCCTGTAAACTCTCCATGACCGCTTTTGTTTAAAGAAAAACTTCCAAACGATTTTCCTCCCATAACCACATCATCAACAATTACCCATTTAGATATATTACTTTGTTGATTAAAATCAAAAACTAAATCATTAGTTATCATAGAAGAAAATATTAGAATTTGAATGATATTTTTCATGTATTTTGATTAAAAATCAACGATAAATCCAAAACGAGGCAATACATTTCCACCTGAATTTTCTATTTCTTCTAAAACATATCTAGAAGAGTCGTTTGCATTAATCACTTTGTTTCCGTTTGCATCTAGGGATGGTAACAAAATAGATTGCGCATTTGATTTACTTGCCGTTAAATTTTGCACATCAATATAAAAATTCAAAGAGAATTTACTCCAAAACCATGTTTTATCGACTCTAACATCAAGTTGTGTGTAAGTTCCAAAACGCTCTGAATTTAAAGATGCATAATCTAAAATACCTCTGTTTGCCACATCATAATTTGCAATTACTGACGAAGCATTCAAATCATATGGCGTATATGGTTTTCCCCCAACCAATCTAAATTTTGTGCCTATTTCCCAATTCTTATTCAATTTTTTTCCAGCTGTTATGGTTAACAAATGTTTGTTATCCCAAGAAGATGGAATGTATTGGTTTAATTGATTCTGGAATTCACTTCTAACAAATGTATATGAAAAGATCCCGTACAAACCTTCATAAGATTTCTTCTGAGCAAAGATTTCAAAACCATAGGCTTTTCCTTTTGACGTAGAGGTTACTTCTTCACTTCCAACAACACCAAAATCTGCTCCTAAGTTTGCCAAACTAATTTGATTTCTTACAGAAAATGGATAGTCTGAATACGATTTATAAAAACCTTCAACTGTTATTTTTGAGCTCGAATCTGGCTTAAACTCTAGTCCAGAAACCAAATGATTGGATTGGATGTATTTTAAATTTTGTTGATTTACCAATACGTTTGCATTATTTCTAAAACCTAAAGATGTATAGGTTGGCAGTTGATAATAAGTACCTATAGAAGAATTGATGGACCATTTATCAGTAAGCGAAAAGGTTGCAGAAAGTCTTGGAGAAAACTGATTAAAGACATTCTTCATTGAAGCATTGTAATTATTTCCGTCTAATCTAAAGCCAAAAGAAAGGCCTAATTTAGAATTGAAATAGTTTTTAGAGACTTGTCCAAATAGGGCATATTTAAAAATGGCTAAATCAGATGAAAAATTTCGAGTAATCACACCTTGAGAATTTACTTCTTTTTGAAAAGTTGTATTCGAATAATTTGCTTGCTCTAAACCTACACCATAATTAATACGAAAATCATTTACATTACTATTGTTTTCAAATCTAAATTTATTTTCAATTTCCTTAGAAGTATAGTCTAATAATAAATCATTTGCATTTCCTGTGTTGTTAAAATATTTGGTCGAATTATTATTCCACACACTTCTACTTACAACATACTGCTGATTTGAATTTTCTCCAAAGTGTTTATACCTTACACCAACGGTATAATTCCATTGTTCTTGCACCGGAATATTACTTAATATAAAACGATTCCTTTTAATTGTTTCTTCGTCAGTAACACCATCATTTACACTTTCATTCAATTCAAAATTATCTATTGCTCCCAAGGCAATAAAAGATATTTCATCATTGTTCTCTAATTCAGTTTTTACATTGATTTGAAAGTCGTTATAGGTTGGTAAAAACGGTAACTTTATCAACTTAAACAAGTATTGTAAATACGATTGTCTTACTGATGCAATAAATGTTGTGTTTGATCCAATGGGCCCATCTAGTGTAATTCCGGCATCAGAAGTTCCTATTGTTGCTCTTGTGTTTAAGGAAGTTGGGTTTCCATTTTTTTGAGTAAATTCTATCACAGAACTTAGGGCATTTCCTCTGTTTGCAGGAAAAGCACTTGAATAAAAGTCTACTTTTCTAATTAAATCTGCATTGATAATTCCAACTGGGCCACCAGAAGCTCCTTGTGTTTGAAAATGATTTATTACTGGAACTTCGATTCCGTCTACATAAAATTTGTTTTCTGAAGTCGCTCCACCACGGATAATGATATCGTTTCTAAAACCTGGATTAGAAGCAACTCCTGGCAATGATTGAATTACTTTTAATATATCTCTATTACCTCCTGGGTTTTTCTCAATTTCTACAACACTAAGAGTTTGTAAAGACAAAGGACTAACAAGTGATTTTTTAAACAATTTACTTCTAACTAGCACCTCATCTAAGGTAGCTGTTGTTTCGAAAAGCTCTATGGTTACAAACGGAATTTTATCATTTGTCACTAAATAATCATCCGTTACAATAGTTTCATACCCTACAAAAGAAGCTTGTAATTTAAAATATCCTAAATCTGTATTTGTAATAGAAAAATTTCCTTCTTCATCTGTAGTAGCACCTTTTTGTGTATTTAAAATTAGAATTGATACAAAAGGCAATGCTTCTCTTGTTTTACCATCAATAACTTTTCCTTTGATGGTTCCTTGTGAAAACAGCTGAATTGAGCAAACAACTAATAGAACAGTTAAAACTATTTTTTTCATTTTCAAAATTTGTTTAATATTTTTTAATTTTAATTAAACAAAATTACACTTAATTTTCCATATAATAAAAAAAGCAGCTTACAAAAGTAAGCTGCTTTTAAAAAATGTGGTGAGAGCAGGATTCGAACCTGCGAAGACGTAGTCAGCGGATTTACAGTCCGCCCTCGTTGGCCACTTGAGTATCTCACCAAAATTTCAAATAAAAAGCCTCTCAAAATGAGAAGCTTTTTGTCTTTTTTCACCAAATACTTAGTGAAAATTTGTGACCGGGCTGGGGCTCGAACCCAGGACCCTCTCCTTAAAAGGGAGATGCTCTACCAACTGAGCTACCAGGTCAATTTTCTTTTGTCTTAGCGGGTGCAAATATAGTAGCAATATCTAAATAAACAAATCTTTTTTTTAATTTGTTTTGTTTAAATATGCCTCACGGACTTTCTTAAATAAATTAGAACTATACACAAAGTTTACAACCGCTTCATTGTCAGTTTTAAATATCTCTTCTTTGCTTCCTTCCCAAGCTTTTTTTCCGTTTTTTAAGAAGATAATTTTTTCGCCAATTTCCATTACAGAATTCATATCATGAGTATTAATTATTGTTGTAATTTGATATTCTTCTGTAATTTCTTTAATTAAATTGTCAATCAGAATTGCTGTTTGAGGATCTAAACCAGAGTTTGGCTCATCACAAAATAAGTATTTAGGATTCATTACAATGGCTCTTGCAATGGCAACTCTTTTTTGCATTCCTCCAGAAAGTTCTGCAACATATTTTTTATTAGAACCCACCAAATCAACTCTTTTTAAGACAAAATTTGCACGTTCTAACATTTCTTTATCAGGTTGTTTTGTAAACATTTTAAGAGGAAACATTACATTTTCTTCTACAGTTTGAGAATCAAATAAGGCACTTCCTTGAAACACCATTCCAATTTCTTGACGCAATTGTCTTCTTTCATCAGAATCCATTTCAATATTTACTCTACCATCAAACTCTATGGTTCCTTTTTCTGGTGTATGTAAACCAATTAACGATTTTAAAAAAACTGTTTTTCCAGAACCACTTTGTCCAATAATTAAATTGGTCTTTCCGGTCTCAAATTTTGCAGAAATCCCCTTTAAAATTTCGTTCCCATTAAATCCTTTATGTAAACTTTTTACTTCTATCATTTAGGTTAATAGCATTTGAGTTAATAAATAATTAGTAATCACAATTAAAACGGTTGTCCACACCACAGATTGTGTACTTGCTTTTCCTACTTCTAAAGAACCTCCTTTTACATAATAACCGTGAAATGAAGGCACTGTAGCAATGATAAACGCAAAAACTAATGTTTTTATAATTGAATATTGTATTAAATAAGGATCAAAATCTGTTTGCAACCCTTCTATATAATCTGTTCCAGAGAACAAACCCGTTAAGGTTCCTGCAACCCAGCCACCAAAAATCCCTAACACCATTCCTAGTGTTATTAAAAAAGGATAAAATAAAACTGTTGCTATTATTTTTGGTAATACCAAGTAATTTAGAGAATTGATTCCCATTACTTCTAATGCATCAATTTGCTCTGTAACCCTCATTGTACCAATACTCGAAGTAATATACGAACCCACTTTACCTGCTAAAATAATAGAACAAAATGTTGGCGCAAATTCTAAAATAATCGACCTTTTTGCTGCAAATCCTATTAAAGATTTTGGTATTAATGGGTTGTTTAAATTGAGTGCTGTTTGTAAAGCAATTACTCCTCCTATAAAAAAAGAGATAAATGCAATTATACCAATAGATTTTATTCCAAGCTCTTCAATTTCTCTAGTTAAAGCTTCTTTAAAAACTCGAGCTCGTTGAGGCTTTCTAAAAACTAGTTTCAGCATCAAAAAGTACTTACCTATTTCTTGTAGATAATTCATTAATTACATTTCTTTTTGCTAAAGTATTAAAATATCATTAACAGTCCTTAAAATTGTAGTATTCTTAATTAAAATATTTATTTTTGATATTCTTAAAAGCCATCAAATGAAAAAATATATCGCTTATATATTACTACCATTATTAATTTTGTCAAGTTTTACTCTCTATGCGCAATCAGTTAAAAAGCCAAAATTAGTCATTGGAATTGTAATTGACCAAATGCGTTACGATTATTTGACACGATTTGCAGATAAATATGGAGATGATGGTTTTAAAAGAATAATAAATGGTGGTTTTTCTTTAGAAAATGCAAATTACAACTACATACCAACCTATACTGCAGTTGGGCATACTTCCATATATACAGGAACCACGCCAGAAAATCATGGAATCATTGGAAACAATTGGTACGACAAATTTGCTAAAAAATTTATTTATTGCGTAGATGATGCAAATTATAATTCGATAGGCGTCGCTTCAAATGGCGGAAAAAAATCTCCTTATAGAATGCAAACTTCAACCATAACCGATCAATTACGTTTGGCTCAAAACATGAATGGAAAAACGATAAGTATTGCTATCAAAGATAGATCTGCTGTTTTGCCTGGCGGACATACAGCAAATGGTGCTTATTGGTTAGAAGGCTATAATGAAGGGAAATGGATTACCAGTTCTTATTATATGAATGATTTACCTAGATGGGTGAAAAAATTTAATAGATCTGGGAAAATCGATGCTTATTTGTCTAAACCTTGGAATACCTTATATGATATTAAAACCTATACAGAAAGTATAGATGATGACAATGCTTTTGAAGGAACCTTTAGAGGGAAAGAAAAACCAGTTTTCCCATATGATATACCAACCTTAAAAGCGCAAAACGGAAATTATGAAATGATAAAAGCGATTCCTGCTGGAAACTCATTTACTACTGATTTTGCAAAAGCTGCTATTGTTGGAGAAAAATTAGGAAAATCTGAATATACAGATTTCTTGGCATTGAGTTATTCTACTCCGGATTATGTGGGACATCAGTTTGGTGTAGCCTCAAAAGAAATTGAAGATACCTATTTGCGTTTAGACAAAGATTTAGCGAACTTGTTTTCATTTTTAGACGCCGAAGTTGGAAAAGGGAATTACACGTTATTTTTAACAGCAGATCATGCAGCAGTTCAAGTACCTGCTTATTTGCAAACTGAAAAGGTTCCTGCACACTATATTAGACTTGGAGAATTAAGAAAGTATGTAAATTCAATTACTTTAAAATATTTTAAATCTGATAAATTGGTAGAAAACATCTCTAATTTTCAACTCTTTTTAAATAAAGAAAAATTAGAAGAATTAAATTTAGATGCAAACACTGTAGCTCAAAAACTAGCAGATGAAATTGTCAATTTTGATAGAATTTACAAAGCTGTAACAGCAAGAACAATGCAAACCACACATTTTACAGATGGCATTTTGCAAAAATTACAAAAAGGATACAATCAAAAATATTCTGGCGATGTATTATTAATTCCGTTACCATCTACCATTAGCAGCAATAGCAGAAAAGGAACCACGCATGGTTCTGGATATAGCTACGACACACATGTGCCTATTATTTTTTACGGAAACGGAATTAAGCAAGGTGCTTCTAAAAAAGCGTATAACATTACAGATATTGCGCCAACCATTGCCAATTTATTACAGATCGAGTTTCCGAACGGAACCACTGGACAAATTGTTGGTGAAGCTTTAAAATAGAAATTATTAATATTTAAACTTAGATCTTGCTTGGTGTTTCTTGATTGCTTTTCTAGACAATAGAATTCCAATTATTAATGAAGCAAAAGCACCAAGAGAGATTCCTGGTATAAAATTGATGAATAGAAAGAAATCATAGGCTCCATGAAAAACGGTTGCCGCTAACAAACCTGTTAAATTCAATCTAATCTTCTCTTTTTTGGTGGCAGCAAATTTAGCTTTCCCCATATAATAGCCCATGAGTATACCGAATGTTGCATGTGCAGGAACCGCTGTAAACGCTCTTACAATTCCGTTTCCCATTCCAAATTGAAATACATACATGATGTTTTCTAAGGCAGCAAAACCCATAGAAACCATTACTGCGTATACAATTCCGTCAAAAGGCTCATCAAATTCTTTATTGCGTTGTGCATAATACCGAACAACAATATATTTAGAAAACTCTTCAACCAAAGCGACCACCACAAAAGCTTTAAAAAATTGTTGTGATATACTTAATGGATCTGCAGTTGGAAAAATTATTTTTAAAATAACTCCGATAATTAAGGTAATGATAATACTTGCTGAAGCACCTAAACCAAAGTTTTTAAGCAATAATTTTATCGGTTCTCTTTCATATTTATCTTTAATATAAATATAAATCATAATTACAATTGCTGGCGCTAAAGCCAATGCCAATAATACCATATCAACTATTTTTAGGTAAAAAAACTTCTGCCATCATACAACGTGCACTACCTCCTCCACACATTTCAATAGTTTGCAAGGAGCTATGAATGATTGGATTGTATTTTTCGATTTTTTGAAGTTGTTCTTTTCTTAACGAATCATAGGCTGCTGAACTCATTACTAAAAAGCGTTGATTGTTTTTTCCTATCACTTGCAACATATTTCCTGCAAAAGCATTTACTTGTTGTTCTGTAATATCAATGACCTCTTTTCCGGTTTCTCTCAAATGTTTCACAACATTTTTTCGTTCTTTTTTATCATCTATAGCAGCCAAACAAATGATAGCAAATTGTTCTGCTACACACATCATTACATTGGTATGATAAATAGCTTCTCTTTGATTATTTACCGTTTGATTTGCAGTAAATAACACTGGAGTATACTCAAAATCTTCGCAAAATTCGATAAACAATTCTTCATCTGCTCTTGGAGATAAAGCACAATAAGCAATGCTGTGCTCTCTATCTAAAATCATACTTCCTGTTCCTTCTAAGAAAATTTCTTCTTCTTCGGCTTCTGTATAATCAACAATATTTTCTATGACAAAACCTTTTGATTCTAAAATTTCTAGTACATCTTCTCTACGCTCTAGTCTTCTGTTTTCGGCAAACATTGGGTACAAAGCCACATCACCATTTTGGTGAAAAGAAATCCAGTTATTCGGAAAAAGCGAATCTGGGGTGCTTGGAGTTTCTGTATCATCTACAACAATAACGTTTACTCCTTGATTCTGTAATTTGATTACTAAATCATCAAACTCTCTTTGTGCTTTTGCATTAATGGTAGCTGGTAAGCTATCTATTACTTCTTGCTGATAATAATTATTTACCGCCGTTTGTTCGTTCATTCTAAAACCAACAGGGCGAACCATTAAAATAACATTTGTAGTTTGTTGCATGCTGCAAAGTTAAGAATTTGGTTTGTTTCTAAACTCGTTTTTCGCTACCTTTCACTAAATCTTGAATTAAAATAGAAGTACGTTCGATATCATAAAAATTGTGCTTAATTAGAATCCTAACTTCAAATGAAAACCTTTAACCTAATTAAATTATCATTAATAATATGTGTAATTGGAACCTCTTGTGATAATCGGTCAAGAGCCGAACATTTAAGAGATTATCTTCAGGATGAGCTATTGCCAAAAGGTTTTCAAGGAATTATTAAAAAAACTGAGTTATGGAAAGGGTGTTCTTATGCCATTGATATAAAGACAAAAACTGGTAAAATTGAAGAAATAAGCATTAATAATAATTGTGAAATTCTTTTTCAAATAAAAAAGGGAGATTATTTTAATAAAATAGCAAACAGCAATAAATGTTCAATAGCTAGAAACGACAGCATAATTTATATTGACTGTATTGATTTGAATAAAAAACCCAAAAACGACAAAAGCCTATTGTCTGACATAAAAATAGAAGAACGGAATAGAGAAATTATCAATAAATGGAAATTCAAAAAGGATAAGAATTAAAAACTAAGCACAACAACGTGTATAATTAATTGCTACATTTATAACTCAAAACACTAATATAGTTACGCTTTCAATCGGTTGATTTTCTATCGAAAATCTTCACTCACGAAACCGAAACTAATCATACACAAAACCGTTAGCGAAACACTAAAATACATCCTTACACCAAATGCAGGAGGTACATTTCTTTCTTTAATAAAATCTTAAAGTGATTTTGAGATGGTTTTAGTAACATCATCTAAAATTTCGAATGCTGTTTCTGCCATGACATTTCCTTTTAAATCTAATAACGGATTTACCTCAACAAACTCTACACAAACCACTTTTTTTGTTTCAATAAATTGGTTCATAATTTGAGTAACTTCTTGCTGATCAAATCCTTTATTCACAGGTGTTCCTGTACCGTAAGAAACCATATCGCAATCCATCGAATCTACATCAAAAGAAATATAAATAACATCACAATTAGATAATTTATCGATGGCTTCATTTACACATTGTTCTAGTCCTCTATAACGAATTTCAGAAACGGTATAGTTTTTTATTTGAAGATTTTTAATTTGTTTTTCTTCTGGTTCTTCGGTATCTCTAACTCCAAAATACACCACATTTTCTGCAGCAACTTTAGGTCCTAGGATACCAACATTTTTCATTCGCTCCCATAAATCAGAAGTTTCTCTTGTTACTTCATTAATTTGGAACTCAAGATTGTCTTCAGACAAAGCTGCCGCTAACGGCATTCCATGAATGTTACCAGATGGTGAAGTATACGGTGAATGAATATCTGCATGCGCATCAATCCAAACAACACCCACAGTTTCTTTTGGGAAAGCTGCTTTTACACCACTAATAGTTCCTAAAGCGGAAGAATGATCTCCAGACAATACAATTGGAAACGTTTTTTCTTGTAGTGTAACTTTCACATGATTGCTCAATCTTGTACACTGAATTAAAACACTGTCTATTCGTTTAGCAAAAGAATTTTTTACTTTGTTGTAAATAGATTCATTTGCTGTAGATACATCTGTAAATTCAAACTGTTCAAAATAATTATTGTTCTTGTTTATGGCTGCTATTTCTATGGCATCAATTCCCATATCAGAACCACGAGTTCCTGCACCAATATCTGACCTATTTTTAATTATTTTTATTGAATTTAACATATAGTTTTATGTATTATCTTTTATCAATAGTTGTAAAACTTCTTAAATTTTCTCCAGTATAAATTTGTCTTGGTCTACCAATTGGTTCTTTCCCTAAACGCATTTCTCTCCACTGTGCAATCCAACCTGGCAATCTACCTAAAGCAAACATTACCGTAAACATCTCTACAGGAATTCCCATTGCACGGTAAATAATACCTGAGTAGAAATCTACATTTGGATATAGTTTTCTCTCAACAAAATACGGATCATTTAATGCTTCATGTTCTAAACCTTTTGCGATATCTAAAATAGGGTCATCAATTCCTAAATCGTTCAACACTTCATCCGCTGCTACTTTAATAATTTTAGCTCTAGGATCAAAGTTTTTATATACTCTATGTCCAAATCCCATCAAACGGAAAGGATCGTTTTTATCTTTAGCCTTAGCCATATATTTTTTAGTGTCTCCTCCATCTTCCTTTATCGCTTCCAACATTTCTAATACAGCTTGATTTGCTCCACCATGTAATGGCCCCCAAAGTGCTGAAATCCCTGCCGATAATGATGCAAATAACCCTGCATGTGAAGAACCAACAATTCTTACTGTAGATGTAGAACAGTTTTGCTCATGATCTGCATGTAAAATCAATAATTTATTTAAAGCGTCTACAACAACTTGGTTTGTTACATAATCTTTATTTGGCTGCTTAAACATCATTTTATAGGTGTTTTCTACATAGCCTAAACTACAATCTCCATAATCTAAAGGAAGTCCTTGTTTTTTACGCATCGTCCAAGCAACTAACACTGGGAACTTCCCTAATATCTTTACAATAGCTTTGTACATATCTTCTTCTGAATTTACGTTTACAGAAGAAGGGTTAAATGCTGTTAATGCTGACGTTAATGAAGAAATTACACCCATTGGATGCGCAGACTTAGGAAATGAATCTACTATTTTTCTAACATCCTCATCTACTACAGACTGTTCGCAGATGTCTTCTTTAAACTTACCTAACTGTTCAGAAGTAGGCAATTCTCCAAAAATTAATAAATATGCCACTTCTAGAAAATCTGCTTTTTCAGCCAATTCTTCAATAGAATATCCTCTATATCTTAAAATACCTTTTTCACCATCTAAAAATGTGATTGCACTTTCACAAGAACCGGTATTTTTATATCCTGGGTCAATTGTTACTATTCCCCCAGTAGCGGCTCTTAAATCTTTAATATCAATTGCTGTTTCATTCTCTGTTCCTGTAATTAATGGAAATTCAAACTCTTTTCCGTCAATTTTGATAGTAGCTTTATCTGACATTATTTCTATTTTTTTTTATTTATGAATTGAATTACAAAGATACCAATTTTCCAACCATTTTAAAAGTCAACCTAGATAGAATTTAGGTATTTAAACATAGATTTAACTTATTTTTAAGCATAAAAAAACCTTATAAAAAAATTTATAAGGTTTTGATTTTTATAAAAGAGCTTTTACTTTATTTTAAAAGCTTTTTCTTTAGGAAAATAAGCCGTATCCGCTAACTCTTCTTCAATTCTTAACAACTGGTTGTATTTAGCCATTCTGTCTGAACGAGAAGCTGATCCTGTTTTAATTTGACCACAATTCAATGCAACAGCTAAATCTGCGATTGTATTGTCTTCTGTTTCTCCAGATCTGTGAGACATTACAGAAGTATACCCTGCATTGTGCGCCATATTTACTGCAGAAATCGTTTCTGTTAAGGTTCCTATTTGATTTACTTTAATTAAAATAGAATTTGCAATTCCGTTTTCAATTCCTCTTGACAAACGCTCTACATTGGTTACAAATAAATCATCTCCCACCAACTGTACGTTGGCTCCAACCTTATCTGTTAAATACTTCCATCCATCCCAGTCATTTTCATCCATCCCGTCTTCTATAGAAATAATTGGATACTTCTCAACCAATTCTGCTAAATAATCTGCTTGTTCTTGACTGGTTCTTACTTTACCAGATGCTCCTTCAAATTTTGTATAATCGTAAGTGCCATCTACATAAAACTCAGCTGCAGCACAATCTAACGCTATCATAATTTCATCTCCAAAAGAATATCCAGCATTTTTAACAGCCAACGCTATGGTTTCTATAGCATCTTCTGTACCATCTAAAGTTGGCGCAAATCCACCTTCATCTCCTACAGCAGTGCTTAAATTTCTATCATGTAAAACACTCTTTAGATGATGAAAAATTTCAGAACCCATTTGCATAGCTTGGGTAAAGTTTTCTGCCTTTACAGGCATTATCATAAACTCTTGAAAAGCAATTGGCGCATCAGAATGTGATCCTCCGTTGATGATATTCATCATTGGAACTGGTAAGGTGTTTGCAGAAACTCCGCCAACATATCGATATAACGGCATTCCCAATTCATTTGCTGCTGCTTTTGCAACGGCTAAAGAAACTCCTAAAATTGCATTGGCTCCTAAAACTGATTTGTTGGGAGTTCCATCCAAATCAATCATTATTTTATCGATTAAGTTTTGCTCAAAAACAGAAGTTCCTAGCAATTCTTGTGCTATAATTTGATTGACGTTTTTAACTGCTTTTAAAACTCCTTTTCCCATGTATGGTTTTCCACCATCACGTAATTCAACAGCTTCGTGTTCTCCGGTAGATGCTCCAGAAGGAACCGCAGCTCTACCTAAAATACCATTTTCTGTTACCACATCAACTTCTACTGTTGGGTTTCCTCTTGAATCAAAAATTTGACGTGCGTGTATGTTTATTATTATACTCATAGTTTTCTTATTTCTTTATATTTTCCAATTCTTATGAAAAAATCTTATTTACTTTTTAATGTTTTCTATAAATTGATCGAACAAATATTCTGCATCGTGTGGACCCGGACTTGCTTCTGGATGATATTGTACAGAAAAAACATTTTTGTTTTTCATTCTAATTCCAGCAACTGTATGATCATTTAAATGCACATGTGTAATTTCTACATTTTCATTTGCTTCTGTTTCTTCTCTATTAATTGCAAATCCGTGGTTTTGAGAGGTAATTTCTCCTTTTCCCGTTAATAAGTTTTTTACTGGATGATTAATTCCTCTATGACCATTGTGCATTTTATAGGTAGAGATTCCGTTTGCCAAAGCAATCACTTGATGCCCTAAACAAATACCAAATAAAGGCAAATCTCTTTTAATGATTTCTTTTGCTGTATTTTGAGCATCTACTAAAGGTTCTGGATCACCAGGGCCGTTTGAAATGAAATATCCATCTGGTTTAAAAGCACTCAACTCTTCAAAACTCGCGTTGTAAGGAAATACTTTAATATAGGCATCTCTTTTTGCAAAATTTCTTAAAATGTTCTTTTTAATACCAATATCTAGTGCAGAAATTTTATAGGTTGCATTTTCGTTTCCATAAAAATAAGGTTCTTTTGTAGACACCTTTGAAGCCAATTCCAAACCATTCATATCCGGAACTTTATCCAATTGTTTTTTTAGTTCATCAATATTATCAACCTCTGTAGAAATAATAGCATTCATTGCCCCATTGTCTCTAATGTAAGCTACTAAAGCTCTTGTATCTACATCAGAAATCGCAATCGTATTGTGTTTGATAAACCAATCTTTTAAGTTTCCTTCTGAATCTACTCTTGAGTGTGTTAAACTAAAATTTCTACAAATCAATCCAGAGATTTTTATTCCTTCTGATTCTACTTCATTGGCATTCACACCATAGTTTCCAATATGGGCATTTGTTGCAACCATTAATTGACCATAATAAGATGGATCAGTAAAAATTTCTTGATAACCAGTCATACCTGTATTGAAGCAAATTTCTCCTGAAGAAGTTCCTTCAATACCAATAGATTTACCATAAAAAATTGTTCCGTCTGCTAATAAAACTAAAGCTTTTTTGTTTTGTTGGTACTTCATTTTAAGGTGTTTCTTTTTTTAATTGTTATTTAAAACATTTCGATTACAAAAGTAATAATATCTTAATAATTAAACTTTTGTTGTTTATAAAATTGTATAAAAAAAGGGATAAACGTAAACGCTTATCCCTTTATATGATTTCTTTAGAAATATCATACTATTCTTCAGAAGTTTCTGGTGTTTCTGTTTCTGCAACATCAGTAACTACTTCTTCAGTAGTTGCTTTCTTTCTACCCCTACGAGTAGTTTTCTTAGCTTTCTTTCCATTAGGGTTGTACAACTCGTTGTAATCAACTAATTCTACCATTGCCATAGGAGCGTTATCTCCTTGACGATTTCCTAATTTGATGATACGTACGTATCCTCCTGGTCTATCTGCTATTTTAACAGATATTTCTTTGAATAATTCTGTAACAGCATATTTGTCTCTAAGGTAACTAAATACAACACGACGGTTGTGAGTAGTATCGTTCTTAGATTTTGTAAGTAAAGGCTCTACGAATCTACGTAATGCTTTTGCTTTTGCTTCTGTTGTGTTAATACGTTTGTGCTCAATTAAAGAACAAGCCATATTAGCTAACATTGCTTTTCTATGTGCTGTTTTTCTTCCTAAGTGGTTAAATTTCTTACCGTGTCTCATGACATTTTCTTTTTACTCTCATCTTGCATCAACCCAGTATGGGGCGCAAAATATGAAAGGTTAATCTCTATCTAATTTGTATTTACTTAAATCCATTCCAAAGTTTAGGTTTTTGTTAATCACCAACTCTTCTAATTCAGTTAATGATTTCTTACCGAAGTTACGGAACTTCATCAAATCGTTTTTATTGAAAGATACTAAGTCTCCTAAAGTATCTACCTCTGCTGCTTTTAAACAGTTTAAAGCTCTCACTGATAAATCCATATCTACCAATTTGGTCTTTAATAACTGACGCATGTGTAATGATTCTTCATCATATGTTTCAGTTTGTGCTATTTCATCTGCCTCTAATGTAATACGCTCATCTGAGAATAACATAAAGTGGTGAATTAATATTTTAGCAGCTTCTGTTAATGCATCTTTAGGGTTGATAGAACCATCTGTATCTATATCGAAAATTAATTTTTCGTAGTCAGTTTTTTGTTCTACACGAAAATTTTCAACAGTGTATTTTACATTCTTTATTGGAGTGTAAATTGAATCTGTAAAAATTGTTCCTAATGGTGCAGCAGATTTTTTATTTTCTTCAGCTGGCACAAATCCTCTACCTTTCTCTATAGAAATCTCCATGTTTAATTTCACAGATTTATCCATATTACAAATCACTAAATCTGGATTTAATACTTGAAAACCAGAAATAAAACGTTGTAAATCACCAGCAGTTAATTGCTCTTGACCAGAAACATTGATAGATACTGATTCTTTGTCAGTCTCTTCAATTTGTTTCTTAAAACGTACTTGTTTTAAGTTTAGAATAATTTCTGTTACATCTTCTACAACTCCATTAATTGCAGAAAACTCATGCTCTACTCCATCAATTCTTAATGATGTAATTGCAAATCCTTCTAATGAAGATAACAATACTCTTCTTAATGCATTACCAACTGTTAACCCAAAACCTGGTTCTAATGGTCTAAATTCAAATCTACCAGAAAAATCTGTAGATTCAATCATTATTACTTTATCGGGCT
Source organism: Polaribacter sp. (assembly GCA_023254055.1). Lineage (GTDB taxonomy): Bacteria > Bacteroidota > Bacteroidia > Flavobacteriales > Flavobacteriaceae > Polaribacter. The sequence goes on from JALQYN010000012.1 coordinate 65,430, forward strand.
TTTGAAAATTTAAAATTGCCATATTTTTCTTCGTTTTAATTGCTATTAGGTTGCGCGGTTTACATGAGTGAAGATGTTCAAATAAACCCTTTGGCCCAATACCAATATGATTAATTTATTATTTAGAGTATAACTCTACAATTAATTGCTCTTTGATGTTCTCTGGAATTTGTACTCTTTCTGGAGCTTTAACAAACGTTCCTGACATTAAATCAGCGTTCCAGCTTAACCATTCGTACACATTGCTATTAGAAGCTAAAGCGCTTTCTATTGCAACCAAAGATTTAGATTTTTCTCTAACAGCTACCACATCTCCATCTTTTAAAGAGTATGAAGGAATGTTTAAAATTTCTCCATTCACAGTAATGTGACGGTGAGAAACTAATTGACGAGCTGCGCTACGAGAATTTGCGATACCTAAACGGTATACTACATTGTCTAAACGAGATTCACATAACTGTAATAAAACCTCACCGGTAATACCACCAGCTCTTTGAGCTTTTTTAAACAAGTTAGAGAATTGACGTTCTAAAATACCATAAGAGTATTTTGCTTTTTGTTTTTCTTGCAATTGGATAGCATATTCAGATTTTTTACCTCTTCTTTTTGCGTTACCATGTTGCCCTGGAGGATAATTTCTTTTCTCAAAGTTTTTATCATCTCCAAAAATTGCTTCTCCGAATTTACGGGCAATTTTAGTTTTTGGTCCTGTATATCTTGCCATTTCTTAGTTATTAAAGTTGGGATTATGAATTAAGGCGAACTCCTTCGATAATCTAAAATCCAACTTAGTTAAAATTTAATTATACTCTTCTTCTTTTTGGAGGTCTACATCCATTGTGTGGTATTGGAGTTACATCAATAATTTCTGTAACTTCAATTCCGCTATTATGTATTGTTCTTATTGCGCTTTCTCTACCATTACCTGGTCCTTTAACAAAAACCTTTACTTTTCTAAGTCCAGCTTCATGAGCAACTCTTGCACAATCTTCTGCAGCAGTTTGAGCAGCATATGGAGTGTTCTTTTTAGAACCTCTAAATCCTTGCTTACCAGCAGACGACCATGAAATTACGTCACCCTTTTTGTTTGTTAATGAAATAATAATGTTATTAAAAGATGCAGTGATATGTGCTTCACCAACAGATTCAACAATAACTTTACGCTTTTTTGTGCTTGCTTTAGCCATAATATCTAGTTATTATTTAGTAGCTTTCTTTTTGTTAGCTACTGTTTTTCTTTTACCTTTTCTTGTTCTAGAGTTGTTCTTAGTTCTTTGTCCTCTTAAAGGAAGACCAGTTCTATGACGGATACCTCTGTAACATCCAATATCCATCAAACGTTTGATGTTTATTTGAACTTCAGAACGTAACTCTCCCTCGATAGTGAAAGATCCAACTTGTTCTCTAATTGCTGCGATTTGATCATCAGTCCAATCTTGAACTTTAATACTTTCGTCAACTTTTGCGTTTGCTAAAATTTCTTTAGCTCTACTTTTTCCTATACCAAAGATGTAAGTTAAAGCAATAACTCCTCTTTTATTCTTTGGAATATCAATACCTGCTATTCTTGCCATTACCCTTGTCTTTGTTTAAATCTAGGATTTTGTTTATTTATTACATATAATCTGCCTTTTCTGCGCACTATTTTGCAGTCGGCACTTCTTTTCTTAACTGATGCTCTAACTTTCATCTGTTTCTTGTTTTTTTAATATCTATAAGTAATTCTGGCCTTAGTTAAATCATAAGGACTCATTTCTAATTTCACTTTATCTCCTGGTAATAATTTAATATAATGCATACGCATCTTACCAGAAATGTGTGCTGTAACAATATGTCCATTTTCTAACTCTACACGAAACATAGCATTTGATAATGCTTCTGTAATAGTTCCGTCTTGTTGTATTGCTGGTTGCTTAGCCATATTATTTTAATGATTTTCTACTAGTTCCTGTTTTCATTAAACCGTCATAATGACTGTTTAATAAATACGAGTTAATTTGTTGAATGGTGTCAATTGCAACTCCTACCATAATGATCAATGATGTTCCACCATAAAACATTGCCCAACTTTGTTGTACTCCAAACTGAACAATGATTGCTGGTAAAATAGATAGCCCTGCTAAGAATAACGATCCTGGGAACGTAATTCTAGACAAAACAGAATCTAATCTTTCAGCAGTATCACTACCTGGTTTGATTCCTGGTATAAAACCTCCGCTTCTTTTTAAATCATCGGCCATTTTATTTGTTGGAATTGTTATCGCTGTATAAAAATAACTGAATATAATTATCAATACTGCAAATAACACATTGTACCACAATCCATTCATGTCTTGCAACTCACTTAACGCTGGAAATTTTCTTGCCAATGCTACTGGTAAAAACATAATTGCTTGTGCAAAAATGATTGGCATTACTCCCGCTGCATTCAATTTTAACGGAATGTATTGTCTTGCTCCAGTTACATCTTTAATGTCTCCAACAACAGTTCTTCTAGCATATTGTACAGCTATTTTTCTTACTGCTGTTACTAATAAAACTGATAATAAAATCACAACAAACCAAACAAAAATTTCTAACAGAATCATCATAAAACCTCCTGCACCAGCATTACTTGTTTTAGACACCAATTCTTGCATAAATGCCCCAGGGAAATTTGCGATAATACCTACCGTAATTAATAATGATATACCATTACCAACTCCTTTGTCTGTAATACGCTCTCCTAACCACATTGCAAAAATAGTTCCTGCTGTTAACAATATAATTGATGAAAACCAAAAAGCTCCACCAGACACTAAAAATGCTTGTTCTGGTAAACCAAATTGAGTTTTAATCGCTGTAATATAGGTTGGTGCTTGCACCAATGTAATACCTATTGTTAACCAACGTGTAATTTGTGTAATTTTCTTTCTTCCACTTTCTCCATCTTTTTGTAGTTTTTGTAAATAAGGAACCGCAATTCCCATTAATTGAACTACAATAGAAGCAGAAATGTATGGCATAATTCCAAGTGCCATAATAGACGCTCTAGAAAATGCTCCTCCAGTAAATGCATTTAATAATCCTAAAAGACCATCAGAAGTTTGAGATTTTAAAGCTGTTAATTGTAATGGGTCAATTCCAGGTAATGGAACTTGAGCCATAAAACGATATACAACTATTAAACCTAAAGTTAAAATAAGCTTTTGTTTAAGCTCTTCTATTTTCCAGATGTCTCTTAAAGTGTTTATCAACTTCATATTTACCTAATCTTATAATGCAACTGCTTCACCTCCGGCAGCTTCAATAGCAGCTTTAGCAGTAGCAGTAAATTTGTGAACAGTAATATTTAATTTAGCTTTAAGCTCTCCACGACCTAGTATTTTTACTAATTCGTTTTTACTAACTACTTTATTAGCAACTAAGATGTCTAAAGTTACAGTATCTGTAATTCTACCTTCGTCAACTAATGTTTGTAATTTATCTAAATTAACTCCAACATACTCCTTACGGTTTATGTTAGTGAATCCAAATTTAGGAACACGTCTTTGAAGTGGCATTTGCCCTCCTTCGAATCCTACTTTTTTAGAATACCCTGATCGAGATTTTTGACCGTTGTGACCTCTAGTAGCAGTACCACCTTTACCAGAACCTTCACCTCTTGCGATTCTTTTTTCTTTTTTTACAGATCCTTCTGCGGGTTGTAAGTTATGTAAACTCATTTCTATATATGTCTTTATTTAATTTCTTCGAAAGAAACTAAGTGTTTAACTGTATTTACCATACCAATAATAGAAGGAGTTGCCTCATGTTCTACTACTTGGTTCATTTTACGTAAACCTAATGCTTCTAAAGTTCTTTTTTGACTTTGAAGGCGTCCGATTTTGCTTTTTACTTGCTTTACTCTAATTTTTGCCATCGTTCCTAGATTTATCCGTTAAATACTTTTTCTAAAGAAATTCCTCTTTGTTTTGCAATTGTAACTGCACTACGTAATTGTAATAAAGCATCTAATGTTGCTTTTACTACATTATGAGGGTTAGAAGAACCTTGAGATTTTGATAATACATCATGTACTCCTACAGATTCTAATACCGCACGTACAGCACCACCAGCAATAACTCCGGTACCATGTGAAGCAGGCTTTAAAAACACTTTTGCTCCACCAAATTTCCCTTTTTGCTCATGAGGTAATGTTCCATTTAAAATTGGAATTCTTACTAAATTTTTCTTCGCGTCTTCAATTGCTTTTGCAATTGCAGATGCAACATCTTTAGATTTACCTAATCCATGACCAACTACTCCGTTTCCATCTCCTACAACAACAATTGCAGAAAATCCGAAAGCTCTACCTCCTTTTGTTACTTTAGTAACACGTTGTACGCCTACTAAATGATCTACAAGTTCTAATCCGCTAGGCTTTACTCTTTCTACGTTTTTATAATTTTGATACATAATAAACTTCTTAAAATTTTAAACCAGCTTCTCTAGCAGCTTCTGCTAATACTTTTATTCTACCGTGATATAAATATCCATTTCTATCAAAAGAAATAGTTTCTATACCAGCCTTAACAGCTTTTTCTGCTATTGCTTTTCCTACTGATGCAGCAGTTTCTAATTTTGATCCTGTTGCAACCTCTTTATCTCTAGAAGAAGCAGCTACCAATGTAACACCAGTAACGTCATCTACTAATTGAGCATAAATTTCTTTATTACTTCTAAAAACAGATAACCTTGGCTTAGCCGCAGTACCAGAAACAACTTTTCTGATTCTGTTCTTAATTCTTTGTCTTCTTTCAAGCTTTGATAATGCCATAATGCTATATATTATGCAGATTTACCTGCTTTTCTTCTTAATTGTTCTCCTACAAATTTAACTCCCTTACCTTTGTATGGTTCTGGTGCACGGAAAGAACGAATCTTCGCGGCAATTTGACCTACTAATTGTTTGTCATAAGAAGTTAATTTAACGATTGGATTTTTTCCTTTTTCTGATACTGTTTCTACCTTAACTTCTGGAGCTAATTCTAAAACAATATTATGAGAAAATCCTAATGCTAAATCTAATTTTTGACCTTGGTTTGAAGCTCTATAACCTACACCAACTAACTCTAATTCTTTAGTCCAACCTTTGCTTACTCCTTCAATCATATTAAATACTAATGATCTATATAATCCGTGAGCAGCTTTATGTGGTTTACTTTCTGATGGTCTGTTTAAAATAACAGTATCTCCTTCTATTCTTACAGTAATATCGCCAGAAATCTCTTGAGATAATTCTCCTAATTTTCCTTTTACCGTTACTACATTTCCATCGATGCTTAATTCAACTCCGGCTGGAATGCTTATTGGGTTTTTTCCTATTCTTGACATCTTACTATAGTATTAATAAACGTAACAAATTACTTCTCCTCCAACATTCTCTTGACGTGCTTTTTTGTTAGTCATCACACCTTTAGATGTTGAAACGATTGCAATACCAAGACCGTTTAATACTCTAGGCATTTCTAATGCGCTAACGTATTTACGTAAACCTGGTGTACTGATTCGTTCTAGTTTTCTAATTACTGATTCTTTTGTTTCTCTATCGTACTTTAAAGCTATTTTGATAGTTCCTTGAACTTTTTCGTCATTGAACTGGTAGCTTAAAATATACCCTTGATCAAACAAAATTTTTGTCATTTCCTTCTTCAAGTTTGAAGCTGGAATTTCGACAACTCTGTGTCCTGCTGCGATTGCATTTCTAACTCTCGTTAAAAAATCCGCGATTGGATCTGTATACATATTTATTTAAAATTGCGATTTTGGTTTTTAATTACCTCTATTTATGCTACAGATTACTCTGTGATAATTAAACCTGAAATCAATTAATGTTTATTTACTCAAAAAAATAGAGCGTGCAAAGATACACATTCTATTTTATTCTTTACGGTTTTTACCAACTTGCTTTTTTAACTCCTGGTATTAACCCTTGGTTTGCCATTTCACGGAATGTTACACGAGAAATTCCGAATTGACGCATGTACCCTTTTGGTCTTCCAGTAAGTTTACATCTATTGTGCATACGTATTGGAGAAGCGTTTTTTGGTAACTTTTGTAATGCTTCATAATCTCCAGCTTCTTTTAAAGCTTTTCTTTTCTCAGCATATTTAGCTACTACTTTTGCTCTTTTTACCTCACGGGCTTTCATTGATTCTTTAGCCATGTCTTAATTTTTTTTAAATGGTAAACCTAATTCTCCTAATAATGATTTAGCTTCTTTATCGGTATTTGCAGATGTTACAAAAGTAATGTCCATACCTCCAATTTTATTTACTTTATCAATATTAATTTCTGGATAGATAATTTGTTCAGTAATTCCTAAATTATAATTACCTCTTCCATCAAAACCATTTGCTTTAATACCATTAAAATCTCTTACACGTGGTAAAGATGCGGTAACCAATCTATCTAAAAATTCGTACAT
>JALQYN010000063.1 GCA_023254055.1 Polaribacter sp.
CTCCACACATTGAGTAAAGAATTTCGTTGCTAAAATCCCAATCAGTATATTCGGTTTTGTCAATAAATTCTTTGTTAATCATTATAATTTAGTCAAATTATTTGTTGTGAAACGCACTGTTTTTAGCTTACGCACAACGGTCTTGTATATGGCTCGTAGCGTGTAAATTAGCGATTACTTTTCGGTTAAGCACGAGCCGAATTTTTTAATTTTCTTATTTCCTTTTTTTATCAATAAGCCAAATTAAAAAATTTGGCGGACTCACAAATATGCCTTAACTTTTAATTAAGCAACTGACTAGCTATGAGCTATATACGTTGTTATATGTAGGCTTTTTATTCTGTATTAAATCAGATATAGCATTCCAAAGTTCAATTCGTTTTTCTAATGATTGTTTAGCTACAGTTAGTGTTTCATTCCATTTTTGCTCATCATCTTTACATAATTCAGAAATCATCTCAAGAGATAGAGGACCGTGTTCATCTCCGTCAAGTTCAATGTGTCGTTCGAGATAGTAATTTATTTTGCTATATAATTTGTTTTCAGAATCTGAATTTTTAAGAATTTCAATAAACATATCTGGAATAACGTCTTCTCGCCCAAACGTAAATGCAGAAGCTACGAGGTGTGGCTTATTTGTTTCAATAATCGAAAATGTGAATTTAACAAAATCAGCTACTCTGTTATCGACATTAACTTGACTAAAACAATAGTCAACTGAATTTCCCAATTCAATAAGCTTAATAAAATCATTGATTTCATTCGTATTTCCATTTACTTGGAGCATAGCATCTAAATACATCTCAAAATGACTCTTTGGTTCTCCCAATTCATTAATGTCACTTTCCTCTCCGTGAACAATTTCATTTATAAATCTTGATAGTTTTGCGTTTTTTGGTGGTGTCCAAGGTGTTTGAACTTTAGTGAGATTTATTTGAAGATTTTTTAAAAGAGACATAAAATCCCATACTGCAAATATGTGATTTTCCATAAAAATTTTCACGTCATTAATGTTACGTAAACTTTCATAAAGTTTATGATTTTTCAATTCATTTCTTAATTCAGAAATCTCATTTTCTATATACTCTATTTTATTCATTTTTTAATTTATCTATTCACTATAAGTGTTGTATGTTGCAAATTTAATGCTATAAAATGAAAATGTATTTAATCATTAATAAATATAATAAATGATTAAATAGCTAAAAGTTTTAGTAATCAAGAAAAGTATTTAGCTCTCGGTTAGCTTGCATATAACGGTTTGGCTATGGGGTGTGTCCCGCAGGGCATGCACTATAGCCGTTGTTGTGTGTAGCTTTATTTATCATATTTCTTCCTGCAAGAGCACTCGTTATGTTCATTTATGTATTTTATAGACTCTATACAAAGTTCTTTGAGAACTGGAATATTGATGTCTGCAAGTTTGTTAGCATAAATACAGGCTTTTCCCATTTTGAATTTTCCGAGGTCAGTTATGATTGAATTACTTTTTTCTGTGTCAGAATAAATATAGAGCGAAAAGGCTGCCTTTCTCGGGGAGAATCCAAGAATGGGAGCATCGCCTTCGTGTCCGCTTTCGTATTTGTAATGATAACTACCGAAGCCGATAATTGTCGGTCCCCACATTTTGGGTTCTTCGCCCGTAATGTCGTGTAGTATTTTTATCAATTCGTAACTGTCCTTTTTCTTTTGTTCTGAGTTAGCAAATGAGTTTATAAACTCGTAGACATCCTCGTCTGTTTCTTTCGTTTTTGCCATATCACTTGTATTTAAGTTACACACAACTCGTTATATACTTATATTTTATGACGTTATCCCGACTTATTTTCCGGATAACGTTACTTTTTATGAATCTTATCAAGTTGATGTTAAAGATACTAAAAATTAAAAAATGCCTACTTTTATTATTTATCTCTAGCCGCTTTAAATTCACTGCCCTCATACCATTTCGGAAAATAATCTTCGTTTGCCAACTTAGCACCTACATTATAAAACAATTGTAAGTCTAATCGTACCCCACTTAATTCTGTAGTTTCTGCATTGTATGCATCAGAAGGTTGGTGGTATTTGTTTTTTTCATAAAATGCATTGTATGCTTTTATCTCTTCAATACTTTTATCAAATCCTTCATAAGAACCACTTGCGTACAAAGCAGGAATTCCGATTTTAGCAAAATTAAAATGATCAGATCTAAAGAAATAGCCTTTTTCTGCTACTGGGTCTGGTATGATGTATCTGTTTTGTTTTAAGGCCGCTGCTGCTGCATATTCGTCCATCTCAGATTGTCCGTACCCTGTAATCGTTAAGTCTTTCATCATACCAGGGCTGTCTAGTGCATCAATATTAATATTTGCTACTGTTTTTTTAGGATTAAAAATAGGGTAGGCTGCATAATATGCAGAACCTAACAAGCCTTGTTCTTCTCCTGTAACTGCCATAAATACAATAGAGCGTTTTGGTGCTTTTCTTTTTTTAAAGGCTTCTGCAATGGCTAACAAACCAGCAGTTCCAGAAGCATTGTCTACCGCACCATTGTAAATAGAGTCGCCATCAATGGCTTTTCCTACACCAAAATGATCCCAATGCCCAGAGTAAATAATGAATTCATCTTTTCTGTCGGTTCCTGGTATCATGGCAACCACATTCTTAGATACGTCTTTTTTGAGGGTGTTTTTAATAGCTACCGACACGTTTAGTCCTAACGGAACAGGTTTAAAATCTTTATTTCTTGAAAGCGATTTATATTCTTTTCCTTTTAATGTTGATATGGCAAACATTTTTTCAGCACTTTCTCCACTCATCCAAGATTCTACATTTAATTGTGGTGCATCACTTTCTACAATCAATCGAGCACCACTCCATCCAGATTCTACTACATTCCAACCATAAGAAGCTGGTTCTGTATCATGAATGATGATTAAGCCTGCTGCTCCTTGTCTTGCCGCTTCTTCGTATTTGTATGTCCAACGTCCATAGTAGGTCATTTCGTTTCCTTTAAACAAGGTAGAGTCTCCAGATTTAAACCCAGGGTCGTTAATTAAAACGACTGCAGTTTTTCCTTTCCAGTCGATGCCTTCATAATCATTCCAACCATATTCTGGAGCAACAATTCCGTATCCTGCAAACACCAATTCAGAGTTTTTAAGGTTTACGTCTGTTTCAACTTTATTGGTGGTTGCCACAAAATCTTTTAAAGCTTTTAAATTGATGCGTCCTTTTTTGCCAGCAATCGTCATGTTTTCAGAAGGAGTTCCAGTAATTTCTACCATCGGTACATTTTGAAAAAAACTGTTTCCATTTCCAGGCACAAGTCCTAGTTTTTCAAATTCGTCTTTTAAATAACTGATGGTCTTTACTTCGCCTTCTGTAAACGGTTTTCTTCCTAAAAAATCATCAGAAGCCAAACGTTCTATATGTTTTGCAAGAGTTGCTTGGTTTACTTCTATTGTTTCAGAAGCATCTTTTTTGTTGTTACAACTTGTAAATAAGACTACACCAGCTACTGCCAATATTTTTAAAGTTTTTTTCATGAATACAGTATGTTTAAATGATTGAATTAATTAGTTGTTATCTTTTTTAATGCCAATAGTAAATTATCGATTTCTTTAAAAGTATTAAATATAGCAAACGAAACCCTAATTGCGTCTAAATTATTTTCATAAATTCCTCGTAAGCGAATTTTGTATTGGCTGTTAATTTGTTGGTTGAGTTTCAAATTGTCTTTGCTTTTAATTCTAAAGGTGAGCATAGAGGCAGAAAATTCTTCACTTTCTGGAGTTAGAATTTCTATTCCAGGAATTGCAGAAAGCCCTTTTCTAAAGTAAATGGAAAGCTCTCGTCCACGTTTGGCAACGTTTTCAATTCCGATGGTATTTATAAATTCTATGGCACTCCTTAAGCCCAAAGAAATAGCCGTGTTTCTGGTTCCGTATTCTTCTCTTTGTACAGAATCTCTGTATTCCATGGTGAGGTTGTTCAAATCAAATTTACTATCTGAATAGGCGCCCGCAAAAACCGGATTTAGTTTTTTAATCCATTTTTTATTCATGTAAAACACACCTGTTCCTTTTGGTCCAAACAACCATTTATGTCCGCTACTGGTATAAAAATCTACATCCATGTCTGTTAAATCAATCGGAAACATTCCTAATGCTTGCGCTCCATCTACACAAGAGTAAATGTTTTTATTTCTGCAAAAAGCAGCAATTTCTTTCACCGGTAATTTCATTCCGTTTGTACAGGTAATGTGAGAAAACGCAATGGCTTTTGTTTTTGAAGTTACTGCGTTTTTGATGATTTTGAGATTTTTTTCTCCGTCCAAATCTAAGTCGATTAATTTTACAATAACACCCAAATCTTTTTGCAATGCCATCCATGGTGCTGCTCCACCAACATGTTCATGCGTGTTGATAATTACTTCGTCACCAGCTTTTAAACGCAAGGTTCTGGCAATGATATTCATACCTTCTGTGGCGTTTCTAATGACTGCAATTTCATCTTCAGAGGTGTTTAAAAATTTGGCTATTTGTGTATGTGTTTTTCCGGTTAAATGATGTCCGTGACTGCACGTAGTTTCTAGTTCTTCAATAGTTTTACAAACCGTATCAATCACCATTCTTGGAGATGGACCTAAACTTGCGGTGTTTAAATACTGTCTGTTTTTTGGAAATAAAAATTGTGCTCTAATTTTTTTCCAATCGATTTTGTCGTAGTTGCTATTTTCTAACTTGAATTCTGAATCTAAGTTGACAGATTCAAGCGAATTGTTTGCTTGTAAAATCGGAATTCCGACTGTATAAAATAAACCACCTAAAATACTTTTTTGAAGAAAACTTCGTCTTGTTGCTTTTGACATTTTAGTAGCTTTTTATGAAATTGTCTTCCAATATTTGTATAATCTTTTCTGCATCTTTTATAAGACGAGGTAATTCTGCATTATACCGAACTTTTAGGTAACTTTTCAATTCTACATAGGCATTGATTGCTTCATCTAATTTAGCTCTGTCTCTATCAATAAAATCAATTTTTTGCTGTTTCATAGCGATAAAACCTTTAATATTTGAGTAATCTTTAATTCGTAATGAGTCATCATTATCAAATTTCACAATTGTTAAAATCCTATCATACTTGTAATTATAGTTTACTACTTTTCTCATTAATCTTCGAGCATCCAATTTAGCCTCAATATCTTGTTGGTAATCTAAATCCATGTGCTTTGTAAAAGCTTCGTATTTGACTAATAAATTAACCAAACTGTCATTTTTAAAATAATTTAATACGCCAGAAGATTTTATTTCTTCAAAAGAAGCTCTATTCCATGAAAAAGGTTTGTAGCCATCATCTATTGAAAGTATAAATAGATCGAAATTTGTCATTTCTTTTATATCTAAATTTCTGCTATAATTTGTTAAACTATCTAAAACCAAATGTGAAACTCTTGCTTGCCGTTTTATGATCTTAACTTTCTTAATATCTTCTTTTAAGTCGGCTACTAAAGCTTTTGCGTATGTTGCTATTTGAGCTCTCTGTTTTCGTTCTTCATTCCAATTACTGACTTGAAGTGCAATTAATATTCCTATAACAACCAATATGATTTCTCCAATTGCATATTTAAAGTACTTGCCCGTTTTGTTTTGTTCCATAAGGTTGTAGCGTATATGTCTAAAAAACTTTATCATAGTTTAAAATAATCATTTATTAAGTCCGCAAGCGGCTATCTTCTCCAAATGTCCACTGGACATTTGATTTTGTTTTACAAAATTATGCTTCGATAAACTAAAGAGTTTAATCATAGTTTGTTGTTGTTAAAAGCGTATTTCTCAAATATTTATAAATATAAGAAAAATACAAACGCAAAAAAGCCATTGAATTTTCAACGGCTCTCTTGATTTGATTTTTTAACAGCTGTTACAACACTTTTTGTATATGAGCCAATTACTTGTATTGTTTATTATGTGTTCTCGATACTATTTTCTCCTTTGGTCGAAAATCACTCGAACTGAGAGGTACCTATGTCACATCGAGTGATTCTGTGTAAACAGAATTGTATCGAGATGTTTTAAAACTAAAAAAGCCGCTACAATGTAACGGCTTCGAATATTTTATAAAAAGAGCAACTATTTTTTAGTTTCAGACTTCTTAATATCAGCAATAAATTTTTCTAATTTTTTACCATACAACGACTTCTTAACTTCTTGTGATAACGATTTGTTAATGGTATCTAGCCATTTTACATTAGCGTTTACCAATTCTGTTAGTGCCAAGTATGGCGCGACATGGTTGTCCTTGTTGTTTAGTGCAAAGTTTACCGTTACCATATAACGTCTTCTCAACAAGCTTTCATATTCTTTGGTAATGATGTCTACAGAATCTTTATTGTTTGATTTTTGTGCGTAAAATTTACGTTGAATTAAATCTAAATTCTGATCGTTAAAGCGTCTAGATATTTTTGTGTAATTGTTTAAGATATCTTGATTTTTAGATCCTGTAATCGTCGGATTTAAACCAAACTTAGCAACATCATCGGTAATGTTAATGATTCCTTTGTCTGCAAAAAAAGTAATGTATTTGTTGGTGGTATTGCCATCAAAAGTAAGATAGTACATTTCTGGTTCCTCTACATTTGCAGTAAGTGTAAATTGGTCACTTCCTAAAACAGAAACAGAATCGATGGTTTTTAAAATAGTATCTTTTTCTATCTTTTGTAAATACAAGGTTCCTTTTTTCAATCCATTTATCTGACCGTTTACAATCATATTTCCTTCTTTTTTAGAAGAACATGAGGCAATGAGTATAGCGAAACCTAAAACAAGTAATTTTTTCATTTGTAAAGTGTAATTTTTGCGTTTGCAAATATGCGTATTTCTATTAAACTTTAGAAGCTAATTCCAGTAAAATTGTAGAAACAATTGCTCCAACAGTTCCAATGGCATATCCAAATACGGCTAATAAAACACCCACAGTTGCTAATGAGGGATGGAATGCTTGTGCAACAATAGGAGCAGAGGCAGCACCACCAACATTAGCTTGACTTCCAACTGCCAAAAAGAAATATGGAGCTTTGATGATTTTGGCAACCAAAATCAACAATCCAGCATGAATGGACATCCACACCAAACCAATCACTAACAATCCAGGATTGTCTAGGGCTTGATTTAAATCCATTTTCATTCCAATGGTTGCAACCAAAATATAAATAAAAACACTTCCTAATTTACTAGCACCTGCACCTTCATAATTTTTTGCTTTTGTGTAAGACAAAGCAATGGCAACAATGGTAGAAACACTAATCAACCAAAAGAATTGAGAATCTAAAAAGGTAAACATGTTCTTAATGGTTTGAGATTCTATTGAGCCAACCAAATTTCCAAAAAACTGACTTAAATATTTAGAAGAAAAATGCCCAAAACCAACAGTTCCGAAAGCAATTCCCAGCATAATCATCAAGTCTGTTAAAGAAGGATTTCTTTTTACTTTTTTTGTGAAGTTTATTACCTTTTCTTTTAATTCTTCAATAGCAGAGTTGTCTGCTTTTAGCCATTTATCTATTTTGTCTTTTTTGCCAATTCCAATTAATAATACGGCCATCCAAATGTTGGCAACAACAATATCAACAATTACCATTCCGCCATACTTTGCAGGGTTGTATTTGTAAATTTCTAGCATTGCCGTTTGATTGGCTCCACCACCAATCCAGCTTCCTGCTAGAGTAGATAGACCTCTCCAAACCGCATCAAAATCCGCTCCCCCAACAGTTTCTGGCGAGAAAACAGATATCAATAAAATAGCAATCGGGCCACCAATAATAATACCAACGGTTCCTGTAAAAAACATAATCAATGCTTTAGAACCTAAATTAAAAATGGCTTTTAAATCGATGCTCAACGTCATTAATACCAATGCAGCAGGTAGTAAAAATCGACTGGATACGTAGTACAGACTAGAACTGTGTTTTACGGTTTCTCCAACGTTATTTGTGGTTACCCATTCTGGTGAAATAACGCCAAAAGTTGTAAATATGGCTGGTACAAAATAGGCCATAAATAAACCTGGAACTATTTTGTAAAATTTACCCCAAAAGCCAGAGGTTATAGATTCTGTATAAAATACAAATCCTAGTGAAATCATTAATAGCCCGAAAACAATTGCGTCATTTGTAAAGATTGGTGCTGTCATTGTGTATTATTTTTGGCTAAAGTATTAAAATTATTTCTTTTTAATGTGATTTGTAGAAATAGCTATGCCTGCAACAATTCTATTAAAATTGGCGCCACCATTTAAAGAAATATTATGATAGCCTAATTGTAAGTTAATTGTATTGGAAAATTTGTGTTTTAAACCAATGCCAAACCAATTTTGAGAATAAGTGTTGCCATCGAAATTTAAAAAAACTTCATCGTAAACGTACGCAGAAAGTGAATCAGAAATAGGATGATTTATTCCTAGTTGATATCGAAACCAATGTTTAGTGTCTGTTTCAAACAAACGTTGTTCGAACCTAAACCTGTGTGCAAAACCAAATTTTGAATGTGAATAGTTAATGTTTAAATCTTCAACTATTCTGTGTTCATTTACACCACCACCATCTACATCAAAAGTAGCATCCGTATTAAAAAAAGCGTATCCTACATAGGCACTAAATGTATTGTTTATTTTATAGTTTGCACCCGCTCGTAACATGAGTTGCTGTAGATCGTTTGCGATATCAAAAAATCTAAATTGCGCCTGTGTTTTAAGACTAATTCTTTCAGAAACTTTATGTGATCCGCCGTAGGCATACCAAACTCCAAGTTTATTTTCTGGGTTAGATTGTGCAATAGTGTGAAATGAAATAAATAATAAAATAATTAATGTAATTTTCTTCATGTGGTACGTTTTTACAAATTAAAATCTCCCACTTTCGTAGGAGATTTATAAAAAATAAATGGTTGAAATATTAATTTTCGCTAAATTTTTTAGTGTTTTTAAAAGGTGAAATCTGAATAGGTTCTACCTCGTTTTTATAAGTTATCCAATCTGAACTAAAGAAAGTGTTGGTTTTATCCAAAGCATCTTTTAGTGCATCTTTAAAATTGTTAATCAGTTCGGTTTCTGTCTTGGTAATTTTACCAAAACGAGCACCTAGATAACTTCTAGCAGCACCGTATCTTTGAGTTACAGTAACTTCTGGATTTCTAGTAATACCTTGTCTTTTGTCAATAGTTCCAAGATATAAGCTAATTAATTTGTCAATTTTTTCAGTAATTTCTTTAGATGATTTTATCTGAGAAGCATATTTTTTCTTATCGGCTTTAGATAAATTGGTTGATATTTCTTTGACAGTATTTTTGCTTTCTACCAACTGTTTTACAACTTCTGCAATTGTTTTGCCATTTGCTTCTAGTTGTTTGCTCATCTCATATCGCGTAGAAAGATCTGTTTTAGAGTAGGTTAGTCTCGGGTCAAATTCAACTTTAATTGTTTGTTCAGACACAAGATTTCCAAAACTCATTTTTAATTTATAAGTTCCAGGTTTTACTCTAATTCCGCCCGGCTCTCTAGTTGATTCTCTTAAAGATCTAGAGGCTCTTGCAACACCTTTTTCATCTAAAAACCAATACATTTTATGCACTCCGTTTTCCTTTGGAGCTTTTTGTTTTAAGGTTCTAATCAAACGCGTTCCGTCAAAAATCTCTAACTTGATTTCATCCCATTTAACGGCGTCTTTTTTTGCACTTTTAGCTGTTTCTGGTTTATTGATGTAAAACGAAATTGGTGCACCCCGTCTTCTGTTTTCTCCTTGGTACAAGGCGTCTGCTCCAAATCTGCTTCCTGTTGGTTGGATGAAGCTTGCTTGGTAAGCAATAGGGGGTTCAAACAACTGTAAGTTTGTTGCAAAACTCTTGTTGTTTCCTGCCAATGCTCTTAAAGGTCTAATATCATCTAACACCCAAGCAGCTCTACCAAAAGTTCCGATAACTAAATCGTGTTCTCTTGGCTGAATTACTAAATCCTTTACAGGAACTGTAGGGAAACCGTTGGTCCATTTGGTCCATTTATCTCCAGCATTTAAAGAAATATACAATCCGTCATCAGTTCCTAAAAATAGTAAATTCGGATTTTCAAGATCTTCAAGAATACTTAATGTATAACTCTGCACGTCTTTTTCATCTACAATACGAGTCCAAGTTCTTCCGTAGTTTTTCGTTTTGTATGCATAAGGAGTGTAGTTAAAACGACGGTAATCGTTTGCAATTAACAAGGCTTCACCTTTATTTTTGTTAGAGGCTTTTATCTGAGCAATCCAACTTCCTTCAGGCAATCCTTTTAAGTTTTTAGAAACATTGGTCCAAGTAGCACCACCATTTCTTGTTACCTGAACGTTTCCGTCATCGGTACCAACCCAAAGCATGTCTTTTTCTAAAGGAGATGGCTCTATAACTAGTATTGTTGTATGATTTTCTGCACCAGTAGCATCCATACTTAAACCACCACTTTCGGCTTGTTTTTGTTTGTTTGGGTCGTTGGTTGTTAAATCTGGAGAAATAACATTCCAAGTAGTTCCTTTATTGGTGCTTTTGTGTACAAACTGACTTCCAAAATAAATGGTTGAATTATCAAAAGGGTCTTGTCCAATAGCACTATTCCAATTGAAACGCAATTTTACATTCGGGTCTGGATGTGTTGGTTTTATAGAATAGCTATAACCTGTTTTTTGATCGTATCGAACTACAGAGCCTTGTTGACTCATAGCATATCCATAGCGAGAATCTTCTTTATCTGGAATCACATCAAATCCATCACCAAAAGCCAATTCTTGCCAATACGAATTTCTAATTCCTTGTGCTTTCCATACATAAGCTGGTCCGCCCCAAGAACCGTTATCTTGCATTCCTCCATATACATTATACGGAAAATCGTTGTCTACATTGATGTGGTAAAATTGAGCTACAGGAAGGTTTCCTATAAAACGCCACGATTTTCCTTTGTCTTTTGTAATGTTTAATCCACCATCATTTCCATCAATCATAAAGTTTCCATTTTTTGGATGAATCCACCATGCATGATGGTCTGGATGCACACCATTGTTAACTCCATAAGCAGGCATTAACTGACGGAAGCTTTTACCACCATCATCAGAAACATTTACGTAGGTAAAAATAGAATACAATCTGTTTTCGTTTTGTGGATCAACATAAATTTCTGAATAATAAAACGGACGTGTTCCAATTTCTGGTTTGTCATTTATTTTAGACCATTTAAATCCGCCATCAACACTTTTGTATAATGCATTCTTTTTAGCTTCTACCAATGCATAAATGGTATTTGGGTTGCTTCTAGAAATGGCAACACCAATTCTTCCTAAATTTCCTTTAGGAAAACCTTCTTTTTCGGTAACTTTCTTCCAAGTATCTCCACCGTCATGTGTAATATACATACCACTTCCTTCTCCTCCAGAATTAAAAAACCAAGGATCGCGTTTGTGTTCCCACATAGCAGCAATTAATTTATTTGGATTTGATGGATCCATTACCAAGTCTGCGGCTCCGGTTTTATTGTTGTTGAATAATATTTGTTTCCAAGTTTTTCCACCATCTATCGTTTTGTATACACCACGTTCTGGATGTTCTCCCCAAGGAGAACCAATAGCGGCAGCATACACAATATTCGGATTTGTAGGATCGATAACCACACGATGAATATGGCGTGTTTTTTCTAATCCCATCGCTTTCCAAGTCTTTCCAGCGTCTAGAGATTTGTAGATTCCGAATCCACCATTTAAACTGTTACGAGGGTTTCCTTCTCCGGTTCCAACCCAAACTACGCTTGGATTAGATTGTTGAATGGCAACTGCACCAATAGAAGCAGTCAATTCATTATCAAAAATAGGTTCCCATTTAATTCCGGCTGAAGTAGATTTCCATAAACCTCCAGAAGCAGTTCCGGCATACATAATGTTTGTATCAGATTGTACAACATCAATGGTTGTTACACGTCCACTCATTCCACCAGGACCAATATTTCTTGGTTTCATGTTTTTTACCAAATCCATAGAGAATTCTTGAGAAAAGGCTAGTGTAGTAGCCAATATTAAAAGTAGTGATAATAATTTTTTCATGATAAGTTAGTTCATTAATTGAGCGCATGAAGTTACAAAATCTAAAAAAAATAGAACTCTTAAATATATGTTAACATAAAAAAAGCGAAGAATTTTATTCCTCGCTTTTCTTTTTTGGTTCTCTTTTGGCTTCTTTTAAACTTTGCATGAGCATCCATTCAATCTGCCCGTTGGTAGATCGAAATTCGTCCGAAGCCCATTTTTCAATAGCTTTTATCATATCTTCATTTATTCGCAGCGCGAATGCTTTCTTTTTTGCCATGGTTACTTTTTTATAAATGCAACGACTGTTGTAATTAATTTTTCTGATAAAGAAAAATCTGCTGAGTAATACGAGTTCATATTATCGGCATCTTTTTCGATATGTTTCAGTACATGATTCATGTTCTCTATCAACACTAATTTAGAGGATGGTTTTGCTTTATGTAAAGCTTCTGCATCTGAAACTTTTACTTGTAAATCTTTATCTCCGTTAATAATTAAAACAGGAATGGTTAGTTTTTTTATTTCTTCTGAAGGATTGTAAGTCGCCCAATTTTTAATAAAGGGCAAATTTTGTTTTGCAAATACAGCAGCCAATAAAGGATTTACTTGTTTGATACCTCCGGTTTCAAATAATTCTTTAAAATGTGCTTCTGCAACTTTTCCGAATTCTGGACTTTGAGCTGAAATTTGCTCAATGATGGTTTTGTCTATGCTAACAGCAGGGCCAGATAGAGAAATGTATTTGCTTGTTCCTTTTGATGCCAACATGGCTATCAATGAGCCTTGACTGTGACCAGCCAATATTATTTCTGAAAAACGATGGTCGTTTTTAAAATGTGCAACAACTTTTTCTACATCACTTACCAAATCTGTAAAAACAATCCCTTTTAAAAATTTAAAATTTTTAGGATTCGAAGTTCTTTTATCAAAACTAAAAAAGGCAATATCTTCTTTATTGATTGCATCTCTAAATTGTTTGATATAATTTGCTTTTACAACAGTACCTTGATTTCCATTTCTGTCAACATTTCCAGATCCATGAACCCAGATTACTAAAGGCACTTTTGTTTTTGTAAACGAAAGGGTTCCAGGTAATTCAATAGAATCATTTTTAATTAGAACTTCTTCTAATTTTATTGTTTGTCCGTAAGCAATTGAACAGATTGATAAAAATATGTATAGAAACTTAATTTTCATTAGTTGTTATTTTATGTTCGTATGTTTTCAAAATGGCATTGGCTTCATTCAGTAATTTTGTACCAATGAGTATTTTTTTGCCATTTTTGCATTCTATTTGTATTCCTATATCTCCAGAAACAGTATAAGAAATCCCTTTCTTTTTTCTCGAAAGAAAACTGGTTTTTAATCCCCAGCCACCATACTCTGTCATCGCATGATATGTTCTAGTATTGGCAGATTTTATTTCAATCCAAGTTAGTACTCTTGGAGAAAAATGAAATGGAAAAAATTGAAATTGAATTCCTTTTTCGTCAATTCTTGTAGTTAATTTAAAGAAAAAAATTGGGAGCACACATAAAGGCATTAAGACCAATGAAAAAACAAATTCGTTCATACTCATGTTACTGTTTTCTTTAGAAAACTCTTTAATGATTATGACAATAGGCACCAACATGCTAATGGTTATTAAAACAATCAACCAGCTTTGTGTAAAACGTTGTTCTTCTTTAAAAACTCTCATCAAGATTCATTTTTTTTTGACAGCAGCTAGTACAAAAACAACACCAACACCAATGCCAATTGCAATATTTTTCAGAGCCACTCCAATGGCTACTCCAATTGCAATTCCGAAACCTAATTTTTTAAGATTGATATTGTTTTTCATTTTATCTGTTTTTATCTCTTTCTAAAACGATTCGTGTATTTTGTTCTCCAATATGAATTACTTTCCAGCCACTTCTTGCATGTTCGTTTAGAGTATCTTCTAAACGCTCATTGTTTTTAGAAAGTCCCATTTTCCAGTTAATTACTTTATATTCTTTCATTTTGTTTTGTCTTTACAGTCTTTTTTTTTCTCCAAAATTAATCAATGCTAATACAACTCCGATTGTTGTACCTATACCAGAACCAATTGAAATACCAATAGCGATGTTTTTAAAAACGACACCAAAAACTACCCCTAAACTTGTTCCTAAAGAAACTCCAAGACCAATTGCTAAAATTTGTTTTTCATTCATTACTTTTTTTATTTTAAATGTTTGATGATATCAATACGCCTATGCTAATTAATACAATGCAAATTGCGAAGAGTATAAACACTACTTTTTTATTTTTGATTTGAAATCCTAACATATTTTTTTAATTAGATTATTAAATTAGTAGTGTTAAAATAAAATGAATTACCACAATTACTATTTTTAGTACAGCTGTTATCATTTTAATGACTTAACGTTCCTGTATTTAATACTGGAGAGGCATCTTTATCTCCACATAAAATCACCATTAAATTACTAACCATAGCTGCTTTGCGTTCATCGTCTAAATCAACAATATTCTTTTTTCCAAGCTCTTCTAAAGCCATTTCTACCATACTTACGGCACCTTCAACAATTTTATGTCTCGCTGCAACAATTGCGGTAGCTTGTTGTCTTTTTAACATGGCATTTGCAATTTCTTGTGCATAGGCTAAATATCCAATTCTTGCCTCTAATACTTCAATACCAGCAATAGACAAACGCTCTTCAACTTCTTTTTCTAACGCTTCACTTACTTCGTTTACACTAGAACGTAAGGTAATATCTTCTTCAGTTCCTTCATCTGCAAAATTATCATACGGATACATGCTTGCTAATTTTCTAACAGCAGCGTCTGTTTGTACTCGTACAAAATTTTCGTAATTATCTACATCAAAAGCAGCTTTATGAGTATCTGTTACTCTCCAAACTAAGATGGTACTAATCATTATTGGGTTTCCTAGCTTGTCGTTTACTTTTAAACGCTCACTATCAAAATTGCTAGCTCTTAAAGAAATGGTTCTTTTCTTGTATAACGGATTTGCCCAATACAAGCCATTTACTTTTATGGTTCCAATGTATTTACCAAATAGTAAAATTACTTTTGATGAATTTGGATTGACTAAAATAAATCCAAAAATAGAAATGAAAGCAACAGCTGTAGCAATAAGCCAAGCAGGATTTTCATATTTTATTGCCGTTACAATTCCTCCAATAAACAGCACTAATACTAAAACGAACATTAGATATCCGTTTGCGGGTTTTATACTTTTTTCGTTACTCATGATATATGTATTTTGATTTGATATTAAAATGATATCACAAAGATATATGTTTTTTTTTGACTTTTGCAAATTTTTAAACTATTATTTTTATAAATTAGCCAAACATAATTTCATAAAAACTAAAAATGAAAACAAACATCTTATATATACTCACATTTGTGTTTATTGGTAATTTTTCAACAGGTATAAATTCTGAAGCAGAAATAGTTTGGGGTAATACTGGGCATAGAGCTGTTGGAGAAATTGCTACCAAACATCTATCAAAAAAAGTGCAACGTAAAATTAAAGAATTGTTAAACGGACAAAGTTTAGCGATGGTTTCTACTTTTGCAGATGATATCAAGTCAGATAAAAAGTACAACGATTTTTATACCTGGCATTATGTAAATTTAAATGATGATGAAACCTATCAGTCTTCAAAGAAAAATCCAAAAGGAGATTTGGTAACTGGAATAGAGAAATGCAAACAAGTGTTATTAGACGAGAATGCATCAAAAGCTGATAAAGCTTTTTACTTAAAAATGTTAGTACATTTTATTGGTGATTTGCATCAACCTTTACATGTAGGAAGGGTTAGTGATAAGGGAGGAAATGATTTTCAAGTAAATTGGTTCAATAGAGGAACAAACATGCATAGGGTATGGGATAGTCAAATGATTGATAGTTTTAACATGACTTATTCTGAATTGGCTTCAAATACAGACATGTTAAGTAAAGCTCAGATTAAAGAACTACAAAAAGGAACGGTAGTAGATTGGGTAAACGAAACAAAAGGCTTAGCGCAAATGGTATATAATTCTGCAAAATCTGGAGAAAAATTAAGCTACAGATATATGTACGATCATTTTCAAACGGTAAGAGATCAATTGCAAAAAGGCGGAATTAGATTGGCTAAAGTATTAACGGATATCTTAGGGTAAAAAAGAAAACTATAAACAGAAAGCGAGCAAAATGCTCGCTTTTTTTATGACTATTCGGTTGTTTCTTTTGTAGTTTTTCTTTTTATAGATACTAATAGACCAACCAAAACCCCAAATGAAAAGCTTCCTAAAATGATTAAAATGCGTGAGACAGAGATTTTCCAAAAAAGAAAATTTACATCCGTAATTTCTGAATTTTGCAATGAAAAAATAACAATTATCAATACAAAAACAAGAGAAATGATAGTTTTAGCTTTCATGATTTAAGTTTTATTTACCTTAAAGATAGCTATTTTATTCTGTAACTTTTAATCTTGCTTGCGCAGTTATGGCAATATCTGAATAGTTATTGTTTAAGAATTTTAAATACCCTGTAATTGCAATCATTGCTGCATTGTCAGTTGTGTATTCAAATTTTGGAATATAAGTTGTCCAACCAAAATGTTTTTCTGCTAACTCTAAACGCTTTCTAATTTCTGAATTAGCTGAAACTCCACCAGCAATAGCGATGTGCTTAATGCCGGTTTGCTTTACAACATTTTTTAGCTTCTCCATTAATATTTCTATGATTGTATGCTGAATGGATGCGCAAATATCTACTAAGTTTTCTTCAATAAAACTTGGATTATCTTTTATTTTTTTCTGAATGAAATACAAAATGGCTGTTTTTAATCCGCTAAAGCTAAAATCTAAATCACCCACTTTTGGTTTTGTAAATTGAAAGGCTTTCGGATTTCCTTGTTGTGCATATTTATCAATTAATGGTCCGCCAGGATAAGGCAATCCTAAAATTTTTGCAGACTTATCAAATGCTTCACCTACTGCATCATCAATGGTTTCACCTAAAATTTCCATTTCAAAATGATTGGTAATTTTTACAATTTGTGTATGACCGCCACTTATCGTTAAACAAACAAAAGGAAAAGGAGGAATCTTAGCAGTTGAGTCATCAATAAAATGAGCCAAAATATGTGCTTGCATGTGGTTAACATCAATCAAAGGGATTTGTAAACCCAACGCTAATGATTTTGCAAAAGAAGTCCCAACCAATAAAGAGCCCATTAGTCCTGGGCCACGCGTAAAAGCTATCGCACTTAATTGAGATTTATCTATGTTTGCTTGTTCTAAAGCTTGTTGTACAACAGGAACTATATTTTGTTGATGTGCCCTAGAAGCAAGTTCTGGAACAACACCACCATATTTGGCATGTATTTCTTGATTTGCCACAACATTACTCAATACTTTTCCGTTATAAATTACAGATGCACTCGTGTCATCACAAGAAGATTCTATTCCTAAAATATAAATTGATTTTTGGCTCAAAAGATTAAAAAAGTTTAAATTGTATTGCAAAAATATTGATTCAAATTCAATAGTTATCAAAATTTCAACTTTCTTTGTAATTAATGGCAATATTTTTGATTAGAATTCACTGATTATTCCACTTTTAGATAAAAAATTGATTATTAAAAACAAGATTAAAATATTCGCAAGATTTTTAGCCTATGTGATGCTATTCTTGTTTTTGATTAGTATTATCTTATCAATTCCGGGAGTTCAAACCAGATTGGCTAGATCTTTAACGAAGAGTTTAAAAAAATCGTTCAACACGAATATTGTTATAAAAAGAGTCGATTTGTCTTTTTTAGGTTCCGTTCAATTAAAAGGAGTTGAGATTAGAGATCATCATAACGATACCTTAATTTTTGTAAAAAACTTAAGAACTTCCTTGTTGAATGCTAAAAAAGTTATCGATAATAAAGTAAATCTAGGAAGTGTTTCTTTAGAGGGTGTAGATTTTCATTTAAAAACCTATAAAGGGGAAACCAATGACAACTTATCTATTTTTGTAGAAAGTTTTGAAGATGATACTCCAAGAGACTCTTTAGCTGATCCTTTTTTGTTAAATAGTTCTAGCATGTATCTTAGTAACTTAAATTTTAAGTTGATAGATCTAAATAAAAAAGACAGTTTGTCTTTTTTTGTAACGAATGCAGGAGGTAGTTTAAGTGATTTTAAAATTCTTGGTCCAGACGTTACTACTAAAATTAGAGGGTTGTACTTTGTTGAAAAAAACGGATTGGAAATTACCAATTTAACTACAGATTTTACCTACACAAAAACCAATATGTTGTTTAACAAGACAACATTGCAAACGCAAACATCAAAAATTAATGCAGATATTTCGTTTAATTATGATCGAAAAGATTTGCAATTCTTTTCTGATAAAGTACACATCAAAGCAAATTTTTCTAACAGTAGAATTTCATTAAAAGATTTAAGTAGGTTTTATGGTGAGTTTGGTGTAGAAGATGTTTTAAATTTAAATGGAAACCTAGTAGGAACATTAAATAATTTTAGGGTAAATCAATTAAATGTTAATTCTGATGAGGGAATTATTATTGATGGGGATTTAAAGTTTATAAATGCTATTGACACTAATAAAGGATTTTCATTTGAAGGAGATTTAAAAAATGTTACTGCAAATTATCAAGAATTAAAAAGTGTGCTACCAAACCTAATAGGTAAAACATTACCCACAGAATTTAAAAGATTAGGGGTTTTTACATTAAAAGGGAAGACTTTTATTAATGAAGATAAATTAGATTTAGACATTGTATTTTTTTCTGAAATAGGAACTACAAAAGCAAATTTAAAACTCACAAACATTGCCAATATAGATGAAGCAAACTATAAAGGAAATGTAGAGTTGTTAGATTTTAATATGGGTAAATTTTTTAACGAACCATTGTTTGGAAAAATTACCTTAAATGGCGATGTAAACGGTACAGGTTTTAGGATTGATAACGTTAATACAGGGATCATTGGAATTGTAAAAAAAATAGATTTTAATAAGTATACCTACCAAGATTTAAATGTAAACGGATTGTTTCAAAATAAACTTTTTAATGGAAATTTAAATGTAAATGATGAGTTTCTAAAAATGCGATTTAATGGCTTAGCCAATTTTTCATCTAAAATTAATAAGTTCGATTTTACTGCGACAATTGAAGATGCCGATTTGGTGAAAACCAACTTGTTTACAAGAGATAGCATTTCTAAAGTAAAAGGAGAATTAGAATTTGATATAATTGGAAATACGTTTGATGATATAGTTGGAATTACAACGTTTAATAACGTAGAGTATACAAATCAAAAACAGACCTATAATTTTAAAAAATTTGTAGTTACATCTACTGTAAAAGACAATGTCAAAACCATAGATTTTAATAAAAATACTGATGCAAATGATATTGCTCAAGGTTGGTTAAAAGGAAATTTCAAGTTTAGCGAGCTGCTTCCAATTACACAAAATGCTTTAGGAAGTATTTATGCGAATTACAATCCTTATAAAGTAGAGCCAGATCAGTTTTTAGAATTTGACTTTAATATCTACAATCAAATTGTTGATGTGTTTTTTCCAAAAATATTTATAGATAAGAATACAACTTTGCGAGGACGAATAAATGCCAATACAAATGCATTAAAACTCGTATTTAATTCGCCTAAGATTTTAGCTTATGGTGGTGAAATAGATTCTGTTTATGTAAGAATGGACACTAAAAGCAAGTTGTATAACACACACATCACAGCTTCTAATGTAAAAACAGATTATTTTAATGCATCAGATTTTAACTTATTAAATATTACAAAAAAAGACACTTTATTTTTTAAATCAGAATTTAGAGGAGCAACCGCTATAAATGAAACCTTTAATATGGATTTCTATTATACGTTTGATAAAGAAAAAAGAGCTGTATTAGGAATTCAAAAATCTAGTTTCGATTTTGAAAATAATATATGGAAAATCAACCCACAAGACAATAAAGACAATAAAGTAGTTTTCGATTTAAAGAAAAACGAATTTAATTTCAGCCCTTTTTATTTAAGATCAAAAGAACAAGAAATAACATTTCAAGGAGTTGTGAAAGATTCTACTCAGAAAGACTTAAAAATAAATTTTAAAAAGGTAAAACTATCTAGTTTGTTGCCAGAAATAGATAGTTTGTCTTTAAATGGTGTTTTAAATGGTCGCTTAGATTTTCTACAAAAAGATGGTCAATATAGTCCAAAAGGAAATTTGTCGGTATCTGATTTTAAAATCAATTCTTTTGAGCAAGGAAATTTAGATTTAAATATTGTTGGAGATAATTCTTACGAGAAATATGCCGTAGACTTAACATTAGAAAACGCAAATCGAAAAAGTATTTTTGCAAACGGATCTGTAGATTTTACAAACGAAAGACCTGTTATTGATTTAAAGGTAAATCTAGATAAATTTCAATTAAAAGCATTCAGTCCTTTAGGGCAAGATGTGTTGTCTAAATTAAGAGGAGAGGCTTCCGGTAGTTTTAATGTTACTGGTTTTTTAAGAAATCCAGAAATGAAAGGAGAAATTGATTTAAAAGGGGCAGGTTTGTTATTCCCATATTTAAATGTTGACTATGATTTTGAAGGGATTACAAAAATTAAATTACTAGATCAATCTTTTATTTTTGAAAAACTAAATTTATTAGATACCAAATACAAAACTACGGGAGATTTCAGTGGAAGCATAACGCATCAAGATTTTAAATCTTGGTATATGAATTTAAATATTCTAACAGACAATTTGGTGGTGTTAGATACCAAAGAAACAGAAGAATCTTTGTATTACGGAACTGCTTTTATCAAAGGAAACGCAAAAATTTATGGAATGACAGACAATTTGTTTGTTGATGTAAACGCAACTACAAATCCAAACACAAAATTTGTAATTCCGTTAAATGACATTAAAACGGTTGATAATTATAAGCTGATTCAGTTTAAAAGCAATAAAATAGTCACTACAGAAAAAGAAATAGAAGATTTTCAGTTGGATGCATTAAAAGGGTTGAAATTAGACATCAATCTAGAGGTAACAAAAGATGCATTAGCAGAAATAGTGATAGATAAATCGAATGGTAGTTTGTTAAATGGTAGAGGAAATGGAAATCTAAAAATTGAAATTGATACGAGAGGAAAATTTAATATGGACGGGAATTTTATTGTTGATGAAGGTAAGTATGAGTTTAAATATGGAGGTTTAGTAAATAAAACATTTAATGTTGTAAAAGGAGGAAGAATTACTTGGGATGGAAGTCCGTCTGATGCAGATTTAAACATTACAGCAGTTTATACCACAAATGCAAATCCGTCATTACTATTAGAAAATTTCAACTCAAGTAGAAAAATACCTGTAAATTTAATAACCAGAATAAGTGGAGGTTTATTTACTTCTAAGCAAGACTTTGATATTGAAATACCCAATGTAAACAATACAATTTCTTCTGAGTTGGAATTTAAATTAAACGACAACAACGAAGATGAAAAAACAAAACAATTTTTATCTTTGCTAGCGTTAAATACTTTTTACAATCCTGGTAAATCTAATTTCAATAGTTCAAATGCAATTTTAGGAACAACCTCAAGTGCTATTACAAGTGTTTTATCCGATCTAATTAGTAGTAACGATGGTAGAGTGCAATTTGATGTAGATTATGAAATTACAGACAAAACCGATGTAAACAATATTATAAATGACGATTTGGTAAATGTTTCAGTCGGTACGCAAATTTCTGACAGAGTTGTAGTGAATGGAAAAGTTGGGGTACCGGTGGGTTCAAAGACACAATCAAGTGTTGTTGGAGAAGTAAAAGTAGAAGTTCTGTTAAATGAAAAAGGGAATTTTAGAGCTGTAATTTTTAACCGTCAAAATGAAATTCAATACTCTACAGAAGAAGAAGGTTATACACAAGGAATAGGTTTATCATATCAAGTAGATTTTAATAATTTAGCCGATTTACTTAAAAAAATAGGACTTAAGAAGAAGAACGAAATCACAATAAAAAAAGACTCCGCTAAAACGGCAAAAACAAATCGTTTTACGAAGTTTAAATCAACAAAAATTAAAAATTAAATATGAAAGATTTTACATTGGTAATTTTAGCAGCAGGAATGGGTAGTAGATATGGTGGAACAAAACAGCTTGATGCCATAACAGAGAATGGAGAAACTATTATGGACTTTTCTCTGTACGATGCAATAAAAGCAGGATTTACAAAAATTGTGTTTATTGTGCGAAAAGATATTTTAGAAGAAGTAAAAACAGATTTTGGTGCTAAATTAGAAGGTAGAGTTGAGGTAGCCTATGCTATACAAGAAACTACAAAAGTTCCGGAAAAATACAGTAACAATCAACGTGTTAAACCATGGGGAACAGCACACGCACTATTGGTTGCAAAAGATTTAATAAAAGATAATTTTTGTGTTATCAATGCAGATGATTTTTACGGATATGATGCCTATAAGACAATCATTTCATTCTTAAAAAATGCAGATCCATCTTCAACAAATTATACCATGGTTGGATATCCAATTTACAATACATTGTCAGAAAATGGTAGCGTTTCTAGAGGAGAGACATTTGCAGATGAAGACAATAATTTACAGCAAATAAAAGAGCGAACTGCAATTACAAAAAGAGGAAATGATATTGTTTTTGAAAACGAAGACGGTAACGAAGAAATAATGTCTAAAGATACCATTGTGTCAATGAATTTCTTTGGTTTCACGCCTGCTTTTTTAAATTATTTAGACAGCGAATTTGAAGCTTTTTTAGAAGAAAACTATCAAGAATTAAAAGCAGAATTCTTTTTGCCGTTGGTAGTAGATAATTTAATAAAAGCTAACCAGGCTAAAATGAAAGTATTGAGCACGGATGCAAAATGGATGGGTGTTACATATAAAGAGGATAAAGAAGTTGTTGTAGATAAAGTAAAAACGTTAATGCAGCAGTCCGTTTATCCACCAAAACTTTGGGAATGAAGGACGTGTTAAAAAAAGTCATTGATAAATTTCAAATACCATCAGAATTTGAATCTTTTGAAGAGTTAAATTCAGGACATATAAATGATACTTTTTTAATAAAAACAACACAGAAACCTTTTTATGTTTTACAGAGAATTAATAAAAATGTTTTTCCGAGATCAAAAGAATTGATAGAGAACAAAATTTATGTTAGTAAGCATTTACAACATAAGTTAAAGCATTTGACTCAAGAAGAAATTCAACAAAAAGTATTGTGTTTTGCGAAAGCAAAGGACAATACTTTTTTTTATGAAGACAATGAAGGTTATTTTTGGAATGCCTCTATTTTTATTGAAGACTCTATAACCTATTTAAAAGCAGAAAACACTCAAATAGCCTTTGAGGCAGGAAAAAAAACAGGGGAGTTCTTAGAATTGACAAAAGATATTGATGTTGCTAAAATCAATACCATTTTAGAAGATTTTCATTCTGTAAGTGTCAGGTATCAACAATTTAAAACAGCACTACAAAATGCTTCTGAAGAGACAATAAAGCGCTCTAAAGAACAGATTTGTTTTATAGAAGCGCATATCGAGGAAATGCAGCAACTTGATATTGCTATTGAACAAAAGTTGTTGCCTTTAAGATTGACACATAACGATACTAAAATTTCAAACATTTTATTTTCAAAAGAAAACAAAGCTTTGTGTTTAATTGATACGGATACCGTTATGAAAGGGGTTTTGCATTTTGATTATGGAGATGCTATAAGAACGATTTGCAATACAGCCGATGAAGATGAAAGAGATGTCAATAAAATTGCATTTAATTTTGAGTTTTTTAAAAGCTATACAGAAGGCTTTTTTCAAGAATTTAAAAGTGCAACACAGCAAGAAATTAATTTATTACCTGTTAGTATAAAAATATTGCCTTTTATTATGGGGTTGCGTTTTTTTACTGATTTTTTAAATAACAATGTGTACTTTAAAACAGCGTATAAAACACATAATTTAGACAGAGCAATCAGCCAATTTACCTTGGTAAAACAAATTGAAAATCAGTATCAAGAAATCAAAAAATGTATAGCTGCTCAAATCTAACACTATGGTTTAGAAATTATTTGCTAAAGTTTAATTATTACTTTTTATCTTCGTTACTTACTTATGAAAAATATTAACAAAATAGCGGTTATGACTTCTGGAGGCGATTCACCAGGAATGAATGCAGCCATAAGGTCAGTTGTAAGAACTTGTGCCTATTATCAAAAAGATTGTATAGGTATCTATCGAGGTTATCAAGGAATGATTGAAGGTGATTTCGTGGAGTTAAAAGCCAGAAGTGTAAACAATATCATCAACAAAGGTGGTACCATTCTTAAAACCGCAAGATCTAAAGAGTTTAGAACTAAAGAAGGTCGTGAAAAAGCATTTTTAAATTTAAAGAAACATGAAATTGATGCTTTGGTTGTGATAGGAGGAGATGGTTCTTTTACAGGAGCATTAGTTTTTAATACTGAATTT
Source organism: Polaribacter sp. (assembly GCA_023254055.1). Classification (GTDB taxonomy): domain Bacteria; phylum Bacteroidota; class Bacteroidia; order Flavobacteriales; family Flavobacteriaceae; genus Polaribacter. The sequence goes on from JALQYN010000063.1 coordinate 24,607, forward strand.
AATTTTCCAATAATAGGAATTCCAGGAACCATAGATAATGATATTTTTGGAACTTCCCATACCATAGGATTTGATACCGCTTTAAACACAGCTGTTGAAGCTATTGATAAAATTAGAGACACTGCTTCTTCGCATAACAGGTTGTTTTTTGTTGAGGTAATGGGTAGAGATGCTGGTTTTATCGCATTGAATGCGGGAGTTGGAGCAGGTGCAGAAGAAATTTTAATTCCTGAAGAAAATTTAGGATTGGAAAGAATGTTAGAATCTCTAAAGAAAAGTAGAAAATCTGGAAAATCATCTAGCATTGTTGTGGTAGCAGAAGGAGATAAAAGCGGAAAAAATGTTTTTGAGTTGGCAGATTATGTAGAAAAGAATTTGCCAGATTACGAAGCAAGAGTTTCAGTTTTAGGTCATATGCAAAGAGGTGGTGCTCCAAGTTGTTTTGATAGAGTATTGGCAAGTAGGCTAGGTGTAAAGGCGGTAGAATTGCTTCTAGAAAACAAAACGAATTTAATGGTTGGTTTAAGAAATAATGAGGTAATCACTACTGGAATTAAAGAAGCTATAAAAGGTGGACATACAATTGACAAAGAATTATTAAGAGTGTCAGATATCATGTCGATTTAAAACATAAAAATAAAATTTAATGATTAATATAGGAATAAACGGATTTGGAAGAATAGGTAGATTGGCTTTTAGAAAGGCAATGGAAAGAGATAATATGCAAGTTGTTGCTATTAATGATTTATTGGATGTAGATTATTTAGCATACATGTTAAAATACGATTCAGTTCATGGAAAATTTAACGGTGAAGTTGATGTTAAAAACGGAAAACTTATAGTTAACGGAAATGAAATTAGAATTTCTGCAGAAAGAAATCCTGAAGATTTAAAATGGGATGAAGTTGGTGCTGATTATGTGATGGAATGTACAGGCATTTTTAAAACCATAGAGCAAGCAAATAAGCATATTATTGGCGGAGCAAAAAAAGTAGTGATCTCTGCACCATCTCCAGATGCACCAATGTTTGTCATGGGTGTAAATCACCATAAATTAACAAAAGAGGACACCATATTTTCGAATGCTTCTTGTACTACAAACTGTTTAGCTCCGATTGTAAAAGTCTTGCATGATAATTTCGGAATTGTAGAAGGATTAATGACTACGGTACATGCTACAACAGCAACACAAAAAACGGTTGACGGGCCTTCCTCTAAAGATTGGCGTGGAGGTAGAGCAGCAATCCATAACATCATTCCGTCTTCTACGGGAGCTGCAAAAGCAGTTGGTAAAGTGATTCCGGAAATGAATGGAAAATTAACAGGAATGTCTTTTAGAGTGCCTACAATGGATGTCTCTGTGGTAGATTTAACTGTGAGATTAGAAAAACCAACTTCATATGGAGCTATTAAAAAAGCAATGAAAGAGGCTTCAGAAAATGAAATGAAAGGAATTTTAGGATATACAGAGGATGCAGTGGTTTCTCAAGATTTTGTTGGAGACACAAGAATCTCTATTTTTGATGCTGAGGCCGGAATTGCATTAAATGACAACTTTGTAAAAGTGGTTTCTTGGTACGATAACGAAATGGGCTATTCAACAAAAATTGTTGACTTAATAGAGCATGCAGCTTCATTAGATTAAGAAGTTTCTAAATCATAACAAAAATGCCGTTTTAAAATTTTAAAACGGCATTTTTGTTATGATAAAATAAATTATTTAACAGCAATCACACTAATTTCTACATTTACATATTTAGGTAAATTGGCAACTTCAACTGTTTCTCTTGCGGGTGCTGTTGCTTCATTAAAATAGGTTGCATACACAGCATTGATAGCTCCAAAATTTTCCATATCAGAAATAAAAATAGAAGTTTTTACAATGTTTTCAAACGTCATTTCAGCAGCTTCTAAAACCGCTTTTACATTTTCCATTACTTGTTTGGTTTCTGTAGTAATATCATCTAAAATCAACTCTCCATTTGCAGGATTTATGGCAATTTGACCAGACGTATACAAGGTGTTTCCAACTAATGTGGCTTGGTTATATGGTCCGATTGGCGCTGGTGCTTTTGAGGTTGTAATGATTGTTTTCATGTTTTTATTATTTTTAAGGTTCAAAGTTGTAAAGTTACAGAGAAGCAAAGTATCATAGGCTCAAAGCTTCAAGTTTTTAAAGAATCAAAGTTTAATTTTATTTTAGTAATTTGAGTTTAAAATTTTAATTTTCCTAATTCCTAATTCCTAATTCCTAATTCCTAATTCCTAAAACAATAACCTGTCTGGTAAACTACGTTTATCCCATTTTAAATCGCTCAACATACTTGAGTTGACACCAATTCTAAAATAATACGATTTGTTGTTTCCGAAAGGAGACCAGTCAAAATTAAAACTCCAACTATCTAAATCTCTTGTAAAACCTAGACGCGTATATGTAAAACCTTTGTTTTTAAAATCATACCCAGAACTATACCGCACTTTCCATTTAGGAGATAATTCTAAATCTCCGTTAAACATCAAAGAATTAGAGCCAATCCCGCTATTTCCAATTCCGTAATCAGTATAATTTATGGCATAGGCAATGTTAATATTCCATGGAATTGTAGCTCTGTATAATTTGGTTTCTTTGACGTCTTTATCATTTTTGTTGGGTGAGTTACTGGTGGTTTCTCCAAACTGATTTTGATTGGTGCTTGATGTTGTGTTTTTTCCTTTTTTCTCAAAATCTCTGCTCGAAAGTGAAACATTGGCAGTAGCATTGGCACTTGTCAATCTAAAAATACTGCTGTTAATTTTATTAATTCTACTCCCATTTGCATCAACTTGGTAAGGATCTAAAGTAGCGCCAAAATTGATGGATAATTTATCTTTAAAAAAACGAGTACCTGCGCTTACATTCACTGGACTCCATTTTAAACTATCAGCAGCAATATTGTAATTTGTACTAAAATTTAAATTGTTTAAGAGGGTTATTTTTTTGTCTTCAACATTTAACGAATCTTTAGAGGTAACTTTAGCTTCTAGAACATTGCTAATGTTAATTCCGATTGAGTTTGATAAACCAGTTCCTGGTCTTCCGTAAATACCATTTTCAAAAGGCGAATAAGTTAGAATGTCATTCGGATCTATACTTTGTTGAACTTGTTGATTGTATTTGTCAGCAAAATCAGGTCTGTATCCATAAGTGACTGAAGGTCTAATGGTATGACGTAATTTTATTTTTCCGTTTTTTAAAGAAAAATCACCATATAAAGTAGTACCTAAAGAAAGTCCAGCACTATATTCTCTAAAACTTTTAAAGCCTCTAACGGTATCTTTTATTGCAGTTCCGGTAGTTGCATCGTAGTACCTGTTGATGTAATCCCAATTCCACACTTCTTTAAAATTAGCGCTTGGAGATAAAGTGAAGTATTTCAGTACTTTCATGTTTGTGTTTGCAGAAGCAGTATGTTGCATACCTGCTTTTGCAGTTTCAAACATTTCGGGTTTAAAGAATAGAGAATCTACCGTATTGATCCTGTAATCTCCTTTCATGCTGTAATTCAATCCGATTTTTTGCAAGGCATTTTTTTTGACTCCTCCTTTACCAGCAAAGGGGTAAATTCTATCCATATTTACCTGTAATGAAGGCAAGGTCATTGAAATTGCTTGAGTATTTGTGTTCTGTGTGTGGCTTGCAGTAGCGTTTAAATTAAATGGAGTGCCAACAAACTTCTTGTAATAGGATATTGAAGAACTTAAGGTGTTTGTTAAGAAATCAGAACTATTTACTTCGTTTAAAGATTCTCTAAAATATTTACTACTCCCTAAATTTACAGAAGCAGAAAAACGAGCATTCGGATTTGATTTTGAATCCTGACTATGAGACCATTGAATATTAAAATTGGATGATTTGCTATAATCATCAAATCCTTTTAAACTTCTAATTAGGTTTTCGTAGCGTAAACTAAAATTACCACTGTATTTATAACGAACTACATAGTTAGACTCGGAACGCAAACCCCAGCTTCCATTGGTATACACATCACCCATTAAAGAAATATCTATATAATCGTTTAAAGCCAAATAATAACCACCATTTTGTAAGAAATACCCTTGGTCACTTGCTTCTCCCCAAGTGGGAATAATAAAGCCAGAAGCTCTTTTGTCTGTCATTGGAAAATAGGCAAACGGAATTGCAACTGGTGTTGGCACATCGGCAATGACTAAGTTACTCAATCCAACAATAATTTTTTTACCAGGAACTAATTTCGCTTTTCTAGTTTTGATGTAGTAATCTGGATTTACTTTATCTGAAGTAGTAAACTTTATATCTCTAAGGAAAATGGTTGAATCATTTACTTTCTTCATTTTTTCACCATAGGTAATCATTCCTGATTGATTGGTTTTGATATTATATATGATGGTTTTTTTTGTTTTAAAATTATACAGAATAGAATCTTGTTCAGATTCTTGAGAACCCTGTTTAAAAACAGGTCTTTGTACATAACCTAAGCTGTCTTTTATTCCTTTAGCAAATAAGGTATTTTTTTTGTTGTCAATTAAAATATACCCCGCTTTTAAATCGATATCTTCATAGGTGACATGAGCTTGGTTGTATAATTCTATTTGTTTGGTTTTAGCATTTTGTAAAATGTAATCTACCGCATTATGTGTTATTTTAGATTCAATTGAGCCTTTGGGTTTAACTATAGTGTCAATTTTAATAGTGTCTAATTTTTTCTTTAGCAATAGACTGTCCTTTTTTAAGGAAGATTTTTTATCTTTAGGAAGTGTAACTGGATTGGTTTTTGTTTTAATTTCTTGAGCAAAACCAATTTGTAAGCAAAAAAGGCTAATGAAGCTAAATAAAAGTATGTGTCGTATGTTTGATTGCAATGCTTTTAATGCTATTTTTGTGATCAATGTAAAAATATACTTCAAAAATTGAAGTGCCAAATCTGAAAAGCCAAAATTAAGTAAAAATATTGATGCCAATAGTAGAACACTCTAAATATAATCATAAAACAAAACTTTTTACACTAATTGTATGCAGCTTATTTTTTTTATCTGCAACACAATTTAGTTTTGCTCAAAAGAAAACATATACAATTGTTATTGATGCTGGGCATGGGGGACATGACCCAGGGAATATTGGTAACGGATATAGAGAAAAAAATATTGCATTAAAAGTAGCCTTAGAGGTTGGAAGAATTGTTGGCAAACAAAAGGATATTAAAGTAGTTTTTACTCGAAAAAAAGATGTTTTTGTCGAATTGTGGAAACGAGGAGATATTGCTAATGATATAAAAGCAGATTTGTTTGTGTCTATTCATTGTGATTCTCATACTTCAAATGCTTTCGGTGTTGGAACTTTTGTTTTAGGGGCAAGAGGGAATAGGCAGAATTTAGAAATTGCAAAGAGAGAAAACAGTGTGATTTTGTTAGAAAAAGATTATAAACAGAATTATAATTACGATCCAAACTCTCCAGAATCTGTAATCGGCTTATCCTTATTACAAGAAGAAAACTTAGATCAAAGTTTACAGTTGGCTAGTCTTATTCAGAACAACCTTGTAAATAAATTAAACAGACATAATAGACATGTGAAAATGGATAATTTTCAAGTGCTAAGGGAAACCATTATGCCAAGTGTTTTAATTGAACTAGGTTTTTTAACGAATAAAAAAGAAGGACGCTTTTTGAACTCTAAAACAGGGCAACTAGCAATGGCAAAAAACATTGCAAATTCAATTGTCTCTTTTGTAAATCAATTAAAAATTAATACAGTAGAAGTTGTTTCGATTGAGAAAAATCCAATTATTATTCAAAAAAATGAAGTAAAAGAAACTAAAGATAAAGATGTTGTTGAGTTTAAAATTCAAATAGCTTCAAGTCGAAAAAATATAGCTACAAAATCATATAATTTTAAAGGCTTAAAAAACGTAGAAAGCATAAAAGTTGGTAGCTTTTACAAGTATTATTATGGCAAAACAGCCAATTATAATAATATACAATCATTGCTTAAAAGAGTGAAAAAGAAAGGGTATAGATCGGCCTTTATTGCTGCTTTTAAGAATGGAGAAAAAATTTCAGTAAAACAAGCACTAAAAACAAAGTAATTACTGATAATCTCCAAAAAATTATTAGTAATATTGTTATTTAAAAAAGAATGTATGTCTAGAGAATTAAAAACGGGATTTGTTGCAGTTGTTGTTATTGCTCTTTTTATTTGGGGATTTAACTTCTTGAAAGGAGAAAATATATTTGCTAAAAGTCAACGTCATTTTTTTGTTGAGTATAATAATATACAGGGGTTAAAAAAATCTAGTAGTGTTACGATAAACGGACTACAAGTTGGAAGTGTTGTTGATATAAAATTCAATACGAACCCAGAAAAAAGAGGAAAGTTAATTGTAGAATTGTTAATTGAAAATGATTTTCAATTTTCGAAAAGTAGTATTGCAAAAATTTATAGCGCAAGCTTAATGGGAGGGCAATCTTTAGCAATTATTCCTTCTTATGAAGGAGAAATGGCAATTGATGGAGATTCTTTAAAAGGAGAAGTAGAATCAGATATTTTTTCATCAGTTGGTGAAAAATTGAATCCATTACAGGCTAAGCTAGAAAATGTGATTGTTAGTGCAGACTCTTTACTGGTAGGGTTAAATCAAACACTTACTATTGAATCTAGAAAAAGTTTAAATAAAAGTATTAAAGGGATAGAATATACAATTAATGATTTTAGAAAAACATTAGGTTCTGTAAATCAACTGTTAGATTCTAGTAAAGTTGGAATCAAAAATACGTTTGATAATACTAGAGTTATAACAGAAAACTTAATGAAGTTATCAGATACTTTAGTAAATGCAAACATTGGTATGACTATTAAAAAAGCACAAGAATCTTTAGATTACGTGAATCAATTAATGGTAGGTGTTCAAAAAGGTGAAGGAACATTAGGGAAATTGGTAAAAGACGATGCGATGTATAACAATTTAACCAACATGTCTAAAGAGTTAGAAGAGTTGATTAGAGAAATGAAGTTAAATCCAAAACGTTTTGTACATTTCTCTCTTTTCGGAAAAAAAGCAGAACCATACAATCCTGATAAAAACAAAAAAGCTGAGATTAAAAATTAAAGGAGTAGGACAAAAGTTATTCTGAGCATTAACAAATCCGCTCACAGATAAATAATATAGCTGTATTCAACTAATTTTGTTGATGAGTTTCATTGAAGTTATCAATAAAAATAAACGTACAAAAAAATAGATATGCAATACATACCAAACATCATTTTTGCACTTATACTCATAGCCGGAATCGGTTTTTTTGTAAAAAATATTCGCAAACTAATTCGGAATATTAAATTAGGAAAAGAGGTAGATAGATCGGACAATAAAGCTGCGAGATGGAAAAACATGGCTAAAATTGCATTGGGGCAATATAAAATGGTTCGAAGACCTGTTTCTGGAATATTACATGTAGCCGTTTATCTAGGGTTTATTATTATAAACATTGAAGTTTTAGAAATTATTATTGATGGATTGCTTGGAACACATCGTGTTTTTCAACCTATTTTAGGTGATGGGTTTTATGCCTTTTTAATCGGAACTTTTGAAATATTAGCAGCGTTGGTTTTTGTTTCTGTTATTGTTTTTTGGATTCGAAGAAACGTAATTAAATTGAAGCGTTTTTGGAATAAAGAAATGAAAGGGTGGCCAAAGAATGATGGGAATATTATTCTCTATTTCGAAATGGTTTTAATGTCTTTATTTATTGTAATGAATGCTTCAGACATTGCTTTTCAAGAAGCAGGAATTGGGAATCCAATAAGTCAATTTGTATATCCAATATTGAAAGGGTTTACCCCAGAAATGTTACACATTATAGAGCAATCTGCTTGGTGGATTCATATTGTTGGAATTTTAATTTTCTTAAATTATTTATACTATTCAAAGCATTTACACATTTTATTAGCTTTTCCGAATACATTCTATGCCAAATTGCAGCCAAAAGGGCAATTAGATAATTTGGAGGCGGTAACAAAAGAAGTTCAATTAATGATGGATCCAAGTGCAGATCCTTACGCAGCACCAGCAGAAGGGGCAGAAGATGAAGTTCCTGAAAAATTTGGAGCTTCAGATGTAACTGATTTAAACTGGGTTCAATTAATGAATGCGTATACCTGTACTGAATGTGGACGATGTACATCTTCTTGTCCGGCAAATCTTACCGGAAAAGAGTTGTCACCTAGAGCAATTATGATGAAAACTCGTGATAGAATGGAAGAAGTTGGGGCAAATATCGATGCAAATGGAGGAACTTTTAAAGACGATGGTAAACAACTACTAAATGATTATATAACACCAGAAGAATTATGGGCGTGTACAAGTTGTAATGCTTGTGTGCAAGAATGCCCAATAAATATAGACCCATTATCTATTATTATGGACATGAGAAGATACTTAGTCATGGAAGAGAGTGCTGCACCGCAAGAATTAAATATGATGATGACCAACATCGAAAACAATGGAGCACCTTGGCAATACAACCAAATGGATCGTTTGAACTGGAAAGACGAAGAATAAATTCAATAGTAAGTGTTCAATTATCAGTTATCAGTGATACATTGTTCTTTGATTTTTGAAATAGATATTAAATGTCACTTTGAGCGAAGTCGAGAAGTTATAAATAAATAAAATTTTGAATGTTGAGTTCTTAATTTTTAGTGTAATCACTCAAAACTAAAAACTAAAAACTAACAACTAAAAACTAAAGAAGATGATAGTACCTACAATGGCAGAAATGATGGCTCAAGGAAAACAACCAGAAGTGTTGTTTTGGGTTGGGGCAGCTGGAAGTTTTGATGATAGAGCTAAAAAAATAACAAGAGCTTTTGTAAAAATATTACACCAAGCAAATGTAGATTTTGCTGTTTTAGGAACAGAAGAAAGTTCTACTGGAGATGCAGCAAAAAGGGCTGGAAATGAATTTTTATTTCAAATGCAAGCTGTTACAAACATTGAGGTTTTAAATGCATATGAAGTGAAAACAATAGTAACTTGTGACCCACATTCATTTAATACGCTAAAAAATGAGTATCCAAGTTTAGGAGGAAAGTATACTGTTTTTCATCATACACAATACATTAAAAAATTAATAGCTGACGGAAGACTTTCTGTAAATGACTCAATTTTAAAAAATAAAAGACTAACTTATCATGATCCATGTTATTTGGGGAGAGCAAATGATGAATATGAATCTCCTAGAGATTTAATTAAGCGTTTGGGAGTTCACTTAACTGAAATGAAACGTAGTAAATCTACAGCATTATGTTGTGGAGCTGGAGGAGCACAAATGTTTAAAGAACCAGAAAAAGGAGATAAAGATATTAATGTGTTGCGTACAGAAGATGCTTTAGAAACGAACCCAGAAATTATTGCCACTGGCTGTCCGTATTGTAATACGATGATGATTGATGGGGTTAAATTTAAAGAAAAAGAAGCTGATGTTTTAGTTTTAGATATAGCAGAGTTAATTGCACAAGCAAACGAATTATAAATTTAGTAGTTATGAAAACAGCACAAATATTTTTAATGGGTATTTTTTTAGTGTTTATTTCTTGTGGTAAAAAACAAGAAGAAAAAGTAGAAATTCCTGTAAAAAAAGTAGAAAAACCTGTTGAAGTTGTAAAAGAAGAAATTATTGCACAACCCTTAATTTTTACTATCCAAATCGGAGCTTTTGAATATGGAAATAATAAAATAGCAGCGGCTAAAGATGTTGTAACGTATAAAGAAAACAATCTGTTTGTTTATAGATTTGGATCTTTTTCTTCGTATTCAGAGGCTAGAAAAGTAAGAAGAAATTTATTGAATACATATCCTGATGCTTTTGTACAAGCTGTTAAAGATGGTAAAAGATTAGCCATTGAAAAAGCACTAAAATCTAAATAATTCCTTTTGATTAAAAATTTTTTACAAGCAGCTAGATTAAGAACCTTACCGTTATCTGTTTCTGGAATTATCGTTGGAAGTTTTTTAGGAAATAATGATAGTTCCTTTAAATTTTCAGAAAGTTTTTTCAATACAACTGTTTCAGTTGGCGCAAATCCAATTTATAAATCACCCATTTTCTGGTTAGCGATTTTAACTACTATCGGATTTCAAGTTTTGTCAAACTTTGCCAATGATTATGGAGACGGAATTAAAGGAACAGACGACAATAGAACTGGAGAAAAAAGATTGGTTGCTTCAGGAGTGATCTCACCAAAGCAAATGAAATTAGCAATGCTAATTACCATAATTAGCACATTAATTGTTGCGTTAACTTTAATTTTTGTTGCATTTGGAAAAGATAATTTTGGGTATTCTATATTGTTTTTTGCTTTAGGAGTAGCATCTATTACAGCAGCCATAAAATATACTGTTGGTAAATCTGCTTATGGTTATAGTGGTTTTGGAGATGTTTTTGTTTTTCTGTTCTTCGGGTTGTTAAGTGTAGTTGGTTCGTATTTTTTGTTTACAAAAGAAGTTAATTTCACCATTTTTCTTCCAGCATTTTCAGTCGGATTGTTAAGTACAGCAGTGTTGAATCTAAACAATATGCGCGATAGAGAAAATGATAAAAAAGTTGGTAAAAACACTTTGGTTGTAAAAATTGGAGCAGATTTTGCAAAATATTATCATTACTATTTAATAATTGCATCTTTCTTATTTGCATTTCTATATGTTGTTATTCAATATAAAAATCCAATACAATTTTTGTTTTTGATAGCCTATATCCCGTTAGCAAAACACCTTCTTTTTGTGGTTAAAAACTCCCATGAAGCTGATTTAGATGGCGAATTAAAAAAAGTAGCCTTAAGCACTTTCCTTTTTGGCATTCTTTTTGGATTAGGTCAAGTTTTATAACTTAAATCAAAATTAATATGAGAAAAGTATTTTTATTTATAAGCATTTTACTATTGACTGTTTCTTGTGATACAAATCAAGATAGAGCAGCTGAACTAGAAACAATTCAGTTTGATGCAAAAAGTTCAAGAAAATCAATAGCAGCTCAAAAACTTGAACAACCTCCGTCAAGAAATAATGAAACAACTATTCAAAGAAAATTAATCAAAACAGGTACTATTTCTTTTGAAACGAAAGATTTAGAAAAAACTAGAACTAGTATTGTTAATTTGGTAAATCAGAACAATGGCTATATAGCTAGTGATAATGAATACAAATCTATTGATAGAATTAGCAGTACTATTTCGTTAAGAGTTCCAGCTGAAAAATTTGATATAATCTTAAGTGAAATTGCAAAAGGGGTAGAAAAATTTGATTCAAAGAATATTAGAATTTCTGATGTAACAGAGCAATTTTTAGATGTTGAGGCTCGATTAAAAACAAAGAAAGCCCTAGAGGCAAAGTATTTAGAAATCCTAAAGAAAGCGAAAACTGTTAGGGAAATTTTAGATGTAGAAAGAGAATTAGGAAACTTAAGATCAGATATAGAATCTACAGAAGGTAGATTGAAATATTTACAAAATCAAATTTCTTTTTCAACATTAAATATTACTTTTTACAAACAAATTGCAGCAAGTGAAACTAGTTTTATAGGTAAAATTTCTAAAGCATTTAAAAAAGGATTTGAAAATGTAAAGGATTTTTTCTTGTATTTGATTAATATATGGCCATTTATTATTATTTTGTTCATTCTATTTTTCTATGTTAGAAAAAGAAGATTGAGAACAAAATAAAAAAATGAACATTACTTTTTACGGACACGCATGTTTTGGAATTGAGGTAAACGGAATTCATATTATTGTAGATCCATTTATAACAGGTAACCCAAAAGCCTCTCATATTGATATTGCTTCTTTAGAAGCAGATTATATTTTAGTAACTCACGCACATCAAGACCATGTGTTAGATGTTGAAGAAATAGCAAAAAGAACAGGAGCAATAATCATTTCTAATTACGAAATTGTAAATCATTTTTTGGATAAAGATGTAAAGGGGCATCATTTAAATCATGGAGGAACTTTTTCTTGTAAAGAGTTTTCTGCCAAATATGTAAATGCAATCCATACTTCATCTTTTGCAGACGGGTCTTATGGTGGTCAACCTGGTGGATTTATACTTACAGCAAACAACAATTCAATTTATATTGCAGGAGATACTGCAGTTAGTTTTGACATGAAGTTAATACCATTATTTGCAACATTAACAGCCGCAATTTTACCCATTGGAGACACGTTTACAATGGGGGTTGAAGAAGCAATTATTGCAAGTGATTTTATAGAATGCAACAAAATTATTGGTTGTCATTTTAATACATTTCCTCCAATAGAAATTAATATTGATGATGCAAAACAGCAGTTTAAACTAAAATCTAAGGAGCTAATTTTATTAGAAATAGGAAGCTCAATTGAATTATAAAATGAAAGGAATTAAAATTATTTTAGGAATTGTTACTGTTTTGGTAATTGTGTTTTTTTCAACAGGTTTAATTGTTAAAGAAACAACTTATCAAGTAAGAATAGAAATTGAAAAACCAATTGACACCGTTTTTTCAGTATTCAACAATCAAGAATTGATGAAAGAATGGTTAACAGATGTAAAATCAGTTGAGCCAATTAATGTTAAGCCAGGCATCGTTGGTAGTGAATACAAAATGATTATAGAAAATGAAGGAAAAGAAATGGAGATGAATGAAAAGGTATTGGCTTTCATTCCAAATAAAAAGGTAACTTTATTTTTGGACGCTAATGACATGTTAAAAACAGATGATTATAATTTTAGCTTTTCTAATGGGAAAACAACAATTATAAAAGAGGTAATTTGTAAAAGTGATTCTTATCTAATGAGCTGTGTTTTTCCTTATTTTAAAGGAATGTTTACAGAGATAGATCAAAAATATTTAGATGATTTTAAATCGTATATAGAAAAACAATAAGTATGGAAGTAAATATGATCAGTTGGTTTGAAATCCCTGTTTTAGATATGGACAGGGCTAAGAAATTTTACGAAACAGTTTTTAATGTAGAAATTTCAATTCAAGATTTTGGAGGAGTTTTAATGGGTTGGTTTCCGCCAGCCGAAGATATTACTGCACCTGGAATTAGTGGTTCTTTAGTAAAAAGTGAAGGAAATTACATTCCCTCTTCTACTCATGGTGCTGTGGTTTATTTTAATTCACAATCTGGAGATGTTTCAGATGAATTGGCTAGAGTAGAAGCGGCAGGAGGTAACATACTACAAACAAAAACGTTAATTTCTAATGAAATTGGATATATGGCATTGGTATTAGATTCTGAAGGAAATAGAATTGCACTATACAATAAATAAACCTTTGCAGGCTACTTATCATAAATATATTCTCAATTTTAAAAGACCTAGCGGTACATCACGTGGAGTTTTAAAAACCAAAGAAACTTGGTTTATCATAATCACTAAAAATGATAAACATGGAATTGGTGAATGCGGAATTCTAAGAACATTGAGTATTGACGACAGGTCCGATTATGAAGAAAAGCTAAAATGGGTTTGTAGTAATATCAACCTTGGATTAGAAAAATTATTAAATGAAGTTTACAACTTTCCAAGTATTCAGTTTGGATTAGAACAGGCATTTTTGTCTTTGCAAAGCACATCGCCATTTGAATTATTTCCTTCAGAATTTACAAAAGGAGAAAAATCAATTCCGATAAATGGGTTGGTTTGGATGGGGACTAAAGAGTTTATGAAAATTCAAATCAAAGAAAAAATTTCCTCTGGTTTTACATGTATTAAAATGAAAATTGGAGCTATTGATTTTGATACAGAATTAGAGTTGTTGACATCAATCCGAGAAGAATTTTCTTCCAAAGATATTGAGTTGCGAGTTGATGCTAACGGAGCATTTACGCCCAAAGAAGCATTAGAAAAATTAAAACGTTTGTCAGCTTTAGAAATTCATTCTATAGAGCAACCTATAAAACAGGGTCAGTTCGAAGAGATGGCTTTACTATGCGAACAAACTCCGTTGCCAATTGCGCTAGATGAAGAATTAATAGGTGTTTTTTCTAAAACAAAAAAAGAAGAAATACTACAAATAATTCAACCGCAATTCATAATTTTAAAACCCAGTTTAATTGGTGGATTTAAAGGAAGTACAGAGTGGATTGAAAATGCAACAAAGCACAACATTTCATGGTGGATTACATCGGCTTTAGAAAGTAATGTTGGGTTGAATGCTATAGCGCAATTCACATACACATTGCAAAATAAGATGCCGCAAGGATTAGGAACTGGAGGTTTATATACAAATAATTTTGAAGCTCCTTTAGAAATTATAAGAGGTAATTTGCATTACAACAATTTAAAGAAGTGGAATTTTAATTTAAGTTAAAAATGGATTTTATACAAAAAGGTTTTACAGGAAAGAATAATACTTGGAGGTATTTATTGACAGTGGTGTTGGTGTTTATTGGAATTCAAATTGCTAGTATTCCATTGGTTGTCGCTGCATATTTTCAAGTAGATGGAGATTTAGAAAAATTTCAAAAAGGAGCAGAATCTAGTTTTATGAATATAGGAATGAACTCAAGTTTGTTCTTGTTTTTAATGATTTTTACTTTTATGATTGGCCTCTTAACGCTGTTTTTATGTGTAAAATATATGCATAAAAAGAGCTTTGTTTCTATTGTAACCTCTAGAACTAAAATTGATTGGAGACGTGTTTTTTATGCTTTTGCTTTATGGGGAGCTATTTCTGTAGTGTCTATTTTTATTGGAATGTATTTATCTCCAGAGAATTATACATGGAATTTTAAACCGGTACCATTTTTTACGTTGTTATTTGTTTCATTTGTGTTTTTGCCTTTTCAAACCAGTACAGAAGAATTAATTTTTAGAGGCTATCTGATGCAAGGATTTGGAACCTTGGTTAAAAATAGATGGTTTCCGTTACTAATTACATCAGTAATTTTTGGATTGTTACACGGAATGAATCCTGAAGTAGAACGTTTGGGGTATATTCTAATGATTTTTTATATTGGAACAGGTTTGTTATACGGAATTACAACATTAATGGATGAAGGAACTGAGCTTGCATTAGGTTTACATGCTTCAAACAATATTGTTGCGGCCTTTTTAGTTACTACAGATTGGAT
Organism: Polaribacter sp.; assembly: GCA_023254055.1. Lineage (GTDB taxonomy): Bacteria > Bacteroidota > Bacteroidia > Flavobacteriales > Flavobacteriaceae > Polaribacter. The sequence goes on from JALQYN010000063.1 coordinate 39,731, forward strand.
GGTTTTTAGGACTGATGCCTTGTTTATTGATACCTCTGAGCCTGCAGTTGGGTCAGAAATGTTTATTGGTGTTTTTGTATTGTATCCAGTATTATTGCTTATTTTTTCTAAAAAATATGGATGGACAAATTGGAAGAGTAAACTATTTGGAAAAGTTGAAATTCCTATAATTAATGAAGAATAATCAGTTACATAGTAATTTTATACTCAACGGAAATTCTTTTTCCACTTCAAAAGAATTGATTGCTTTTTCCGAAGGTTTATCTAAGTATTTACATCAATTTTGCACAGATTGGTTTGATAAGAAAGATTTCGTTGAAATTCAAACTTCTGGTTCTACAGGGAAACCAAAAACCATACAGCTTAAAAAAGAATTTATGGTAAATTCTGCTTTGGCTACTGGAGTTTTTTTTGATTTGTACGAAGATACAACCGCACTATTATGTATGTCAACTAATTTTATTGCTGGTAAAATGATGTTGGTTAGAGCGTTTGTTTTGGGTTGGAATTTAGATGTAATTGAACCTGTTTCTTCTCCCTTAGAAAACACAAATAAGAAATATGATTTTTCTGCAATGGTACCCTTGCAATTACAAAATTCGCTTTCTCAAATCTATAGGATTAAAAAATTAATTGTTGGTGGCGGAGTTGTTTCAGAAGAATTAACTTCTAAAATTCAAGATGTACCTACCAAAATATTTGCAACTTTTGGAATGACAGAAACGTGTACACATATTGCGGTAAAACAATTAAATGGTTTTAAAAATCGTACCTCTAGTGAAGTAGAAAAATCTAGTTACACCACATTGCCAAATGTTTCAATCTCAAAAGATTCTAGAAATTGTTTGGTAATTAATGCACCTAAAGTTTCAGATGTTCAAATTGTTACAAACGATGTTGTAATGATTATCTCTAAAAATAAATTTAAATGGCTTGGGAGAATAGATCATGTGATAAACTCAGGCGGTATTAAATTACATCCAGAAGAAATTGAAAAAAAATTAGCAAAAATTATCAAACAACGTTTTTTTGTAGCTGGAGTTCCAGATGCAAATCTTGGTGAAAAACTAATTTTAGTTGTTGAAGGTAAAACAACAACAATCATTTTAAGTAAAGCTAAAAACCTTTCAAGGTTTGAAATGCCAAAAGCAATTTACTTTGTAGATGCATTTGTAGAAACAAGCACAAAAAAAATCCAACGTAAAAAAACGCTGGATTCACTTTTTAAACAGTAATTAAAAAACTTCTTAGGTCCTGGTCTTCTGTTAAATTTAGTTTTTTCTTAATTCTGTATCTTGCTGTTTGTACAGATCTTGGATCTATATTTAAAATTCTAGCAATTTCTTTGGTTTGCATGTGTAATTTGATAAACATGCAATGCCTTAATTCAGTTTCTGTGAGGGTTGGGTATGTACTAATTAAAGAATCGTAAAAACCATCATAAACTGCATCGAAGTGTAATTTCAACTCTTTCCATTCGTCTTTGTTGTCGATGATGAAATCGATTTGCTTGATGATGTTTTGAATTGCTTTATTGCTGTCAGAATTTATAAACTTGAGATCTGCTTTGATCTCTTTTAAATGCTGCTTATGATACAGTAATTGATTAGAGTAAGAAATCATTTCTTTTTCTTTTTCTAAAGCAGCAGAATTTATTTTTTTAATCTCTTTTTTGGTTTGCTCTTCATTTTTTTTGTTTCTATACAAGAAAAATAGAAAAGCAGCTATGATAGATAGGAGTAATAATGAGATAAAAGCAAGAAAAAATTTAAGATTCTGGTTTGTGTTTTTATAAATTTCTAGCTGTGTAGTTGTGTTTTTTAGTAAGAAATTATAATTTAAAACATCAATTTTTGCTTCTAGAGAATTTTTGTTGCTTATTTGATTTTTAACAACCTCAATTAAAATATTTGGATCATTATGTCCTACAATTTCCATGCTAAAAATACAGTCACTTGAGTAAGGGTTATATTGATGAACACCAACAGCTATGGTATTTAACCCTTCTTTAAAAATAGATTTATCAAAAACCTTTTTGTAAAATATTTTCTCATCTTCAGTATTTACTACGTGTAAAGATTTTGTCTCAGCAGTTATGTTTCCTTGTGGCATATTATCCCTATAGAGTTCTTTCCCATTAACATACACAACAGCACCATCATCTCTTTGAAGCTTGAATTCTATTCCTGTAAATTTTGAAAGGTTTTTTATGTTGATTCTTTTAATAAAGTATTTTACTAAATCTTTATCTTCTTCGCTTTTACCATAGTTAATATTTGTGGTTACAAACCTATCCCCATATCCAATTGGAGTAACACCTGATTTCCAATTTGAAAAATCTGTCTCCTTGTACCAATTGTCGTTTAAATAACCTTGGTCAAAGTAACTCCAAGTGTCTCCGTTTTTTATAAGTGTTTCTTGACAAAAAGCTTGTACACTTAATAACCAGAAAATTAAAAATAGAATTTTCTTGAAATTTGATTGCTGAATTCTTCTCATATTTTATATTTGAGATAAATGTAGTAGTTTTTGTTTAATAAAAATAACATTGTAGTAGATTAGTTGTAGGTAGGTGTTATTTCTTTCTTTAAAATTAATGTAGTTTTGGATTGTACATTTTATATAAATTATTGGGAAGATTGGAATGAAATCGGGGGATAAATCATAAAATCAACAAAATTTATAAAGTGTAAAAAAAAGCCGTATAATTTATACGGCTTTTGCTTTTTTATAGATTACATTTCCATAGAGTGATACACATTTTGCACATCATCATCTTCTTCTAAACGTTCTAAGAGTTTTTCTACATCAGCCTGTTCTTCTTCAGATAGTTTTTTGGTTGTTGTTGGAATTCGTTCAAAACCTGATGATAGTATTTCGATGTTATTTTCTTCAAAATAAGATTGAATAGATCCAAACTGCTCAAAAGGAGCGTAGATGATAACCCCTTCTTCATCGTCAAAAATTTCCTCCACTTCAAAATCTATCAATTCTAATTCGAGTTCTTCCATGTCAACAGTAATATCTTCTTTTTTTACGGTAAAATTACAGGTGTGATCAAACATAAAAATTACCGAACCAGAAGTCCCGAAGTTTCCATCACATTTATTAAATGCTGCTCTAACATTGGCAACCGTTCTATTATTATTATCTGTTGCTGTTTCTACGACAATTGCAATTCCGTGTGGCGCATAACCCTCAAATAATACTTCTTTAAAATCTGCAGTATCTTTATCGCTAGCTTTTTTGATAGCGCGTTCTACATTTTCTTTTGGCATATTAGCTGCCTTGGCATTTTGTATAACTGCCCTTAAACGCGAATTCGTATCTGGATTTGGTCCGCCTTCTTTAACAGCCATTACAATATCTTTACCAATTCTGGTAAAAGTTTTTGCCATTGCAGACCAACGCTTCATTTTTCTTGCTTTCCTAAATTCGAATGCTCTTCCCATTTTAACTAGTAATTTAATTTTGGCAAATATCTAAAATTTTTTGGACAGTGAAAACCTTAATCATTAAGATGAATAAATTGTAGATGTCTTCCTGTTTTTTTGAAAATTTCTTTTGCTTTTTTATGTTGTTCTTCAAATGTTATTAAGTTAGTTCCTTTGCAAATTCCATAAGAATAATGATATTTTAAAATTTCTAAATCTAATTTGGTGAATTTTTTTTCCTTGAAATATTTCAAAGAAAAGTATCCTTCTTTTGGTAATTTGTATGACCAAGAAAATTGACCTAAAGTTTTTAAAAACATTTTTTTAGACTTCAAAATTAAGTCATCTTTATTTTCATACGATCTAGAGTCTATCTTAAGTTTTGCGTGGTAAAATTGTTGTTTTCCATTCCAATAAATTCGATATTCTATATTTTTACTTTTTAAGCTTGGTTCGTATTTATAATCTTTTTCAGAATTGATACCATAAATAATGTAATTTGATTTCTCTAATTTGTTTATAAATGAAATTTTTAATGAATCTACTTCTTTTGATAAGTACTTCGTAAATTTTTTTAATTCTTTTTTTACTTTCCTATCAACATTCTTAGTCATAAATATTTTAATTTCATTCTTCCAGTAACGAAGTCTTATCTCTTTAGTAGGTTTTTTATAATGATATTTTAGATACACAACATCTTTATATGCTTCTAGAAATGTTGAATCTTTTGGTTGATATGGAACAGAGATTTTTTTGTTATAAAACTCTTTATTATTGATCATTATTAAAGTATCACCATTTCTAAATATAAAGTTATCAATGTCTTTTTGAGTAATTACTTTCTTATATCTTTTTTTGTATTGACTCAAAGGCATATATGCTTTATGCTCCTGAACTCTCCCTAATATTTTGTTTTCAGCTTTATTATTGATTTTAGAAATGTATTCTTTAACTTTAGATTTATCTTTTATTAAAATTAATGTGTCCTTGCCTCTAATTTTAAGATGTTGTAAGTCGTTTTTTGTAAGATCTCTATTATATATTTGTTTAAAAACTTTTATTGAGACATAAGTTTCAGAGCTTTTAGATGTAGTTGTTTTTTTCTGGCTGTAGGTAGTTTGAAGGACTAATAGGTAAATGATAGATAATAAAATGTTCTTTTCCATAGCGTGGATTTTTTTGTTAAACTTGTAAAACTCCCAAATTAAATTGCTTTTCAATTGGGGCATGATTTGCAGCTTCAATTCCCATAGAAATCCAAGTTCTGGTCTCTAATGGATTGATGACTGCATCTGTCCAAATTCTTGCAGCTGCATAGTATGGTGAGATTTGTTTGTCGTATCTATCTTTTATTTTATTGAAAAGTTCTGCCTCTTTTTCTGGAGTAATTTTTTCACCTTTCTTTTTCAAAGATGCGGTTTCTATTTGTAATAATACTTTTGCGGCAGAATTTCCGCTCATTACGGCTAATTCGGCACTAGGCCAAGCAACAATTAATCTTGGGTCGTAAGCTTTTCCGCACATGGCGTAATTTCCTGCTCCATAAGAATTACCAATAATGATTGTAAATTTTGGTACCACAGAATTGCTAACGGCATTGACCATTTTAGCACCATCTTTGATGATTCCTCCATGTTCAGATTTGCTGCCCACCATAAAGCCTGTTACATCTTGTAAAAAGACTAACGGAATCTTTTTCTGGTTGCAATTTGCAATAAAACGAGTTGCTTTATCCGCAGAGTCGTTATAGATAACACCTCCAAATTGCATTTCACCTTTTTTAGTTTTTACCAATTTTCGTTGGTTAGCTACAATTCCAACCGCCCAGCCATCTATTCTGGCATAACCAGTTAAAATTGTTTTCCCGTAACCTTCTTTGTATTGTTCAAATTCAGAATTATCAACCAAGCGTTTGATAATTTCTAACATGTCATACTGTGCATTTCTTTCTTTGGGTAAGATTCCAAATATATCATCCTCTTTTTCTTTTGGAGGAAAAGCTTCTTCTTTACTAAATCCAGCTTTGTCAAAATCACCAATTTTATCAATAATATTTTTGATTTTATCTAAAGCATCTTTATCATCTAGCGCTTTGTAATCTGTAACACCAGAAATTTCGCAATGTGTTGTTGCACCTCCTAATGTTTCGTTGTCTATAGATTCTCCAATAGCAGCTTTTACCAAATAACTTCCGGCTAAGAAAATACTTCCGGTTTTATCCACAATCAAAGCTTCATCACTCATAATAGGTAAATAAGCACCTCCTGCCACACAACTTCCCATCACTGCAGAAATTTGAGTAATTCCCATGCTGCTCATTACTGCATTATTTCTAAAGATTCTACCAAAATGTTCTTTGTCTGGAAAAATTTCATCTTGAAGCGGAAGAAACACACCTGCAGAATCTACCAAGTAAATAATTGGTAATTTGTTTTCTATGGCAATTTCTTGGGCTCTTAAATTCTTCTTTCCAGTAATTGGAAACCAAGCACCAGCTTTTACAGTAGCATCGTTTGCAACAACAATACATTGTTTTCCTTTAATATATCCAATTTTTACAACAACTCCTGCTGAAGGACAACCACCATGTTCAGCATACATATCATCTCCAGCAAAAGCTCCAATTTCAATACTTTTAGAGTTGTCGTCTAATAAATAGCTGATTCTTTCTCTAGCAGTTAATTTGCCTTTTGCTTTATGTTTTTCTATGCTGCTTTTTCCGCCTCCAAGCTTTACTTTTACCAACCTGTTTTTTAAATCAGAAGCTAAAAGCTTATTGTAATCTTCGTTTTTATTGAAGTTAATATCCATTAATATTGTCTATAAATTGAAAGGCTAAGGTACAAAAATGTGTTGTTTTATTTACTAATATATTACTTGGAAATATATTCCTTGGAAAATAAATTTATTATATGTAACTTTGTACTTGAATTAATGATATTTATATGAAAAGAATTTTAGCATTTGCGGGGAGTAATAGTAAAAGCTCAATAAACAAGCAATTAGCAACTTATACAGCTTCAAAAGTAACTAATACAACTTTTGAAGTAGCAGATTTAAATGATTATTCTTTGCCAATTTTTAGTTTAGAAATTGAAGCAGAGGGTTTTCCAAATGCTGCTTTAAGATTCAATGAATTATTAAGTAATTATGATGGGTTTGTCGTTTCATTGGCAGAACACAATGGATCATACTCAGCTGCATTTAAAAATTTATTTGATTGGGTTTCAAGAATAGACCGAAAAGTTTTTAAAGAAAAACCAGTGTTATTAATGGCAACTTCACCTGGAGCAAGGGGAGGGAAAACAGTTTTAGAATCAGCGACGACTACTTTTCCACATATGGGAGCTGATATTGTTGCAACATTTTCTTTACCAAATTTTTACGAACATTTTATCGAACAAGAATTAAAGAATGAAGAAATGAAAGCGAATCTATCAGAAGCCGTTCAGAAATTTGAATCAGCAATTTAAATTGAAAAATCATGGATAATAAAAAGGAACTTAAAAAAACATATAGTAATGATGAAATTACTGTTGTTTGGCAACCAGGAATGTGTATTCATTCTAAAAAATGTTGGAAAGGACTAATTGAAGTTTTTGACCCAAGAGAAAAACCTTGGATAAAATTAGACGGAGCAACAAATGAACAGATTAAACATCAAATAGATCAATGTCCGTCCAAAGCTTTGTCTTATCAATTAAATAATATGTAGTTACATTATTTTCCTTGGAAAACAATTGTAAATTTGTATAAAAAAACATCTTATGGGAGATATATCTAAAGACATTAACTCTAAATTTCCGAATCAAAAAGTAAAAGCACTTATTAATATAAAATACACTTCTAATTGGTTAAGCAGTAAGGAGAATGAATATTTTAAGCCTTACGGAATTTCGCCACAGCAATACAATATTTTAAGAATTTTACGAGGAGCTGGAAAGCCAATTAAGGTTCAGTTAATCAAAGAAAGAATGATTGAGAGGGCTCCAAATGCCACTCGATTAATGGATAAATTATGTGATAAAAATCTGATTGAAAGAGAACGTTGTGAGCATGATAGAAGAGTTGTTTACATACATATTTCTGAAGCTGGATTAAAATTATTGTCAAAAATTGATAGTAATTTTGACATTACATTTATTGATAATTTAACTGAAGAGGAAGCAAAAACCTTGAGTGATTTGCTAGATAAAATCAGATAAAAAATGAAAAAACATAAAACTATTAAGCATGTAGGAGAAAGTCCAATGGTAAATATGGGACCAATCCGTTTGCGACAACCCATACCAACAAATGAAGTGGAAAATGTAGATCCATTTATATTATTACACCATTATGGGCCTTATGCAATTAGCGAATTTAACAATCCATTTGATTTAGGACCACACCCACATAGGGGATTTGAACCGATAACACTATTATTTGATGGTGAACAATTACATAGAGATTCTTTAGGGAATGAAAGTGTTGTTAAAGCGGGTGATGTTCAATGGACTACAGCAGGTAGAGGAATTATACATGCAGAAGCTCCAACAAAAGAGTTTGTGAAAAAAGGAGGAACTATAGAAGGAATCCAATTATGGTTGAATTTACCTGCGAAATATAAAATGATTCCACCTGCATATCAACATCTAAAAAGTACTGATATGGAAACAATAAAAGACGAATCTGGAAACATCAACTTAAAAATTGTTGCTGGAGAGCAAAAAGGAAAGTTTGGAAAGATTAAAACACATACGGAAGTGAATGTTTTTATGATTGAAGCAACAGGAGAAGGAAATATAGAAATCGACATTCCTACTACTCATCAAAGTTGTGTCTATTTATT
>JALQYN010000085.1 GCA_023254055.1 Polaribacter sp.
GCAGAAGCACCACCACCACCATTACAGATTGCAGCTGCGCCAATTTTTGCATTGTTTTGATTTAAAACACTAATTAGAGTCACTATAATTCTAGCACCAGAACAACCTAGAGGATGTCCTAACGATACAGCTCCACCGTTTACATTGATTTTGTTATTGTCTAATCCTAAGATTTTTACATTAGCTAAACCTACTACAGCAAAAGCTTCGTTAAACTCAAAGAAATCTACATCAGCTACAGATAATCCTGCTTTGTCTAATGCTTTTGGTAATGCTTTTGCAGGTGCAGTAGTAAACCATTTTGGTTCTTGTGCTGCATCAGCATATGATTTAATATAAGCTAAAGGAGTTAATCCTAGCGATTTTGCTTTTTCTTCACTCATTAAAACTAAAGCCGCGGCACCATCATTAATTGTTGAAGCATTTGCAGCTGTAACTGTTCCATCTTTTGTAAAAACAGGAGCTAATGAAGGAATTTTGTCTAATTTAACGTTAGTATATTCTTCATCTTTAGTAACTACGATAGCGTCACCTCTTCTTTGAGGAACTTCTACAGGAACAATTTCTGTATCAAACTTGCCTGCTTGCCAAGCTGCTGCAGAACGCTCATACGATTGAATTGCGAAGTTATCTTGCGCTTCTCTTGTAATGTTGTATTCAGAAGCACATAAATCGGCACAAACACCCATAGCGTTGTTGTCGTATGCATCAGTTAAACCGTCTTTTTGCATTCCGTCCACTAAAGAAGTTGGTCCGAATTTTACGCCATTTCTTAAATGAACGTAATGAGGAATCAAACTCATGTTTTCCATACCACCAGCCACAACGATTTCTGCATCGCCAGCCATAATAGCTTGAGCACCTTGCATAACGGCTTTCATACCACTAGCGCAAACTTTATTTACAGTAGTACAAGCTACACTTTCAGATAAACCAGCGTACAAAGCGGCTTGTCTGGCAGGAGCTTGGCCGTTTCCAGCTTGAACTACATTTCCCATTAATACTTCGTCAACTAATTTAGGGTCTAAATTGATTTTATTTAAAGCGCCTTTGATGGCAGCAGCGCCTAATTTTGTAGCAGGTACACTAGATAAAGCCCCCATGAAACTTCCAATTGGAGTTCTTACAGCAGAAACGATAACTACTTTTTTATTCATGATAAAATGGTTTATTATTTGAATTGCGAATTTACTATTTTTATTCGAATTGAGGCAAGGTTTTTAAGGTTATTCTAATTAGAAAATCGATTTTATTTAGATTTCGATAATATGGTTTGGTTTTTATTGAAATGCTATTGTATTGATTGTAAGTGTTTTTTAAAAAATTATAAAAATATATTTAAAAAAACTCCTTAAAATGTTGTATATTTAAGAATGAAAATATACATTTGCAACCGCAAAAAAGATAAGTTCTTACAACAATAATAGGAGAGGTGCCGGAGTGGTAACGGAGCAGATTGCTAATCTGTCGACGGGTAACCGTCGCCAGGGTTCGAGTCCCTGTCTCTCCGCTTTTTTGTTTTTTCGGGGTGTAGCGTAGCCCGGTTATCGCGCCTGCTTTGGGAGCAGGAGGCCGCAGGTTCGAATCCTGCCACCCCGACGATAACAACTTTAGGTTGCGTAGCTCAGCTGGATAGAGCAACTCACTTCTAATGAGTAGGTCCCAGGTTCGAATCCTGGCGCGATCACAAAAAAGCCTTGCATTAGCAAGGCTTTTTTGTTTAATATCGATTCTGAATAATCCTATAATCCCTCATATTTCCCATCTTTATCAACAAGATACACTTCTTCTAAAAACCATTTGTTTTCTATTTTTACAAAGTGATATTCATAATTTGCATTTCGAAAACTGTTATTAGGGTCTACAAATTTTGTTTTAATGATGGCACTTTCTTTTCTAACAATAGCTTTTGTTATTTTTTCAAATTCAGGACTGTGATTGGAATGGCTTCCATATGAAATGCCTTGATGTGTTTTATTTTCTTTACAAAATTTAGAAAGTATCTTTTTGTATTCTAATTCTATTAGTTTATCGTTGTTGCTCTTCTCCAAACTCAAATTGCAAGCATAATCATTCCAATTTTTGAAATCTTTGATGAATTCCAATGTTATTTCGGATGGTGTATATGATATGATTCCTTGTGATTGTGATAAGTTTGATACTAGAGTTAATATCAATAAATAGAATATTTTCATTACCAACTATAAATTATAATTTACTCCACACACTTCAAAAACTCCATAAAATAACTATCAGGTTTAGAAGTTGTTTTTAATGTTTCTGAATTTAATTCACTTTTTAAAACATAATCTTTAGAATCTCCTGCATATTGAATTCTCATTAACATTATCGGACTATTTCTAAGTTCTTCATAATTGGTTTTACCAAAAAAGAAGTAGCCTGTTAAAATTCTTATATTGTTATTTTCTTTTTCATCGTAATTCAATGTACTACAGGCTTCTTCTGAAGTTGCAAGTAAAGTTACAATTTTACCATTTTTAAGTTGCAATATTATTTTTGAAGTATTATTGATGCATTTTGCTGGTATGAAATCTTTGCTTTTTTGTAATAATTGTAATTCTACCATTGGGATACCATCGGTATTTAATAAACTAAAAAATAAATATTCATTTGTATTTCCAAAAATTTTCTCGTCAATTAAAATTTCGGAAAGTACTTTTAATGATGTAGAATCTGTTTTTTGTTCAACTTCGTATACACAATCATTTATTTGAGCTCTTGAAAATAATGGTATTAAAAATAAAAAGATGTAAAAATGTTTCATTGTTTCTAATTTTTTGTGCAAAGTAAAACTATTTTTTCATTTTTAAGATTTGTAGTAAATAATGCATATGTGTTTCCTCCATCTATAATTTTGTATTTGTTCTTTATTTATT
>JALQYN010000006.1 GCA_023254055.1 Polaribacter sp.
AAAGGGGTTGATTTACATATAAAAAAAGGCGAAGTGGTTGCTATTGTTGGTCCTTCTGGAGCAGGAAAAACAACACTGCTACAAATAATCGGAACTTTAGACAAGCCACAATTAGAAATAGATTATGAGCTAATTTTGAATACTGTTTCCTTAAAAGAAATTTCGGATGCTCAAATATCTAAGTTTAGAAATCAACACATTGGTTTTATCTTTCAGTTTCATCAATTATTACCTGAGTTTACGGCCTTAGAAAATGTTTGTATTCCAGCATATATAGCAAAAAAAGAAAAGAAAGAAACCGAAAAGAAAGCTAAAGAACTATTAGATTTTTTAGGATTAGAAGATCGCTATCATCACAAACCAAATCAACTTTCTGGCGGAGAACAACAACGTGTTGCTGTTGCTAGGGCATTAATTAATAATCCATCAGTAATTTTAGCTGATGAACCTAGTGGAAACTTAGATTCTACTGCTGCAAAAAACTTACACGAGCTATTTTTTAAATTAAGAGACGAGTTTAATCAAACTTTTGTGTTGGTTACACATAATGAAGAACTAGCTGCTATGGCAGACAGAACACTAACAATGAAAGATGGCGTTATTATTTAGTAAGTAAAAATGATTATTCCTACATCAGAATTAAAAGAGTTTTTAGACGAGAAAGTAACTTTATATAACAATCCTAAGTTTATTGAATCAGATCCTATTCAAATTCCACATCAGTTTTCTAAAAAAGAAGACATTGAAATTGCTGGGTTTTTAACTGCAACTATTGCTTGGGGGAATCGTAAAATGATTATCAACAACGCAAATAAGTTAATGGATTTGCTAGACAATTCACCTCACGATTTCATTATAAATCATCAAGAAAAAGAATTAAAACGATTCCATAATTTTGTGCATAGAACCTTTAATGCAATGGATATGGTACAGTTTGTAAAATCTTTACAGCACATCTATCAAAAGCATCATGGTTTAGAGCAATCACTTGCTATTAAAGACGGAACAGACAATTACAAAACAGCAATATCTAATTTTAAAGCGCAATTTTTTGAAATTTCACATCTACATAGAACACAAAAACACATTTCAGACCCATTAAAAGGATCAGCAGCAAAAAGAATTAATATGTATTTACGTTGGATGGTACGAAATGATACTTGTGGTGTAGACTTTGGTATTTGGAAAACGCACCAACCTGCAAAGCTATCTTGCCCAATAGATGTACACTCTGGAAATGTTGCTAGAAAACTAGGTTTGTTAGAGAGAAAGCAGAATGATTGGAAAGCTGTTACAGAATTAGACGCTCAGTTACGCCTTTTAGATAAAAATGACCCTTCAAAATACGATTTTTCTTTATTTGGATTGGGTGTTTTTGAAAAATTTTAATTAAAAAAAAGTATGTTTAGTTTCCTTATATTTGAAATCTAATTACAACTCATGCAATTTAAACATCCCGAAATTTTATACTTTTTAGGTTTTGTTATCATCCCCATTTTGGTACATTTATTTCAGTTGCAAAAGTTTAAAAAAACTCCTTTTACAAACGTCGCATTTTTACAAAAAATAGTACTACAAACTCGCAAAAGTTCTACCCTAAAAAAGTGGCTTATTTTAGCCACTAGAATTACGCTTTTTTGCGCCATCATTATTGCTTTTTCACAGCCCTATTTTAGCAATAAAAAAGCAGAAGAAAAACAGCATACTTTTATCTATTTAGACAATTCTTTAAGCATAAACTCTCAAGGTAAAAAAGGAAATTTATTACAAAACACCATTAAAGAAATTATAGAAAACAGTTCGGAAAAAGAAACGTATAGTTTACTTACAAATTCCGATTTCTTTGAAAACATCAACTCAAATAAGCTTAAGAAGACCTTGTTGGAATTGCAATTTAACGCTTCTTTTAGAAGCTTAGAGGATGTTTTATTAAAAATTGAAAGTTTTAAATCAAATAAAAGTAATACTTTACTTAAATCAATATTAATATCTGATTTTCAAATTATTAATAAAAATAAAAATATTGATTTTACAAATGTAAAATCGTCGATTTCCTTCATAAAGCTCAATCAAGCTCAAAAAAATAATCTTTCTATTGATAGCTTATTTATAGAAAATCAAAGCAACAATAATTTTACAGTAAATGTGGCAGTAAAAAATCAAGGAGCTGTAAAAAACAACATTTCTATTGCACTTTACAATGATAATTCTATCGTATCAAAACAAACTTTTTCTATAAAAGAAAATGTCAAAAAAAACATCTCATTCCCTATTCAAAATCAAGAAAAAATTAATGGTAAAATAACATTAGATTTTGATGATGTTTTTAGCTTTGATAATACATTTTATTTTACGGTAAATTCCAATAAAAAAATTAATATTTTTAGCATTGGAAAAAACCATCAATTCTTATCAAAAATTTACACAAAAAACGAGTTTAATTTCACTTCTAGTTCTTTACAAAATATCAACTATAATTTGTTGAAAAAACAAGAGCTTATTATTTTAAATGAGCTTAAAGAATTACCAAATTCCTTAATTACATTTTTACAAGCTCACTTAACAGAAGGAAAGAGTTTGGTTGTAATACCAAATACAAATTCATCCCTTTCTACATACAATTCATTTTTTAATAAAATAAATATTGGCAGTATTTCAAACAAACTAAGAGATTCTCTCAAAATCACAAACATCAACTTTAAAAATCCGTTTTTCAAAAATGTTTTTTCTAAAAGTGTGCAAAACTTTCAATATCCTATTGTAAAAAACTACTATAGATCTAACTTTAATCAAGCTTCTAGCCTTCTTATTTTTGAAAATATGCAACCGTTTATTCAACAATTATCATTAAAAAACGGAAGCCTTTTCTGGGTTGCAAGTCCTTTAGATATTGACAATAGCAACTTTACAAGCTCTCCTTTAGTAGTTCCTGTTTTTTATAATTTCGGAAAGCTAAGTGCAAAATATCCAAAACCTTATTACACCATAGGTGCGACAAATTTTATTGATATTGCAACTGCACTAAATAAAGATGAAGTCTTAACAATAAAAGACAATACAAATTCATTTATTCCGCTTCAACAACAATTCACTACAAAAACTACTCTAGAAACTAAAGAATACCCCTCAAAACAAGGGCTTTATACTGTTGTTAAAAACAATACTACTATCGAAAACATTGCTTATAATTACAATACATCCGAAAGTAAGCTATCTTTTTTAAACATTAAAGACAAAATTAAAGACAATAAAAACCTACACTATTCTGAATCTATTGCTACTGTTTTACAGAAAAATATAGAGAAAAATAAAGTTACTTGGCTTTGGAAATGGTTTTTAGCGCTAGCTATTGTATCTTTGCTCTTTGAAATATTGATTTTAAAATTCTTTAAACCATGAGTACGCTTCTAAAATCAGCTACTATAATAGACAAAAGCAGTCAATTCAATAATCAAAAAAAAGATATTTTAATTACCAATGGTGTAATTGAAAAAATCGAAAACTCAATCCCTTCTAAACCAAATAATAACATCATAACATTAGAAAACCTTCATGTTTCTTGTGGATGGTTTGATACAAGCGTGTCTTTTGGAGAACCCGGTTTTGAAGAGAGAGAAACCATTGCAAACGGACTACAAACTGCTGCAAAAAGCGGCTTTACAAAGGTTGCAATCAACTCAAACACAAATCCGTTTATAGACAATAAATCTGCGGTTGAGTTTTTAGTTAACAAAGGAAAGGGCTTTGCTACTACACTATTTCCCATAGCCTCTTTAACTCAAAAAAGCGAAGGAAAAGAAATGGCAGAATTATTCGACATGCAACAGTCTGGAGCCATCGCTTTTGGCGATTATACCAAATCGTTGGCAAATGACAACTTAATGAAAGTTGCCCTATTATACGCTCAAAATTTTAACGGATTAATTCTAAGTTTCCCTAAAAACGACTCTATTGCTGCAGGTGGATTGGCAAATGAAGGCAACATCAGCACCAAATTAGGACTGAAAGGAATCCCTGCATTGGCAGAACATTTACAAATAACTAGAGACTTATTTCTTCTTGAATATACGGGTGGAAAACTACACATTCCAACCATTTCTACAGCCGAATCTGTAAAACTTATACGAGAAGCAAAAAAGAAGGGTTTACAAGTAACCTGTAGCGTTAGCGCACATCATTTAACTTTAAATGATAATGAATTGCATGGTTTTGATAGCAATGTAAAAATAACACCACCATTACGAACACAAAAAGACTGTTCTGCGTTGATAAAAGCTGTGAAAAACGGAGTTATAGACATCATTACCTCTGATCACAACCCTATCGATATTGAACATAAAAAAGTAGAGTTTAGCGCTGCTAAAAATGGAACCATCGGTTTAGAAAGCTGCTTTGGAGCTATTAATTCTGTATTGACTTTAGAGGAAAGTATTGAAGCATTAACCACAAAGCCAGCTTCTATTTTTAACATAAAAAAATCTTGTATTGCTGTTGGAGAAAAAGCAGACATCAGCTTATTCAATCCTAAATTAACCTATACATTTACTAAAGAGAACATCTTGTCTACTTCTAAAAATTCAGCTTTTCTAGGAAAAGAATTACAAGGAAAAGCATACGGAATCTTTGCAAACAATCAATTGGTTATCAATTAAAATTTTATGAATTCAGAATTGCATTATATTGTTCGACAACCAAAAACCGAACAAGAGCATCCAGCTTTATTAATTTTACTACACGGATACGGAAGTAACGAAGAAGATTTATTTTCATTTGCTTCAGAATTACCAGAAGAACTGTTAATTGTTAGCGCTAGAGCCCCTTTTGATATGAGTTTTGGAGGTTATGCTTGGTACGAAATTACCTTAGATGCTAACGATGAAAAGTTTTCTAATTTAGAAGAAGCAAGACAATCAATAACCAAAATTGCAACTTTTATAGACTATATAAAGTCAACTTATAAAACTGACCCAGACAACACTTTTTTATTAGGGTTTAGCCAAGGAGCAATTTTAAGTTATGCGCTAAGTTTAAATTACCCAAACAAGGTGCAACATGTAATTGCTTTGAGTGGTTATATCAACGAAAAATTAGTGCCAACATCTGTTTCAGGCTTAAACATTACTACCGATTATTACATTTCTCATGGCGCTTTAGACCAAGTCTTATCTGTTGATTGGGCTAGAAAAGCACCAGCTTATTTAAATGAAAATAAGTTACAAAATGAGTACTCTGAATATCAAGTTGGACACGGAGTTGCACCTCAAAATTTTTATAGCTTTAAAGAGTGGATTGAAAAAAGGCTTTAATATTTCAGTTTGCTTTGCTAGTTTGTCTATTTTGCTTTAGCTTCGTTTATTTAAAGCTCATCTTAGTTTTTAGACTATGAAATTTACTATCAACCTTTTTGCGCTGCTTCTCTCAATCTCTTTTTTTGTGAGCTGCGACAGTCAAGAAACTCAAAAATTAGCCTACAATGTAACAATTCCAACTGCTGGAAACGCATGGATTTTGAAAAACAACACCTATATACAATCTGATATTCTTACAAAAGAAGGCATTCAAAATTGGAAAAACATAAAATTAGAACCTTTATCTATTTTAAAGAAAAAGGCAATTATGCTTTAGGATTAACTACAAAAACAGCACAAAAAAACACAACAATAAAAGTCACTTTCAATAATTTACAGAAAGATATTTCCCTAACAAATACAACCCTTGACAGTATTTTTATTGGCAATTATCAAATTAAAAAAGAAGGCTACTACAATGTAGATCTAGAATTATCAAGTAAAGATGCTTCTATAAACATTCGAGATATTTTGATTGGCGTATCAGACAGCAATCAAATTCTTTACATCAAAGATGAGTTTTACTGGGGACGACGTGGACCTTCGGTACATTTAAGACATTTAATTCCAAAAGAGATAGAAAACATTGAGTGGTTTTATAGCGAATTATTAATTCCCAAAGGGCAAGATGTTATTGGTTCTTATTATATGGCAAATGGCTTTAGTGGTGGGTATTTTGGCATACAAGCAAATTCAGAAACAGAAAGACGTATTTTATTTTCAGTTTGGAGTCCATACAAAACAGACAAACCGTCTGAAATCCCTGAAGAATACAAAATAAAATTAGTAAAAAAAGGAACAAATGTTTATAGTGGTGAATTTGGTGATGAGGGTTCTGGTGGACAAAGTTATAAAGTGTTTCCTTGTAAGACAGACGTTAGATATGGCTTTCTAATTGGCGCAAAACCAACCACAAATAATAGTACTATTTACACAGCCTACTTTTTCAATCCAGAAGAAAACAAATGGCATTTAATTGCACAATTTAAAAGACCAAAAACACATAGCTACTTAAAAGGCTTGTATTCTTTTTTAGAAAATTTTATTCCAGAGCAAGGTGTTTATGACAGAAAAGGATTGTTTAGCAATCAATGGGTATACAATGTGGATTGTTGGCATGAAGTGAATCAAATTCAATTTACGGCAGACAATACCGCAAGAAAACAGAATCGTTTGGATTATTCTGGCGGAATCCAAAACAATATGTTCTTCTTAAAAAACTGTGGTTTTACAAATGACAAAACTGAAATAAACACACTTTTTACAAGGACAAAAACTGGAAAACAACCTCAAATTGATTTTAGCATACTAGATTAGAGCTCAAATTTGGTTGTTTCTAAAATCACTTTTTGATAACTTAGCCAACTCTGAATAATTTTCTTTAATATGAAACCTTATTCTTTAATTTGTAGCAAATTAGAATAATTGAAATAAATAGTAATGAAAGTAAAATTAATTTTCCTTTTTTTTTATTTAGTATATACTTCACAAGCAATTTGCCAAACTAAGTATGACAAAGAACAATATGAAATTAAGCAGGATTCAGTATGGATAGAAACTTCAAATGGAAAGATTTTTGGGTTGCTTTTTCAGCCCATCGGAATTGATAAAAGTGAAATCCCAGCTATACTATGTTTACAAGGTGGAGGAGATGTCGGTCTTGCTAACTATACATATGAAGCTAGATTTTTTGCAAAAAATGGAATTGCTTCACTTGTTTGTGATAAATCTGGTTCAGGATTGTCACAAACAAAAAAGAGTTGGACACAGCAAAGCTTTAAAGAGAAAACTGTTGAATATCTGGAACTCCATACCTGGCTTTCAAATTATAAAGGAATTAATAACAATAAAGTTGGAGTACATGGAATGAGTGAAGGAGGTCGTTTAGCACTTAACATGGCAATTAAAAACCCAAATAAAATAGCTTTTGTGAACGCCGTTTCTGGCCCTACTGCTTCCTTTAAAGAAAATCAACTTTATGCAATTTATAAGCATTTGCTTTCACAGAAGGCTATTGACAATGTTACAATTAACAAAGCTATCAAGGTTTGGGACAGGTATTTCGAAGATATAAGCAAAGGGGAAATTTCAAGTAAAACGCTAAAAGCCATAAATGAACTGATTGAAGTTGCACCAAGGTTAAGATATAGACCTGATGCTTCAGGTATATTACCATTAAGACCTCTATCAGAGGATATACATTTTACACTAGAAGGTAGTCTTGAAAACATTAACTGCCCTTTGCTACTACAATACGGAGAACTAGACACTCGTGTTGACCCAATACGATCTCTTTCGAATATTCCAAAAAAAATGAATTTTGTAATAAAAAATTATACTGACACAGACCATTCGATGAATTTAAAAAATGGCGACATAAATCCTTTATTTATAGAAGATAAGTTAAATTGGATTCAAAATAGTATTATAATTAAAAAATAATACTTACCACAACAATGCCAATAGGTAATTGCTTATTTCTATTTAATTAAATATATACAAACACAACTAATCCTAATAGAGACATTAGCGAAACTCAAAAATCACACCTCAACTTTCAATCCATCGTAAGCTAAAAACACATTGGCAGGTAATGACTTTTCAACTTCATCATGAAACCCTAATTTATGACTGATATGCGAAAAATAGGCACGTTCTGGATTTATTTCTTCAACAAATGCGAGCGCTTCTTCTAAATTAAAATGTGTAGGATGCGCTTCTTGTCGCAATGCATTTACAACCAAAACCTTTACCCCTTTTAACTTTTCTTTTTCTGTTTCAGAAATTGTTTTTACATCTGTTAAATAAGCAAAATTTCCAAAACGATAACAAGTTACGGGTAGTGTTCCGTGGATGACTTCTATAGGTGTAACCTCTACTCCATCTAAAAAAAATGCCGTATCATCAACTAAATTTACTGCCACTTTGGGTGCTCCTGGATATCTGTTTTCTTTCCTAAAAACATATTCGAAACGCTGCTGCAAACTCTTTAAGGTTCTTTTGTCAAGATAAATAGGCATTTCTCCTATCTGATAACAAAACGGACGTAAATCATCCATTCCTGCTGTATGATCAGCGTGTTCATGTGTGTATAAAACTCCGTTGATACTTTGCACATGTTCACGCAACATTTGTTGTCTAAAATCAGGGCCACAATCTACAATGTAATTTATAGCATCCCAAGAAATCATTATGGAAGACCGCAATCGTTTATCTTTTGGATTCTCTGACAAACAAACCGGATGATTGTTTGCAATCATTGGGATTCCTTGAGAAGTTCCGGTGCCTAAAAAAGTGATTTTCATAAACGATAAAAAGTGTTCTATATACACACAAAAATAAGATAAAATTTGACTATAAAAGCTTAATTTTAGTACATTTGTTATATAAAACTTTATCAATGTCAATTACTTTAAAGGGAGATCAAAAGATTACAGCAGTACCTACTACAAAAAGCAAAGCATTGCGTGTAAACTTAAATGCTCACATCTACGGAACATTTGCAGAAATAGGTGCTGGTCAAGAAACGGTTCGTAATTTTTTTAGAGCTGGTGGTGCGTCGGGGACTATTGCAAAAGCAATGAGTGCCTATGATAAAGATTTTTCTGACGCCATTTACGGTATCGAATCTGACAATCGTTATGTAACAGAGCCTCGATTAAAAACAATGCTTTCTCACGAAATAGAATTGATAGAAGAGCGATTGAGCAGAAAAAAACATCCCGATAAATTATTTTTTAGTTACGCCAACACCGTTGCTACTATAAACTTTAGTAAAAAATTTAAAGGTCATGGTTGGGTTGGTATCCGCTTTCAATTAGACCCTTTAGAAGAATACAATGAGATTGTATTGCATTTACGTTTTAAAGAAACCGATGCGCGTTTACAACAAGAAACACTTGGGATTTTAGGTGTAAATTTAATTTACGGTGCGTTTTACATGAACGACAACCCTAAAGAATTGGTAAGGTCGTTTTATGACAATTTAAATAAAGATCAGCTAGAAATTGATATGATTAATTTTTCTGGTCCGCGTTTTATGTATGTAGACAATCGTTTGATGAGTTTGCAATTGGTTAAAAACGGAATGACAAATGCAGTAATGTTTGATTCTGAAGGGAACAACTTATTGCCTGCACAAATTCTATACAAAAAGAATATTTTGGCTTTACGTGGTAGTTTTAGACCGGTAACCAAAGTAAACATGGATATGTTTGAAAAGTCTAAAGAGTTGTTCTTTAGTGAGCGTAAAGTAGATCCGAAAAATTCACAAATTATTTTTGAGATTACCTTGGCAAATTTAAGAGCCGAAGGAGAAATAAATGAACGTGATTTCTTGGACAGAGCTGAATTATTATGTTCTCTTGGTCAGAATGTAATGATTACAAACTTCCAAGAATACTACAAATTGGTAGAGTATTTTAGTGAATTTACAAAAGAAAGAATGGCATTAGCAATGGGAGTATATAACCTCATTCAGATTTTTGATGAAAAATATTATCGCAATGTAAGTGGTGGAATTTTAGAAGCTTTTGGAAAACTTTTCTATAGAGATTTAAAAATATACATGTACCCTTATAAAGATGAAAATACAGGCGAATACATTACAAGTGACAACTTAAAAGTACATCCAAGAATGAAAGAATTATACAAATTCTTTAAAAATAACGGAAGACTTATAGATATTAAAGACTACAATCCAGATATCCTACACATTTTCTCTAGAAGAGTTTTAAAAATGATTATGAGTAGCGAACCAGGATGGGAAGAGATGTTACCTGGAGGAATTGCAGAGTTGATAAAGAAAGACAGATTGTTTGGATACATTAAAAGAAAAAAATCAGTTAAATAATTTTTAACTTAAACCTTTTTGTATACTTGTTGTCTAAAACAAAAACAATTAGTTGGTAGACGAAATAAATTTTATAGAACAGCTACAAAATGCTCAAACAAAAGAGCAAGCATTTAGAAAGCTTGTAGCAACTTATAAAGAGCGTTTGTATTGGCATATTCGTAAAATTGTTGTTTCTCATGATGATGCAGATGATGTTTTACAAAACACTTTTATTAAAATTTTTAGAGGAATTGATAATTTCAAACAAGAAAGTCAACTTTTCTCTTGGATGTATAGAATTGCAACGAACGAATCTATTAGTTTTATCAATAAAAGAGCAAAAGAAAGAAATGTAGATATTACAGAATATCAACATAGCTTGGTTTCAAATTTAGACAGCGATCTTAATTTTGATGGTGATGCTATTCAGCTAATTTTACAGAAAGCCATACAAACATTGCCAACAAAACAACAATTGGTTTTTAATATGAAGTATTTTGATGAATTAAAATACAAAGACATTTCAGATATATTAGAAACTTCTGAAGGTGCTTTAAAAGCATCTTATTTTCATGCAGTGAAAAAGATTGAAGATTATATAAAAAATAATGCACATTAATTAAACCTTTAAGGAACTTTATAGTCTAAGAATTAAATGAATACAAAAAATAAAAATAGTTTAGATTACATTAAGAGTATAACTCAGAACAAAAACGGGTTTTCTACTCCAGTAAACTACTTTGATTCTGTTGAAGATACTGTGTTTTCTAAAATAAAAGAGCAGTCATTTTCTAAAGAAAATGCATTTACTGCTCCGAAAGACTATTTTGAAAATTTTGAAGATTCGTTATTCGAAAAAATCAATTTCCCTAAAAAAGAAGTTAAAGTAATTTCGTTAAGAGCAAGATTGTTAAAAGTAATTCCTGCAGCAGCTGCAGCAAGTGTGTTGCTCTTTATCGGATTGAATTACTTTTCGTTTTCAGACACTGCTTCTTTTGAGTCTATTTCTTCTGAAGAGTTAGAAAATTGGTTAGATGAAAGTTATATCAATAATGCATCATCAACAGTTAATTTTGTTGATGCTGATTTTAAAGACAGTAATGTGCTAGAAGAAGTTTCATCTATAAAAGATGAAGATATATTAGAATATTTAAACACTATTGACAGTGCTACATTATTAACTGAAATAGAATCGTAATGAATAAAAAAACATTTTTACTTACACTTATTTTTGCGTTATTTATCAGCTTTCAAGTATTATCTCAAGAAAAAGGAAGTAGCAAGAAAATTAAAGCTTTAAAAGTTTCTTTTATCACAGAGAAACTTGCTTTAACTTCACAAGAAGCTTCTAAGTTCTGGCCTATATATAACAAGTTCGAAAAAGAACGTTATCAGTTATATCATGTAGAAAGAGCTGAAATGAAAAAGAAAATTGATGATTTAGGTGGAATTGATATGCTTTCTGAAAAACAAGCAGAAGTATTTACCAAAGACATGCTTGCTTTAGAGAAATTAGATTACGAAACAAATGTTAGATATCAAAATGCGCTTAAAAAAGTAATTTCTTACAAAAAAATTGTAAAATTACATATGGTCGAAAGAGATTTTAACAGACAACTCTTTAGACGTTATAAAAATCGAAAAGCAAAAAATAAAAAATAATGGCACATAAAAAAAGGAGCACTGTTTAGTGCTCCTTTTTTTATTGCTTTTTTTCTATAATTGCTAAGCAAACAAATAACTCTGGTTTGTTAGATGTAAATTGCTTAATCCAAATTGTTAATTCATTTACTTCATGAGGCAACAATCTTTTTAGTGCTTTTTCTAATTCTTTACAGAACAAATCTGCATTAAAACTTACTTTTTTTAGTACCGTTTTTGTGTACTCAAACATTGCTCTTGCCATACTTGATCTAGTTGTTTTAAGTTAAACGATTCATTTTCTACTTTAGTATTAAAGCATGGTAAAAGTACAAAAAAAAATCACCTTTTTTCAAAGATGATTTTATAAAAATACGTTAATATAACGTTATAATTTATTTAATTTTTCTACTAATACATTTGCTTTAGCTTCTAACTCTGTATTGATAGCTTTGTAATGAGCTCTTTTGTTTTCAACATTTTTAGCATGTACTTTTTCAATTAACACATCAAATGTTTCAATAGCTTCATCAATAATAGCTTCTGTTTTTTTCGAGTTAGCAGGAGTTAACATTTGAGCGATGTAGCACTCTTCGATGATATCTCCTAAAGTATAATTAATATCTTTTTTTAAATTTTTTACGCTTGCCATAATCTTCTTTATTTTGGATGCAAATTTACTATAATAATTTGATTTAAAACATAATAATTAAATTACATTTTCTCATACATCGATCTTAATTTTTCTCGTGTTATTGTTTTCTGCCAGTCTTTCCCTAAAGCATTTTCCCATAACGGAACCAAACTAAGAGAAACATCTATCATAATGTCAAATTCTTTATCCGTTAAATCTTTACACAGCCCTTTAGGAATATGAATATTATGCTTTTCAACCATTTGTTTAAATTCTGCAACACCTTCTGGATAAAACTCTTCTAATTGATCAAATACGATACAGTTTCCAATTCCGTGTTTTGTTCCCAATAAATATGAAAGTCCATAACTCATTGCATGCGCAACACCTACTTGAGAATAAGCGATACTCATTCCGCCATGCCAAGAAGCCATCATTAATTTATCTTGACCGTCTTCATCACGGCTATCTTTTTCTAAATACACTTCTCTACATAAGTCCAGCGATTTTTCACCATAACTCTGACTAAAAGCATTTAAAAAAGTACCTGTTAACGATTCAATACAATGAATATAACAATCCATTCCTGTATAAAACCATTGGTTTGTTGGTACATCTTTACATAATTCTGGATCTAAAACCACTTGATCAAAAGGTGTATAATCAGAATTCATTCCTAATTTACGTTCTGGTCCTGTTAACACAGTGGTTCTTGAAACCTCTGCTCCTGTTCCAGAAATTGTCGGAATTCCAACATGATAAACGCCTTGGTTTTTCACCAAATCCCAACCTTGATAATCTGCAGAGCTTCCTGGGTTTGTTAACATCAATGCAACAGCTTTTGCATAATCTAACATGGTACCTCCTCCAATTCCGATAATTCCAGACGGAATCTCATCAAATTCAGCTACGATTGCATCTCTATATCCATCAACATAAGTAGTTTTTGGTTCTTCCTCTGCACTAACGTATATGATTTTATCATTAAAGTGCAATGGAATTCTACTGATTAACCAGTCGTTTCCTTTAAAAACATCATCTACAATAAATATAAATGGTGCTTTTTCACTCACACGTTTTTCACTTAATATCTCATCTAATTGATTAAAACATCCTCTACCAAAAACAACGCGAGGAACCATTGGAAAATTTCTAAAACTCATTCTGTTTAATTTATTTGTTGCAAAAATACATCAATCTAGAGAAAAGTTAGTATTTCTGATACTTTTTTTACTGTTTTATACTCTGTAGTTGATTGTTCTTGAACAGATACCTCTTCATGAGCCCAAGTGGTATGAAATGGAACATGAATGGCAGATGCACCAATAGTTACCAAAGGAAGAATATCTGATTTCAAGGAATTCCCAACCATTAATAGCTGTTTCGGAGTAATATCTAAATGTGCAATTAACTTTTGATAATCAGCTTCTTTTTTATCACTCATTACCTCTATATGATGAAAATATTGTAACAAACCCGATTTTTCTAATTTACGTTCCTGATCTAACAAATCTCCTTTGGTAGCAACAATTAACTTGTATTTTCCATGCAAAGACTTTAAAACCATTTCAACATCTTCTAGCAACTCAATTGGTTTTTCTAGCATTTCTTTTCCAATGTTCAAAATATCGTTTAACAATTTGGGGCTTAAATTGTAATTAGAAATTTCTAATGCACATTCTACCATAGACAGCATAAAACCTTTAACTCCATAACCATAAATAGAGAGGTTTTTTATTTCTGTTTTAAACAACTCTTGATCTATTTTATTTTCTGTTTCATAGGCAGATAATAATCTTGCAAACTGTTGTTCTGCTTCTCTAAAATAGGTTTCGTTTACCCAAAGGGTATCGTCTGCATCAAAAGCTATTACTTTACTATTCTTGTACATGCTTTAAAATTAAAAAACCTCATAAAATAATATGAGGTTTTTGTTTTTAATTTTCTAAATATTTTTGCGCTTTAATCAAATCCTCTGGTGTATCTATTTCGATTCCCATAAAATCTGTTTCAACCATTTTAATTTTCTTTCCATATTCTAAATAACGGATACACTCAATTTTTTCAGTTGCTTCTAAAGAACGCATTGGCAAATGATAAAAATCTAAAATAGCTTGTTTTCTAAACGCATACACACCAATATGCTCAAAATAACGAGCTCCTGCGTTTTTATCTCTTGGATACGGAATTGGAGAGCGAGAAAAATACAAAGCAAAATCATTTTCATCTACAATTACTTTTACATAATTGGGGTCTGTAATGTCTTTCCAATCCGTAATCTCTTGCATTAAAGAAGCCAAATCAATTTGTGCGGCATCTTCTCCTTTAAAAACTTTTAAAACTTCTTCTAAAGGTTCTTTTTTTACAAAAGGTTCATCACCTTGAACATTTACTACAATATCCACATCCAAATTCTCTACAGCTTCAGCAATTCTATCAGAACCACATTCGTGTTCTTTGATACTCATAATTGCTTTCCCCCCAAATCGCTCTACTTCATTTTTAATGATTTCACTATCAGTAACCACATACACATCATCAAACAATGCTGTTTTTACGGTCGCTTCATAGGTTCTTACAATTACAGGTTTACCTCCTAAATCTGCCATTAATTTACCTGGAAATCGAGTAGCTCCATAACGAGCTGGTATCATTGCAATAACTTTCATTCTTTATGAATTTTAGTAATGAGATTCCTGCTTTCGCAGAATAACTTTAAATCTATAATACCGATTTAATTGCTGCAACCATTTGAGTTGCTCTTTCGTTAACTTGTTCTTCTGTCCAAGATAATTTTATCAAACAAGAAATATTTCTTGAAATGATATCGTCTGATTGAGAAAAATCTGTTGTATGTAAATCTTGCATTCCGTTTACTATTTCATCTGATAAAGGAAACAAAGAAACTTGATCTTTTAAATGATTCCATTTACGCACATAGTGCCAATCATTTTCGTAATAATTCCAATATGCATCAACTCCATGTGTTTTAAATGCAGCAACAACTTTATCTGTCAATTCTTTGGTTGGCATAAAGAAAGATAAAAAGCCTGCGCTATCTCCTGCTTCATCTGGAATTCTTCTAAAAGAAACTTCTGGAATTGTAGCCAGTGCTTCTTTTAATACTTTTTTATTTTTGCGTTGAATGGCTACAAAATCATCCAAACGTCTTGCTTGTGCTAAACCAACAGCGGCATTCAACTCAGAAATTCTAAAATTATATCCTAAAAATGGATGTGTTTCTGCACCTCTGTCATTTCCAACATGATCGTGACCATGGTCTGTATAATGATCTGCGTTGATTGCTAAATTTGGATCATTTGTAATCATTGCTCCTCCTTCACCACAAGTTATTGTTTTTACATAATCAAACGAAAAACAACCTGCATCTCCAATTGTTCCTAATTTTTGACCTTTATAAGAACCTCCAATAGCTTGACAAGCGTCTTCTAATAAGATTAAATTGTGCTTATTACAAATCGCTTTCAGCGCATCTAAATCTGCCATAGAGCCACACATGTGAACCGGCATTACTACCTTTGTTTTTGTTGTTATTGCAGCTTCAACAGCTTTTGGATCTAAGGTTAACGTATCATCTATATCTACTAAAATTGGCGTTGCTCCAGCAGCTAAAATAGACTCAAAACTTGCAACAAATGTAAATGTTGGCATAATTACTTCGTCTCCTGCTCCAACTCCTAATACAGCTAACGCAACATTTAATGCAGTTGTACCGCTACTTGTTAATTGGGCGTATTTTACCCCTAAGGTATTTTGTAATTCTTGTTCTAGCTCTTTTGCTTTCCAATGTCCGTTTCTAGCTCCATCAAATCCGTAACGCATTAAAACTCCACTTTCTAAAACGTCGTTTACTTCTTTGCGTTCTGCATCTCCAAATAATTCAAATCCTGGCATTTTTATAAATTTTAAATGAAGCTTCAAAGATAAAGAATTAATCCTTGATTTTAATGAAGATTAAAGTGAGTTATTTTATATAAACTTCTAGCAATTCTGAATACTCGTCAGAATCAATTAAAAACTCTTTTATACAAGCTGGCACTAATAGTGTTTCTCCGAAGTATAAGACTTCCTCTACTTCATTATATTTAAATGTTACGCTTCCTTTTACACACATGTAAATTACAAAAGAATCTTTGTCTGTATGATTTACAGACACTGAATTTTTAACGGGTAATATATTGGTTGTAAAATACGGACAAGATACTACTTTACTTGCTGTGTTTTCTTTTTTCTGATATGTTGTTTTATAAGAATCTTGTACATGATAATCTATGGCATTTAACGCCTCTTCGGTATGCAAATCTCTAGAGTTGCCTTCTGCATCTTTTCTATCCCAATCGTAAATTCTATACGTAATATCTGATGTTTGTTGTATTTCTGCCAACAAAACTCCTGCGCCAATGGCATGAACTCTTCCAGTTGGAATAAAATACACATCGCCTTCAACAACGGCATCTACATTTAAAATATCTAATAGTGTATTGTTTTTTAAGTTCTTTAGGTATTCACCTGCAGTAACTTCCTTTTTAAAACCAACTATTAAATTAGCGTTCTTGTCTGCATCAACAACATACCACATTTCTGTTTTACCGAATGAATTATGACGTTTTTTAGCCAATTCATCATTGGGGTGCAACTGAATACTCAAGGCTTCTTTGGCATCAATAAACTTTATTAAAAGCGGAAAATTTTCTCCAAATACTTGATAGGTTTTTGCACCTACTAAATCACTTTTATAATTTACAATTAGTTGTTTTAAATCAGTTCCTTTTAAATGGCCATTACTAACAATAGAAGTATCTCCAGGAACATCAGAAATCTCCCAACTTTCCCCTACATCTGTTTTATCAGATTTTTTAGAAAGTACTTTCATTAATTTTTCTCCGCCCCAAATTTTCTCTTTTAAGATGGGTTCAAATTTTAAAAACTGGTTGATTTTCATTAAAGCGATCTTCGTAAATATTTAGTCAAAAATACAGCTATTTTAGATTTTACCAATTCAAAAAAAAATTAATTAACTTTGAGAAGATAATCAACTAAAAACAAACTAACAAAACCGAGATAAGCTAAAAATTTATAAACGGTTTTTAAGTACATTCTTTTTCCTATGAAAAAACTACTTACTCTATTATTTGTATTCTCTATTTTTAACGGATTTAGTCAAGAAAAAAAACTCAAAGAATATTCTCATGCCGAGTTTTTTAAAATGATTGAAACAGAAAAAAGTGATGTTTTTAAGTTAAAAGATGCTTTCATCAAATTTGACTCAGAAACAGATTCACTTTACTTGTTTAGAAATAGTACTATTGGTTATGTTTTTAAATCTACCGATACACTTACAATATACAAAGAAATTGAATTAGATAATGTTCACTTTGAACATGACACTTACGATGGCATTATTGGAATACATCATGTTGTTTTTAAGAATTTAGTTGAACTCTATAATTCTAGTTCGATTATAATGGTTAATTGTGTATTTGAAGAAGGAATCATAATTGAAAATTCTGGTTTTACTAACGACTTTATAACAAGCTTAGAAAACAAGTATCCTTATTACCAACCTAATATCCATTTACGAAAAAATAGCATTAAAAAACCTTTGTATTTAGATGTAGGCGAAATAGAAAATTATTCTTCTATAGGAATATTTGTTATGGGAAATCAGTTTTCATTATCAAATCCTAAAGAAAAACATCACATTTCAGTAAATAATGTTAGAGACACTAATATTGATGAAAATGAATTTATTGGAAAAGGTTTTGCAAATATATTTATTGACGCTTCAAACTTTACAAGTGTTTTCCGGAATCAATTTAATGATTATAGGGTAAATTTCTCTAAAGCTGCTTGGGGAACAACACAGGTTTATTTGGTTGAAGAAAATTCTTTCAATACTGAATTGCTTGTACATATAGATAATTTTAGCAGTAATCATATATACAGGTGGAGTCAATGGAAAGGAAAAGTGTTATCAACACTAGGATACGATGCCTATCTTAAACATTTAATCAATACAGGCAAAAACAATTCTCTTGGATATGATGATTTATTCTACTCAGACAGTATTTATAACAATTATAAAGACACTGGTAAATTTAAAGTAGAAAAAGCATATAAGTTTGAAATGCAATTGCTTGGACAGTTTTATGATTTTTACAAACTACAACACGATTCTGACTATGCAAATCTTGTATATGTTGAGTTTAAAAATTTAGAAACCAAACGATACGATTATTTGTATAAAGAAAACCCAACTTTCGATTCGTTTTTTACATGGAAAATCAATCAATTTTTAAAAGTATTTTCTAGTTATGGAACCAACCCCTCATTGTCTATTGTCGTTTCATTATATGTGATTTTTCTTTTTGCTTTTGTGTATATGTTGTTTCCTAATAGTTGGGAAAATGGTAGAAAGAACAGGCTTATGAATCGCTTACAATTCTTTACCAAATACTTTAGACAAAACGAAGGAATTAGAGAGATTTACGAAGAAGAAAAACAGCAGGATGTGATGTCTTATAAAGAATTTAGGGATTATATGCACAGTAGCAAAAAAGAAATTCCAGATTTCTTTATCTGGTTGGCCCGCCCTATTTATTATTTCTCTTCGTACAATTATAAGATTACGGGACGCATTCTACATCATACAGATTTTTTAAAAGGAAGATGGGTAGACTTACCGAAGAGAAGAAAAGTGGCTACTAGTATTTTTATTGGAGTTTGGATTTTTATTTTAATTCTGGTCGACTTGTTTATTAAGTTTTTAAATGCACTAACCTTATCTATCAATACATTTACCACACTTGGTTTTGGAGAAATTCCTATGAAAGGAATCCCAAGATATTTAGCAATTATCCAAGGTTTTATAGGCTGGTTTATGTTAACTATTTTCTCTGTTGCTTTAATTTCTCAATTATTAGATTAGTTGAAGAGTTGCAAATTTGCAAAGTGACAAAAGCTAAAGACTAAAGAAAATAAAAAATGATATCTTTATAAAAACAAACGAATTATGAAAAACCAATTATCAATAGCAACCCATTATAAAAGGTTTAAAAAAACTATTTTACTACTTCTATTCGCTTTTATACTAATAAGCTGTAACAACAATATTAACTGCGAAATTGAAACTACAGAAGGGGCTATTTTAGTTGAGTTATATCCAGATAAAGCACCAATAACGGTTGCCAATTTTTTAAAATATGTAGATGCCGGCTTGTATACAAATGGTTCTTTTTTTAGGGTGACAACTCCAGAAAATGAAGCGACAAGAGACATAAAAATAGAAGTGATTCAAGGTGGAAAAGGAGAAGGCAACGGTTTTGATCCTATAGAAATAGAAACTACAGAGAAAACAGGTATTCTGCATGAAGACGGAACCCTCTCTATGGCTAGAAGCGGACCAAATACTGCAACCGATAATTTCTTTATTTGTATTAATGCACAACCATCTTTAGATTTTGCTGGAAAAAGAAATCCAGACGGATTTGGTTTTGCTGCGTTTGGAAAAGTAACCAGAGGGATGGATGTTGTTCGTAAAATTCAGTCTGGAGAAAATAAAAATCAGCGTTTGTTAAAACCTGTAATTATTAAGTCGATTAAAAGGGTTAAATAATAATGATTAAACCTTATTTCGAATACAGTTGTAATTCCGACCAAAGTGGAGGAATCTCTAAATATAGTTTTCTCGATTGTGCCTGTCTGCCGACAGGCAGACTCGACCTAACAAAACAAAAGAGTAATGATTAAATTTTTTAAAAAGACACGCAGAAAATTAAGTCTAAAAGACAACAAATTTAAATTCGTAAGATTTGCTATTGTAGAAATTATTTTGGTAGTCATCGGTATTTTAATTGCAGTTGCAATAAATAACTGGAATAAAGACAATATCAATCATAAAATAGAAATTGGTTTGTTAGAAGAATTACTAGAAGACACAAAAACAGATTCTGTTTTTTTTAATTCTAGAATTTTTCACTTACAAAGTTATTTAAACAATGTTAATGTATTAAATGCTATTGATAGAGGAACTGTTTCAGATTCTATTGCCAATATTCCGTTTAACAATTATAGAATGTTTGATATTGGCATGGCTTACCAATCTACAGTATTGTTAAATAATATAAACAAAGTTGAAGAGTTTTCAGATAAAAAAATTCAAGATTTGTTAAGGAAATACATTTTGCAATACAATTACATTACGATTGCTTTTCAACAAAAAGAAAAGCATTTTGATAAATATGCCGGAGATTTACTATTAAAATACTCTGATGTCTCTTTCAATTTAACAAATAATACGCCATTAAAAGAGTATTATAAAATTATTGAATATCCAAAAAACAAAAAGGTGATTAACTTTTTAAGAGCCTCAGTGATTAATTCTAGAATACAAACTTCTAATTTGTTAAACATAAATTACCAACTACTTCGAGCAGTAAAAGAAACATTAAAAAATGAGAAACCCTTAAAAAATTAATGGACGGATTTAACATCATCATGGTTATTGCTATTATCTTGTTTGCAAGATTGGCAGTGCGATTATACACAGGATATAAAAAAATGAATAAGAAAGAAGATAATGATTAAGTTTTTTAGACATATCAGAAAATCGCTTCTCAGTGAAGGAAAAACTACTAGGTATTTTAAATATGCAGCGGGCGAAATTATCCTAGTAGTTATTGGTATTCTCATTGCATTGAGTATTAATAATTGGAATGAGACCAGAAAAGCAAAAATAAGATCCATAGAATATCATGAGCGAATTGCAGAAGATTTAGAAAGAATTATTAAGACCAGTGAAAACCTTAATGCAACAGCAAAAAAAGTATTAACATCTATAGAATATACCCTTAAATTATTAGAAGGCAACAAAGAACTGAGTACCAAAGACAAAGAAGTTGTTGATTATGTATTAATTTGGATGAGCAGATTTAATTATCAATTCTCAGAATTGTCTACTTATGAGGAAATGAAAAGTAGTGGTGACTTAGGGCTAATATATGACAAAAATATACGCAGAGATTTGGTGAATTTTCATGACCTGATTGTTTCAGTAGATGGTATATTTAACAGATTGGGAGCTACTATTGCAAGCGAACAAACTTTTTTAGACAAATATGTAACCTCTAAAGTAGATCCTGAAACCTTAAACATTACCAGTGTTTATAATTTTCAAGAAATGTCTAAGGACAAAACGTTTATCAATAAATTTTCAAGAATTGCTGTACATTGGAGAGGTAATGCCTTTTTTACAAGTAGAATACAAAAAGATGCTAAAAAAATTACAGATCAAATTAAAACAGAATTAAAGCAAATAAATGATTAACTATTTTAGAAAAATTAGAACAACACTGCTAAAAGGTGGTAAAACAACTAAGTATTTTAAATATCCTATAGGTGAAATTGTATTGGTTGTTATCTAAATATATGTTATTGCAAAAAGATTTTGTAAATCTTAAACGTTTATTATTAAACAATTTAAAGGATCAAAAAGATTACTAGAAAAAATTAAAAAAAACTTAACTCACAGTAATCAGTAGAGTTTTAATCTCCAGAATAGGTAACAAAGTTTCTTGGAGTTTCATACAAAGTGACCGAAATATCTAAAGAAGTTCTAATTTTTGCTCTTAATTTGTTATAAATAACAACCGCAATATTTTCAACTGTTGGATTTAATGATTTAAACTCTGCTACTTCAACATTTAAATTTTTGTGATCAAAAGCATCTTCTATTTCAGATTTAATCAATTCACGTAAAACAGATAAATCCATCACAAAACCAGTAATAGGATCAATTTCTCCAGTAACAGAAACCGTTAAATCGTAATTATGCCCGTGGTAATGAGGATTGCTACACTTCCCAAAAACGGCAGCATTTTTTTCATCAGACCATTCGGGATGAAACAATCTATGCGCAGCATTAAAATGCGCTTTTCTATGTACGGTAACTTTAGGCATGGTTTATTCAGTTATCAGTTATCAGTTATCAGTTATCAGTTATCAGTTATCAGTTATCAGTTATCAGTTATCAAAAATAAAAATTTCTATTCCTTTATAGCATTAAACTCTAGTTTCATTTAAACTCTGAAACTTTGCAACTTTGAAGCTTTGAGTCTTTGAGTCTTTGAGTCTTTTTTAGAATTCCAATTACTTACCTTCAACAATTCTATGGTAATATTCATTAAAAATTATGGTAAACCAAGCAGTATAAGTATCAGGTTGCAACTCCATATCAGTTTTCACTTCTTCTAAAGTCATCCATTTAAAAGCTTCTACCTCTTCCCTGTTGATAACTGGATCTTCGTTGTAGTTACCAACCATAACATGATCTAATTCGTGCTCAGTTAAACCATTATCAAAAGGCGCCTTATAAATAAATGAAAAAATTTCTTCTAACTCACAGCTAAACCCCATTTCCTCTTGTAATCTACGTTTTCCGGCTTCTAAAGAAGTCTCTCCGTCTCGCTGGTGCGAACAACAAGTGTTGGTCCATAATAACGGAGAATGGTATTTATCAGCGGCTCTTTGTTGCAACAATAATTCACCTTTGTCATTAAACGTAAAAACCGAAAATGCTCTGTGTAACAAAGCCTTTTCATGCGCTTCCATCTTGGGCATTAAACCAATCTGGTTATCGTTTTTATCTACTAAAATTACCTGCTCTTCTGCCATAAAACAAATGTAGTAAAATCAATTATCTTTGCAATTAATAAACAAGTCATTTTAAAAATGAAAGTATCAAGATTATTTATAGTTTTAACATTAACATCTGTATTTATTAGCTGTGATGAAAAAAAAGAAGAACAGCCTATTGCACCTCAAATTCAACCCAAAAAAAAGCTGATTAAAAAAGTAGCAAAAAGTTGGGATAGTTTAAACAAAAACAATGTAGAGGCGTTTTTTACGGAATATGAAAAGAAAAATAAAGAAACTAAGGTTATTATAAAAACAGATTACGGCAACATTAAACTTCGTTTATATAATGATACACCCATCCATAGAGCCAATTTTATCTTCTTAACTAAAATCAAATACTTTGATAAAACCGTTTTTTATAGAGTTGCTAAAAATTTTGTAATTCAGGGTGGAAATTCTGATGAATATGATGCTATGAAACATCGTTATAAATATGGAAATTATTTGATGAAGCCAGAGTTTAGAGCTAACAGAAAGCACAAGTACGGTGCATTGGCAGCTGCTAGAGAATGGGAAAACAACCCAGATAAATTATCCAGTCCGTTTGAGTTTTATATTGTTCAAAACAGAAAAGGGGCCCATCATTTAAACAACGAGCATACTGTTTTTGGTGAAGTAATTTCTGGCTGGGAAACTATAGATAAAATCTCAAAATTAGAAACAGATGTTAAAGAATGGCCTTTGGTAGATGTCAATATGAAAGTTGAGATTTTAGATTGATAATTCCTTACATAACAGTATATTTGCACCTCAAATTTTTAGATGAGTTTATTAAAAGAAATACAACGGAGAAGAACATTTGGAATCATTTCGCATCCAGATGCAGGAAAAACAACATTGACAGAAAAATTGTTGTTGTTTGGTGGGGCAATACAAGAAGCTGGTGCTGTAAAAAACAATAAAATCAAAAAAGGAGCTACGTCCGATTTTATGGAGATTGAGCGTCAACGTGGAATTTCGGTGGCTACATCTGTATTGGCTTTTATCTACAAAGACAAAAAAATAAACATTCTAGACACGCCCGGACATAAAGATTTTGCTGAAGATACTTTTAGAACATTAACTGCTGTAGATAGTGTCATTGTTGTAATTGATGTTGCAAAAGGAGTTGAACCTCAAACAGAAAAACTAGTAGAAGTTTGTAGAATGCGAAACATTCCAATGTTGGTGTTTATCAATAAACTAGACAGAGAAGGAAAAGATGCTTTTGATTTATTGGATGAAGTAGAACAAAAATTAGGATTGCGAGTAACCCCAATGAGTTTTCCAATCGGAATGGGGTACGATTTTAAAGGAATCTATAATATTTGGGAAAAGAAAATCAATTTATTTTCTGGAGACAACAAAACGACCATTTCAAAAGGGATAGAATTTGACGATGTTTCCAATCCAAAATTAGATACTATTATCGGCGAAAAAGCAGCAGAAACCTTACGTGAAGAATTAGAATTGATAGATGAAGTATATCCAAAGTTCAATCAACAAGAATATTTAGATGGCAATTTACAACCTGTATTTTTTGGTTCAGCATTAAATAATTTTGGAGTGAAAGAATTGTTAGATGCATTTATACAAATTGCTCCTTCTCCACAGCCTAAAAAAGCTGAAGAACGTTTAGTCGATTCTAAAGAAGATAAGTTAACCGGATTTGTATTTAAAATTCATGCTAATATGGATCCAAAACATAGAGATCGTTTAGCATTTGTAAAAATTGTTTCTGGAGTTTTTAGAAGAAATGCTCCTTATTTACATGTTAGAAATGGTAAAAAAGTAAAGTTTTCTAGTCCAAATGCCTTTTTTGCTGAAAAGAAAGAAATTGTTGAAGAATCATTCCCAGGAGATATTGTTGGGTTACACGATACAGGAAATTTTAAAATTGGAGATACCCTTACAGAAGGCGAAGTCTTGAATTTCAAAGGAATTCCGAGTTTTTCTCCAGAATATTTCCGTTATGTAAACAATGCAGATCCTATGAAAGCAAAACAATTGTTTAAAGGATTAGATCAATTGATGGATGAAGGAGTTGCACAATTGTTTACACTAGACATGAACGGAAGAAAAGTTATAGGTACAGTTGGCGCCCTACAATATGAAGTAATTCAATATAGACTAGAACACGAATACGGTGCAAAATGCTCTTATGAAAACTTACAAGTACATAAAGCATGTTGGGTAGAGCCAGTAGACCCTAAAAATGAAGAATTCAAAGAGTTTAAACGTGTTAAACAACGTTATTTAGCAAAAGACAAACAAGGTCAGTTAGTGTTTTTAGCAGATTCTGCTTTCACGATACAAATGACTCAAAGTAAATACCCAACTGTAAAATTGCATTTTGTTAGTGAATTTAAATAAATTTAATATGAAAAAATTATTCTTTTTCTTTTTAACTATTATTAGTTTTCAATCATTTTCTCAAACTAAAGACTTGTCTTATTTAGAAGGGAAAACTATGCATAATAAAATTAGATTAAATTACATTTTAATACACCAACCTACAGACATTGTAAATTATAACCTTGAACCTACAATGGGTTTTGTTGGTTTAAATTATAATATCCCCTTAAATGATTGGCTGTATACAGGTGCTGGTTTTCATACTGCAATTACTGGTGATCAAGGTGGGTTATTTACTTTAGGCGTAAATCTTGGTGTGAATAGAAAACTTTATAAAAATTTATATTTCGATGCAAATGTTCATTTTGGTGGTGGTGGCGGTTATAGATCTTTAGTGAATGGAGGCGGAATTTTATTCTCAAACATTGGGTTACAGTATAAGAAAAATGAATACTCTTTTGGGCTGCAATATGGTTACATGAATTTCTTTACAGGTATTCAAAAAGGCGGAAACATTTCTGCTTTTATTGAAATTCCTACAACATTAAGATATACTTCTCATAAAAATGCTCAAAAATCATTTACTATTAATAATAATGATACTAATGAATTTTGGGAAGAACCTGCAGTTAAAAGTGTACAACAAGTTACATTTGATTACTTTTTCCCCAGAGGAAACTCAAGAACAGATGCTAGTACAACACCTAGCTATAAACCTATAAATCATACTTTATCTATTTTAGGTTTTGAGTATCAAAGATATTTAACATCAAATACTTTTATTTATGCACATGTAGACGCAATGTATGGTGGTTTAACTGCTGGATTTATGGACTTGTTTTTTGGTGTAGGAAAAAACTTTATCGAAACAAAATATGTTAACTTTTTTGCAAAAATGGGGATTGGTGCAGCAGGAGGAAGAATTTATCCTGAAGGAGGACTCACTATATATCCAAATGCAGGATTTGATATAAAACTAACTGATAGATTTGGTATCAGTGCTCATGGGGGGTATCATAAAGCTATTGGAGGTGTCGCTAGTTTTGAAGCACTTACAGCTGGTTTTAGTTTAAAATACTATGGACTAAGTGGTGGTACACACGATCCTTTTTCAAAAGAAAAGGCATCAGAAATTAATACTCAAGGAATTAGCTTGGGTGTAGAAAATCAGTCGTATTTTAATGTTGCAAAATTCGGAATTCCATATAGCGATTTACAGTTAATTGCCTTAAAAGTAAAATATGATGTCAACCACAGATTTTATTTTGCCGGTGAAGCGTCTTTTGCATACTTAGGTAAGTCTGGAGGTTATGCTCACGGAATTTTTGGTTTAGGTATAACTTCTAATAAATTATTTAATGATAAGTTATCGTTTTTTCTCGAAGCTAGTGCTGGTGTTGCTGGTGGAGGAAGAGTTGATTCTGGAGAAGGTATTCTTATTAGACCAACAGTTGGAATGAATTTTTACTTAAATGATGATTTTTCTTTAAACGTTTCTGGAGGACAGATGATTTCGCCTTTTGGAAATGTCAATTCAACAAATATAAATCTTGGATTAACCTATAGTTTATCCATTTTAAACGCAAAAAAATAAAAATAATACAATTATGAATAACGGAATCTACGCTAAATTCAATACAAATAGAGGCGAAATTTTAGTAAACTTAGAATACGAAAAAACTCCAGGAACAGTTGGTAACTTTGTTGCTTTGGCTGAAGGAAATTTAGAAAATGCTGTAAAACCTCAAGGAACTCCTTATTATGACGGATTGTCTTTTCATCGAGTTATCTCTGATTTTATGATTCAAGGTGGTTGCCCACAAGGAACTGGAACTGGAAATCCAGGTTATAAATTTGATGATGAATTTCATCCTGAATTGAAACACGATGCTCCTGGAAAATTAGCAATGGCAAATTCTGGTCCAGCTACAAACGGAAGTCAATTTTACATTACCCACGTTCCTACTCCATGGTTAGACAATAAACATACTGTTTTTGGAAGTGTTGTTGAAGGACAAGATATTGTTGATATCATTTCTCAAGGTGATGAATTAACATCTATAGAAATTATTAGAGTTGGTGATGCTGCAGAAAAATTTAATGCTGTTGAAGCTTTTAGAACTTTTGAAGGCTCTAGAGCAAAACGTGAAGCAGAAGAATTAGCAAAGCAAAAAGAATTATTAGATTCTGTTGCTGCAGGTTATAATGAAACTCCAAGTGGTTTACGTTACCAAATCTTACAAGAAGGGAATGGAAAACAAGCAACAAAAGGTGCAACTGTTTCTGTTCATTATAAAGGGCAATTATTAGACGGAACCGTTTTCGATTCGTCATACAAACGTAAACAACCTATAGATTTTTCTATTGGTGTTGGTCAAGTAATTGCTGGTTGGGATGAAGGAATTCAATTATTAAAAGTGGGTGACAAAGCTCGTTTAGTGATTCCTTCTCATTTGGCTTATGGAGCTAGTGGCGCTGGTGGGGTTATTCCACCAAATGCAACTTTGATTTTTGATGTAGAATTAATGGATGTAAAATAAAATAGTATCCTACAAAAAAAGCGCTCTAGTTAGAGCGCTTTTTTTTGTTTTATAAAGAATTTAATTGCCTTTTAGTCTTTCTAACTCTAATTCTACCCAAGTAATTAACACTCTATTTTCTTCTAAGTTAAGTGCCATTTCAGGTTTTCTCGTAACCATTTTTTCTGGTGGCATTTCTCCATCTTCTAAAACTTCTGATAAATCTCCTAAGAAACTTTTTTGCTCCTTAAGGTTCATTTTAGGGACTTTCTCCCACTGTAATTTCTTTTTTGCTTTCTCATTTCTAGCATCAGGTTTGTGGCAATTCATACACTTAGCATCTATAATTGCTTTTACATCTTTTGGAAATGTAATTCCTGTTTGATTTTGCTCAATCGACTTCTCTTTAATCTTAGTAAGTGTTTCTTCCTCTTTGTTTTTGACCGTAAAAGCAACAATTCCAAGTGTAAGAACTAAACCTAAAAGTTTGATATATGTTTTCATAAAGTTATATTTTTAGATTTTTAAATATATAAAATTCTTAGTAAAAAAAATAAAGTAAATTTGAGAACAAGAAAAATTAAAATTTTTAAACAAAAACTATGATTAAAAAAGTATTCTTAACTCCATTTCAGAAATTTGTTAAAATTGAAAGTTTTAGTGGAATCTTATTAATGATAGCCACATTAATTGCATTACTTTGGGCAAACTCCTCGTATGGAGAAAGTTATGATTCTATTTGGCAATACAAAATTGGTTTTTCAACAGAGGGTTTTGAATTAAACAAGCCTTTAATCTTGTGGATAAATGATGGATTAATGGCTATCTTTTTCTTTCTAATTGGATTAGAAATTAAGCGAGAATTACTTATAGGCGAGTTAAACTCAATGAAAAAAATTGCCTTTCCGCTTTTTGGTGCTTTAGGCGGAATGTTAGTTCCGGTGTTCTTCTTTATATTCTTAAATCAAAATCCAGAAACCTTTAAGGGTTGGGGAATTCCGATGGCCACAGACATTGCTTTTTCGTTAGCCATCTTAAAATTACTAGGAAATAGAGTCCCGTTAAGCTTAAAAATTTTTTTAACGGCTTTTGCTATTGTAGATGATATTGGTGCAGTATTAGTAATTGCTATTTTCTATAGCGGAAGTTTAAATTTAATGCTTTTACTTTCTGCTTTGCTCTTATTAGCCGTTTTATATTTTTGCTCATATAAAGGATTTTACTCTAAGTTTTTATTGGTTTCATTTGGAATTATTATTTGGATTTTGTTTTTAAAATCCGGTATTCACCCTACAGTAGCAGGGATTTTACTGGCTTTTTCTGTTCCTATTAGACAGAAAATAGATACGAGTACTTTTATAGACAATTTAATTTCAATTACGCATGAAATAAAAAAAACAGCAATCCCCGATCAACCAATTTTATCAAAAGAGCAGATTGAAGAAATTGACGCACTTGAAGATTGGACCAACAAATATCAGTCGCCTCTACAACACTTAGAACATAAATTACATGGTTGGGTTGCCTATTTTATCATTCCTATTTTTGCCTTGGCAAATGCAGGTGTAGTACTTAGCAGTAATAGTGAACTTGATACTTCTCTCATCCGAAATATTATTATTTGCTTGGTCATTGGAAATAGCATCGGAATCTCAACAATAATCTTTTTAGCTAGAAAAATAAAATTGATTGAAATTCCTAAAGAAATTAATAATCAACAAATAGTAGGTGTTTCTTTCTTAGCTGGTATCGGTTTTACTATGGCTATTTTTATTGCGAGTTTGGCTTTTGAGAATAGTCCAATGTATATAGATTCTGCTAAAATCGGAATTTTAATTGGCTCATTCATTTCTGCTGTAATGGGTTATTTAGTTTTAAGATTTAATAAGCACAGTAAAATTAATATTGCTGATAATTAAAAAGTTATAAAAGATAGCATTTCTTTTATATTTGTTTCTAAACACTATTTTAGGTAACTTGGCTTTATTATAAACCAAACAATTCTTAAAATGAAAAAAATCATTCTACTTTGTATTCTTTCTGTTTTTATTTCAGTTAGCGCTTTTAGTCAAGATCAATATATTTTTCCTTCTGGTAGCGGACCTAATAAACTGTTTATGAAAGAAATCATAAAATTAACCGGAAAAGTGCGTCCAAAAATTTTATTCTTACCAACCGCTTCTGGCGATAGTGAACGAAGTATTAAAAGGTGGAATGATTTAGTTAGTGATCTTTCTATTGAACCTTCAGTTCAAGGAGTTTGGATTAGTTCGTATCGCCAAAAAAAATCTTTTGAAGAAATACTTTTAAATGTTGATGCAATTGTTGTTGGTGGTGGAAACACATTAAACATGATGGCAATTTGGAAAGCTCAAGGAATCGATAAAGTACTTAAAAAAGCTTTAGAAAAAGGGATTATTTTAGCTGGTGGAAGTGCTGGCTCACTATGTTGGTTTGAAAATGGGACAACAGATTCTAGGCCAAAAGAATTAAGTGTTGTAGAAGGTCTTGGTTTTTTACCTTTTAGTCACAGTCCACATTACGACGGTGAAAAGTTTAGAAGACCTTTGTATGAGAAAAATATCCAAAAAGGAATTTTCAAAGCAGGTTATGCAATGGATAACAATGCAGGGATCATTTTTAAAAACGGAAAACCATTTAAAATTGTTTCTATTGATAAAAAACACAACAACTACTTTGTGTCTTTAAAAAACGGGAAAGTAGTTGAAGAAAAATTAGAATCTATTATTCTTAAGTAATTGGCACTTCTTTATCCAATAGCTTTTATCTCTATACAAGTAAATATTTAGTATTAATAGCTGTGTCATTTATGAAATACAAACTTATAAGTACAGTGTTTGTTTTTAGTTACTTGTTACAAACAATTACAGCACAAGATCATAAAATGTTTACGAATAGTAGACTTATTCTAGGTACTTATAAAGAGCGAACTGCCTCTGTTTCTAGTGGAGATATTGATGGAGATGGAGATGTTGATATTTTGGTAGCAAATGGCAGACATTGGCCCGGTCAAAATAGAATATTTTTCAATAATGGTAGAGGAATTTTTACTGTAGAAACCAATTTAGGAACTCAAAAATCGACTACGTATGCTACAGAATTAGCAGATTTAGATGGTGATGGAGACCTCGATATTGCAGTAGGAAATGATATGGCTCCCAATTATATCTTTTTGAATGATGGGAAAGGAAATTTTACTAAAAGCACTTCATTTGGTGAAGATTATGCATCCACTAGAAATTTAACCTTAAGTGATATTGATTCTGATGGAGACATTGACATCCTCATTATCAATCGAGGAATGCCAAATCAAATTTGCTTAAACGATGGCAAGGGAACTTTTACCAGAACAATATCTTTTGGTTCTAAAAAAGACTCAACCATTGATGTTGAAGTTGCAGATATAGACAATGACAATGATCTCGATTTGATTTTAGCCAATAGAGATAGTCAACCTAATTACGTGTATTTGAATGATGGAAAATTAAATTTCACTGAAAAAATTCCTTTTGGTACGGGTAAAGATAATACCAGATCTGTAAGTATTGTAGATCTTAACAAAGATGGTTTTCTAGATATCATCACGGCAAATATCAACGAACCAAATGTTATTTATTGGGGAAATAAAAACAATACCTTTTCTACACATTTGGTTTTCGATGCTGAATTAATGAATAGCTTTGCTATCACTACCGCAGATATCGATGCAGACAATGATTTAGATATTATTGTAGGAAATGATGAAGAACCAAACATGATTTTTTACAATAGCGAAAACGGGCAAAAGTGGACTAGGAAATTATTGTCAAAAGAGAAATTTCTTACGTATGATATCATCGCTACCGATTTAAACAATGATGGATTTATAGATATTATTGAAGCGAATTCTGATGAAATCAACCGCTACTATATAAACCGTATAAAAAAATAACCTTATGAAAAGAATCAATATTTACTTCTTATTAATTTTGAATTTATTTAAGAAAATTACACTTATTTTCTTACTATTTATTTCTTTTCAGTCAATTGCTCAAGAAGATTCCTATACACTCATCAAAGCAAAAACCATTTTTGATGGTGTTCAATTTCATACCAACAAAGTTGTACTTATCAAAGGAAATAAAATCATTGCTTTTGATAAGGTAACCAATATTAAAATTCCGAAAGGCACAAAAACGATTCATTATCCCAATGGAACTTTGATGCCAGGAATGATAGAAGGGCATTCTCACTTATTATTACATCCTTACAATGAAACATCATGGAACGATCAGGTGCTGAAAGAGTCATACGCAGAGAGAGCTATTCGAGGCGCCAATCACGCTAAGAAAACTTTAATGGCTGGTTTTACTACAGTAAGAGATTTAGGGTCTGAAGGTGCTTCTTATGTAGATGTTGGATTGAAAGAAACCATCGAAAAAAAAGTAATTAGTGGCCCTAGAATGATTGTCGCTGGAAAAGCCATTGTAACAACAGGCAGCTATGGCCCTAAAGGGTTTGCAGAACATGTAACTGTTCCGTTAGGTGCTGAAACTGCAGATGGTATTGACGATTTAACCAGAGTTGTAAGAGATCAAATTGGACATGGTGCAGATGTCATTAAAGTGTACGCCGATTATCGCTGGAGTCCAGATAAAAAAGCAGCTCCAACTTTTACGTTAAAAGAACTAAAATTGATTGTTGAAGTTGCTGAAAGTAGCGGTAGAAAAGTAGTTGCTCATGCTGCCAGTGAAGAAGGAATGCGTCGTGCTATTTTAGCTGGTGTTAGTACTATTGAACATGGTGATGGAGGTACCAGAGAAATTTTTGAATTAATGAAGAAACACAATGTTGCCCTCTGCCCTACACTTGCTGCTGGAGATGCAATCGAACAATATCAAGGTTGGAAAAAAGGAGTAGATTCTGACCCTGCTAGAATTGTAAAAAAGAAAAAATCTTTTCAGCTTGTATTGGAAACTGG
The DNA here is from genome assembly GCA_023254055.1 of Polaribacter sp. Taxonomy (GTDB): domain Bacteria; phylum Bacteroidota; class Bacteroidia; order Flavobacteriales; family Flavobacteriaceae; genus Polaribacter. The sequence goes on from JALQYN010000006.1 coordinate 33,008, forward strand.
AGTTACTATTGTAGCTGGAGGTGACGTGGGTGTTTTCCCACATGGCGACAATGTTCGTGAATTAGAAATGATGGTTCAATACGGAATGAATCCTTTGTCTGTGTTACAATCCGTTACTTCTGTAAATGCGAAGGCTTTTGGATATGAAAATTCTATCGGTCAAATAAAAAATGGCTTGCTAGCTGATTTAATTGTTGTTGATGGTGACCCTGTAAAAAACATCTCTAATTTGAGGAAAATTAGTATGGTTATCAAAGACGGTACAATTTTTAAGCAATAGTGGTTTTAAAGATGTTGTTGAAGCAAATTCAGGTTAATTAATACTTTAATTTCTTATTCTGTCTGCTTCTGCTTCTAATGCTGCTTTTGCATTACTTGCCTCAGTAGTTAATGTGGTGCCAATTAAGTTGTTATTTTCATAAGCATCAGTAATTAAATTATAAAATTCCTCAGAACCATTATTGAATTTAATAAGTTTATAAGTAGCATTTCTAATCGCATACGCTATTCCGTTATTAGAAATTTCGGTATAAGCATATTCTCTTGATGAAGCGTTTTCGTCTTTCAATAAAGAATAAAAACTTGTGCTATTTTCTCTAGAAAAAGTTGAAACGCCAGACATTGAAGCAATTGTAGAAAATAAATCTGTTGTGCTTATTAAAGCATTTTCTCTTACTCCAGTTCTACTTACACCGAACCCAGAAACTACCATAGGTACATTTACACCGCCCTGGTAAATGGTGTTTTTAGCTTTGTTCCTACTATATGGGGATTGAGCTACCTGATTTGGACTTCCATTATCACCAATAAATACAATAATTGTGTTTGCTTTTTCTTCAGTAGTCATACTGTTTATAAACCTCCCAATTTCTGAATCCATTGCTTCTATAGCTGACATAAAATATGGAGTTGGATTTGCGTCTATACTTGATGCGTCTGTTGGTAAATTCCCTTGTGAATGTAAATTAGTTGGAGCCAGATGAAATGGTGTATGTGGAGCATTATATGCCAACCATAAAAACCATGGTTTGGTTTGCTTATCAACCCAATCAATTGCTAAATCTGTGAATTTTGTTGTGGTATATTCAGTTGTGTTGGCTGTTAAACCATTTTCTGTTAAATTCCAATTTGTATAACTTTGAACTCCTCCCGTTAATAAACCTGCATAATAATCTACTCCCATTGTAATGGGATCAGTAGCAGAATTAGATAAATGCCATTTGCCAATAATAGCAGTTGCGTAAGCATTTGAAGTACCATCATTAATATATTTTTGTAAAGAAGTTTCTGATGTAGAAATGACATCTCCAACTTTTAAAACCCCTGTTTTACTTCCGTATTTACCAGTTAAAATAGAGGCTCTTGTAGGTGAGCAAACCGGATAAGACCAAAAGTTTTCGAATGTGATTCCAGAATTCATCAATCCTTGTAAAATTGGCATATTAGGTTTTACAGTTCCTTCTGAGTAATTTGGTGTTGCATCTAACCCCATATCGTCAGCTATAATCAATAAGATATTTGGTTTTGTTGAGGTAGAGGTTGTATCTACGTCAGAATCATTTAAAAGTGGAGAACTACAACTAAAAAAAAGAAGACTTATACAGGTGCTAAAGAAACATTTTTTAAAACTCATGTTTTGAAAGTTTATATTTTATTATATATAACAAGTAACTTATTAAATACCCTACTTTAAATTAATTATCTTTGTTTTTTATAACAAAAACAGGTAGGTTAAAGTTTAATTTTTTAGTTAGACTTTCATTCGAAAAACAAAATTTTAATTATATATTATAATTTTTCATGAAACAAATTCTTTATTTATTAGTTGTGCTTTTTTTTATTGGCTGTGGAAATTCAAAAAATTCACCTGAATTTATAAAAGCTGTAACTGGCAATTATTTATTTAATGCAAATGAAACTATTGGGGTTTCTTTTGTAGAAAATGAGATGTTTGTTCGTTGGAGAGGTAGAGAAAACATTAAACCATTAAAAGTAAACGATAGTACATTTTATGTACAAGATATGAATGAAAAATTTATTTTTAAAATAACGCCGGCTATACATATTGAGCTTGCAGAAAAAAGAGAACATGAAGGAGAGACTATCAAATTTCCTAAAATGGTTTTAGGACAAAAAACCCCAAAAGAATATTTTGACAATGATCAATTTGACAAAGCTTTAGAAGGATATCTTTCAATTCAAAAAAACAATCCAAAAAGTAGAAGTATACGAGAAACTGATTTGAATCGACTAGGATATCTTGCTTTAACAAAAAAGGAATATAATAAAGCCATAAAAATATTTAAATTAAATACAATTCTACACCCTAAAAGCAGCAATACTTTTGATAGCTTAGGGGAAGCTTATCACAGAAATAAAGACTCTGTTAATGCAATCGTTAGTTTTAAAAAAGCATTGGAGTTAAATCCCAAAAGCACAAGAGCAAAAAAATATATAAATGAACAAATATTAGAATAGTTTGGAGCATTTAAAATACCCAATTGGCCAAGTAAATATCCCCAAAATTATTTCAGAAAACGATATTAGAAATTGGATTTCTGATATCGAAAAATTTCCAAAAAAATTAGAAACCCTTGTCCAGCAACTATCAGAAGAGCAATTAAACACACCGTATAGAGATGGTGGTTGGACCGTTAAACAAACCATTCATCATTGTGGTGACAGCCATGTACATAGTTATATTCGATTTAAATGGGCATTGACAGAAGAGCAACCAATTATTAAAGCTTATTATGAAGATCGTTGGGCTGAATTATTTGACACTAAAGATGCTCCCATTGCATTATCACTTCAGTTTATTAAAGCATTGCATGCTAAGTGGGTATATTTATTAAAAGGGCTTTCTAAAGAAGATTTAGATAAAGAATTTATTCATCCAGAAAGCGGTGCCAATGTTTCTTTAAAAAAGAACATCGGATTATATGCTTGGCATTGCAATCATCATTATGCACATATTGAGAATTTATTACTTCGCAATGATTGGAGATAACAAATTGTCATTCCTTTGAACCTGCCTGTCGGCAGACAGAAACAGGAATCTGTTAAAAAAGCAGACTCCGAATCTATTGAAGAATGTGGGGAACAATAAAATTCCTATATTTATTCTTTAATTCAATTTTTATGAAAACTGCACAACAATGGTTTGATGAATATGCAATCAGTCATCAAAACAAAACCAACATCACTATTCATTTTATTTGTGTTCCTGCTATATTTTTTAGTGTGATTGGATTGTTAATGAGTATTCCTACTACTCTTTTAGAAAACACTTTTGGTTTATATAACCCGTTGATTGAAAATTGGGCTACAGTAGTTATTGCTTTTGTGTTAATTTTTTACCTACGTTTAGGTTTTTGGTATTTTATCAATATGCTATTGGTAAGTCTCCTTTCAATTATTGGAAACTATTGGCTGAGTGGTTTTGGAAACCTTGCAATTATATCATTCGTTATTTTTGTGGTTGCTTGGATTGGGCAGTTTTACGGTCATAAAGTAGAAGGTAAAAAACCATCCTTTATAAAAGACTTACAATTTTTATTAATCGGACCACTTTGGGTGCTTAAAAAAATAGGAAAATAATGAAAGAAGAAATCAATTTCGAAGATTTTTTAAAAGTAGATATGAGAGTCGGAACTATTATTGAAGTTAACGATTTCCCTAAAGCTCGAAAACCAGCCTATCAATTAACCATAGATTTTGGAGGTTTAGGCATTAAAAAATCAAGCGCTCAAATCACAGATTTATATACAAAAGATGATTTACAAAATAGACAAGTAACAGCTATTGTGAATTTTAAACCTCGACAAATTGCTAATTTTATGAGCGAATGTTTGGTGTTGGGAATTTATAATGAAGAAGGAAACGTTGTTTTATTACAAGCTTCTGAACATATTAAAAACGGAGAACAGGTTTCTTAACGTCAATACGAACAAAGTGAAGTAATCTTTCAATTAAAAAGATTGCCACGAATTTTAAAAAATTCTCGCAATGACAAAGTACTATTTATTTATCTGGATTATTCAAAATCACCAACGCAGCAATTACTCCAGGAACCCATCCACAAAGTGTTAGTAAAAAAACGATTACAAAAGAGCCACATCCTTTTCCTAAGACAGATAATGGCGGGAAGAAAATTGCTAATAAAACTCTTAATAAACTCATAGGGTCTGGTTGATGAATAACACTTATGAGACGAACATAATTGCAAAATGTTACAAGAAAAAAGTGACAAAGTCGCAAAGTGACAAAGCTAAACTTTGTTTCTTTGCGACTTTGCAACTCTAAACGCTACAACTTCTTTCTACATCTTATCTCCAAAGAAAATAGCATTCATTAATAACTTATTGGTTCCGTACCAAAATGCTCTAAAGTTGGTGTTATCTGTAAAAACAATCACTCTACCTCTACCCATTCTTTGTACTTGAAACGGAACTGAGTTTTTTAACTGAGCTAAATTCTGTTTTGAAATATACCCTGCCAATAACGGTTTATCAGTATACTGAATTGGGTTGTTATAATTGGTCTTGCTTGGCTCAATAAAAATAGTTGTATTTCTAAACATTGGCAATTCATCATTCTTATATCCAAAATTAATTGGATGCGATAGATCTAACTTTGTATTAAAAATTGCACCACCAATTACTTGTGCTCCAGAACGCAAACTTCTATTTTCAAATGAAACAGGATTTGTAGGCGAATCTGCTTTCTTAAATTCTAAATTGATGAATTTTTGAGAAGACAACCATCTAACAGCACTTCTGTAACCAATTAAAACACCGCCATTACGAACCCACGTTTTTAATCTTTCTTCAGTGCCTTTATCTACACTATTACTACTCGGAGCAATTATTGTAGTGTATTTGCTTAAGTCGGTTCTACCCACATAAGACATGTCTAGTTTTGTTACTTTAATATTAAAACGAGTGTCAAATAAATGCCAAATTTCTCCAGCATCAGAACTAGAAATTCCGTTTCCCACCAACATAGCAATTTTCTTAGGGCTCACATTTACAATATTGTTAGATCCTAAATCAATTCCATCATTCAACCCTGTTCTTGTTCCGTAAAAATGTACATGACTATTTTTAGCCACTTCTTCTAAAAAAGTAAACAAGTCTACCGAATTTAATTTTTGGTTCTGTACAGGAATAAAAATGGTTCCGTAGTCATACTCTTTACCTCCATTATTAAATTTCTTTAAAGACACTTTTGCTCTAATGCCTTTATTTAAAATAGTGTTCAATGCTTTTGGAGTGTAATATTCGTTCCACGGCATTAAATACCCATAATCACTCTTATACGAAATAGACCCTTTTGGCATTTCTAAATTGACTACTTTGTTTCCTATTTTACTGGTAGCAATATCTTCTTCGTAATCTAAATTAAATGCCAACGGAAATGTCCATGCAGAAATATCATAAAATAAACTGTCTGTAAACGTGGTTGTTTTTTGAAACATTGCTTTTACCAAACGACTATTTTTTTGATCCATCGGAATCACAAAACTGCTTCCTTTTTTATAGGTTTTCCCTTTAGATGTAAAATCTGAGGCAACTTCATTAAACTGTATTTGATGTCTCTTTAAAATCTCAGCTAAATGATAGGTTTTAGCCGCATCTTTTTCATCACCAAAAACAATTGCTTTGCTTTTAGCAGCTTCTTTTCTGGCGTTTTTAAAGAAATCTTGTTGGTATTTTAAGATTTGAACACGCATATTACGCGCTGCTTCTAAGGTAGATAACGCCGCTGTAAATTGATTTCTTATGGTAAACGGAAACGTTAAAACTCCATTAACCGTTTCTTGCGCATGACCACGAGAACTTCCTTGTTCAAATAAGATTCCGATACTACCATTTACATCTGGGAACGTAGATCCTTTTCCGTAATAAAAGTCGTCAAAACCTTCTTCTGAATAATAAGTAGAGCCAATTTTATCTAAGGCTTTTGCATGGTAATTTGCAATTTGCTTGGTTAAATCTTGATTTAGCTGAGGCGTTAACGGGTTCGTTCTAGACGGAATTCCTGGTTGAAAGAAGAACGAAGAGTTCGGCCCCATTTCGTGATGGTCTGTTAAAATATTTGGCATCCATTTATGAAACGATGCAATTCTTGCTCTAGATTCTGGCAATTGTACTGGCAACCAATCTCTGTTCATATCAAACCAATAATGATTGGTTCTACCACCAGGCCAAACTTCTCTATATTCTCTATCGTTTGGATCTGGATTGATGTTGATTGCTTTGTTGGTATTTGCCCAATATGCAAAACGTTGCAATCCATCTGGGTTGAAAGAAGGATCAAATAAAATAACCGTATTGTCTAATAACTCGTCAATCTTACTTCCTTCTGCAGCTGCTAAATAATAAGCCGCAGCCAAACCAGCATTGGCTCCACTTGGTTCGTTACCGTGAATAGAAAATCCTTGATACAACACTATTGGTGCGTTAGACACATCTATGGAAGCATCATTTGTTGCCGCTATATGGTTTTTACGAATGCTTTCTATATTTTGATGATTTTTAGGCGACGTAATGGTTAACAACAACAACGGTCTTCCTTCAAAAGTAGTTCCTCTACTTTCAATAGAAATTCTATCTGATGCTTTTGCCAAGGCTTTCATATACTCGGCTAACTTATCATGAGTCACATGCCATTCTCCAACTTCATGACCGATAACAGATTTTGGTGTGGGGATGTTTTTATTATAGCTTACATCTTTGGGTAAATAGTACGATAAATCTACTTGTTGTGCCGTTACTGAATAAGCAAGCAACAAGAAAAGGATGGTGAGTTTTTTCATTAAAAATGGTTTGTTAGTTTTCAGCTTACAAGGTAAATAAACTAACGTTGTATGAAAATTTAACGCAACCTATTTAACGTTTGTTTAACAAATTGCCGCCTACTTCGTTCATTTCATTTTTGCTTGATGAACCCTTCGACTCCGCTCAAGAGGAAAACAAAAAATCAAGACTCACTTTTATTTTTTTGGAATTCTACTTTTAAAGCTTAGCTTGATTCTAAACTCTTTTTTTGATAACTTCGCTAACACTTGATAAAAACATTAAAAACGTTCGATATCATTAAAGTTGTGCAACATTTGAGAGAAACAGCAAAAACCAATGTACGAAGACGTAAACAGATACCTTAACGGACTTAAAAAATGGAAATCGGAATTGACCAGACTTCGTGAAATTATACTTGATTGTGGATTAATCGAAGACTTCAAATGGATGCATCCTTGCTATACTGACAATGGGAAAAATATAGTTTTAATACACGAGTTTAAAGATTACTGTGCGATTTTATTTCATAAAGGAGTATTAATCAAAGACATTGAAAAAATTTTAGTCCAACAAACTGAAAACGTACAATCGGCAAGACAAATACGATTTACTGATTTGCCTGAAATCGAAGAACTTGAAGAGACTATCAAAAACTACATTCGAGAGGCAATCGAAATTGAAAAATCTGGAAAGAAAGTTGAAAAGAAAAAAACTTCTGAATTTAAAGTCCCAGAAGAGTTGGAGCAAATTTTTTCCGAAAATGCTGACTTCGAAAAAGCGTTTAAGAACTTGACAGCTGGACGTCAACGAGGTTATCTTTTGCATTTTGATAAACCAAAGCAATCCAAATCAAAGATATCTCGAATTGAGAAAAATATGGAAAGAATTATAGATGGTTATGGTTTGAATGACTGTTTATGTGGACTTTCAAAGCGAAAACCGAACTGTGACGGTTCACATAAACAATTGGAAAAATGAGTGGAACGAACAATTACAAGTCTGTTGAGGAATATTTTAATTCTCAACCCGAAAAAACAAAAAATGCTCTTCTCGAATTAAAGAAATGCATTCTTAAAGTAGCACCAAATGCCACCGAATTGTTTAATTACAATATTCCTGCATATACCTTAATAAACGATGGGAAAAGAGAACAACAAATAATGATTGCAGGTTATAAAAAACACGTTGGATTTTATCCACATCCAACAACTATGGAAAAATTTGAATCTGAATTAATAGAATATAAAAGAGGAAAAGGTTCGGTGCAGTTTCCTTTGGATAAACCGCTTCCGACAAAGCTTATTGAAAGAATGGTTAATTACAGAATGAAACTATTAAATAAATAAAAAGCGTTGCACAACAATGACTATAAGTAATTGCTTGTTTTCGCCTACTTCTGAAAATCCTTGAGGATTTTCAGTTTGGGGTGTACTTGCAAAGTTAAGTGCTTACCCACGCAACTACTCATAGCCGAACCTTTAGCGAAACTTAAAAAAATCTAGAAAATCAATTTGCATTCAATCATTCCTAAAGAAATATATCAAGAAGCAATTTATTCTTTTTAAATTCGCAGTATATGATTCTGTAAAAAATGATTGACGATTCTATTTTAATTGCATTAGCTACTTCTTTAAAAGGAGATCTCCTTTTTGATGATTTACACAAGTCAATCTACGCAACTGACGCTTCTGTGTATCGTAAGATTCCGTTGGCAGTTGCCTTTCCAAAAGATGTTGCAGACATTGAGCAATTGATAGTTTTTGCTACTAAAAATGAGATTACACTAATTCCGAGAACCGCAGGAACTTCGTTAGCCGGACAATGTGTTGGAGACGGAATTGTAGTAGATGTTTCTAAACATTTTACCAACATCATTTCTTTTGATAAAAACACAAAAACTATTACCGTTGAACCAGGAATTATTCGTGATGAATTGAACAACTATTTAAAACCTCATGAATTGTTTTTCGGTCCAAACACCTCCACCTCTAACCGTTGTATGATTGGCGGAATGGTGGGTAATAATTCTTCTGGAAGCACGTCTATTCGCTATGGAGTGACACGAGATAAAGTGCTCTCTATTGATGCTGTTTTGAGTGATGGAAGTTTGGCAACGTTTTCTGAAATTTCTTCAAAAGAATTCAAAGAAAAGATGGAATTAGAGAACCTTGAAGGTTCTATTTACAAAGCCATTTATAGCGAATTAATTTTTGATTCTGCACAAGAAGAAATAAAAAAGGAATTTCCGAAAGAAACCATTCATAGAAGAAATACAGGTTATGCCGTAGATGAATTTTTAAAATCAGATTTGTTTGGTGGTACAGAATCAACCCTAAACGTTGCAAAATTATTAGCAGGAAGTGAGGGCACCTTGGCTTTTTCTACTGCAATTACACTACAATTAGATGCCATTCAACCAAAAGAAAGCATTTTAATTACCTCGCATTTTAAAAGCATTAACGAAAGTTTAAAAGCAACGCTAATTACCATGAATCACAACTTATTTACTTGTGAATTGATGGATAAAGCAATTTTAGATTGCACAAAAAACAACCGAGAACAAGCTAAAAACAGGTTCTTTTTACAAGGTGATCCACAGGCTGTATTAATGTTAGAAATTGCAGCAGACACCATTATGGAAGCAGAAATATTGGCAAACAATATCATTGCTGATTTAGAAAAAGAAAACTTAGGATATCATCATCCAAAAATTTACGGAGACGATATCAATAAAATATTTGCTTTGCGAAAAGCTGGTTTAGGTTTATTAGGGAATATGATTGGCGATAAAAAAGCAGTAGCATGTATAGAAGATACAGCGGTTGCCTTAGAAGACTTACCAAACTACATAGATGAGTTTACCGCTATGATGGATGCTTACAAACAAAAAGCCATCTATTATGCACATGCGGGTGCAGGAGAAATTCATTTACGTCCAATTTTAAACCTAAAGAAGAAAGAAGACGTAGTATTGTTCAGAAAAATCACTACAGAAACTGCAAAATTAGTCAAAAAATATAAGGGGTCTTTTAGTGGTGAACATGGTGACGGAATTGTTCGTGCTGAATTTATTCCATTAATGATTGGGGAAGAAAATTATCAATTGTTACGACGCATTAAAAAAGCTTTTGATCCAAATAACGTATTCAACAAAGGAAAAATTACAGATGCTTTTTCGATGGATGAAAGCTTACGCTATGAAATTGATAGAGAAGAACCGATTATCAAAACCATTCAAGATTTTTCTGAAAACGAAGGCATCTTAAAATTAGCTGAAAAATGTAATGGTTCTGGAGATTGCAGAAAACCTGTTTCTGCTGGCGGAACGATGTGTCCGAGTTACAGAGCTACCAAAAACGAAAAAGACACCACTCGAGCTAGAGCAAATGCATTGCGTGAGTTTTTAACCAACTCTAAAGAGCAAAATAAATTTAATCATAGCGAATTAAAAGAAGTTTTTGATTTGTGCTTAAGCTGTAAAGCGTGTGCTAGTGAATGTCCGAGTAATGTTGATGTTTCTGCTTTAAAAGCAGAATTTTTATATCAGTATCAAGAAACTAATGGGTATTCTTTTAGATCTAAACTTTTTGCCAATAATGCAAAGTATAACAAATTAGGAAGCCTCACTCCTACACTAACCAATATGCTGTTAAATACTTCATTCGCAAAAGCTATTATGGGTGTTTCTCAAAAAAGAAGTATTCCTAAATTGGCTTCTAAAACACTAAAGAATTGGTATAAAAAACGTGTTGTCATTGCGAACACAGTGAAGCAATCTCAAAAAAAAGTATATTTATTTAATGATGAGTTCACCAATTACTACGATGTTGAAATCGGAAAAGATGCCATTTTTGTACTAGAGAAATTAGGGTTCACTGTTGAAGTGTTAGAGCATCAAGAAAGTGGACGAAGTTTTATTTCTAAAGGATTTTTAAAGGAGGCGAAACAGGTTTGTAATGAGAATATTGCCATTTTTAAAGACGTTATTTCAGACAACACACCTTTAATAGGAATAGAACCCTCAGCAATTTTAACCTTTAGAGATGAATACATCCGTTTGGCTGATGATACAACTTCTGCAGAAGAAATTGCAAAAAATACTTTTACTATTGAAGAGTTTTTAAAAAATGAGCATCTAAAAGGAAATATAGATACTTCGTTATTTACTTCTGAAAATAAAACACTTAAGATTCATGGACATTGTCATCAAAAAGCACTGTCTAGTACAACAGCAAGCTTTACGATGTTAAACATTCCTAAAAATTACTCTGTAACTTTGATGAACACAGGTTGTTGCGGAATGGCAGGAAGTTTTGGATATGAAAAAGAACATTACAAATTAAGTATGCAAGTGGGTGAAGATACTTTATTTCCAAAAGTAAGAAACTGTACTAAAGATACAGAAATAGTTGCTGCCGGAACTAGTTGTAGACATCAAATTTTTGATGGAACGCAACGTATTGCTAAACATCCAATAACAATTTTAAAAGAAGCTTTTTTATAAGAATGAATAAAGTGCTTCATTTTTCATAAAAAATGCATACTTTTAATATTGATCTAAAAACGAATTTGTTATGCCTGAGAAAACAAAATTCATATTTAAAAGCGCTATATTCACTTCAATAGCAATGATCACTTATTTTTTCTTATTGAGAGGGATGCATTTGAATGAAATGCCTGTTCTACGCCTTTTAAATTTTGTATTCATATTTTTGGGTGTAAACTATACCATTGAGAAAAACATTATTATCCAAAAAGAAACAGTGTACTGGAAAAATTTTATGGTAGGTTTTTATAGCACAATACTTACTGTAATAATAGTTCTTACTATATTAACTGTATATGTAAATTATATACAACCTGGTTTTATAAATATCTTACAGAATAGTTTCTTTTTTTGGAAAAATGACTTTAGTTTTCCTTTAATTTTATTTATCATATTTATTCAAGGTATTATTGCCTCTATAATTTCCTCATTTGTAGTAATGCTCTATTGGAAAAAAAATATGCCAAAATATTAATATAAAAAAAAGCTCCCAATTGGGAGCTTTTTTTAGTTTCGTTACAATTATTGCAAACTCAAAAGTCTATGTTTGATGGTCTCAATTTTAGCTAAGGTATCCGCTTCTTTTTTACGTTCAAGTGCAATCACTTGTTCTGGAGCGTTGCTTACAAAACGTTCATTAGACAGTTTCTTTGAAATTCCGAATAAGAAACCTTCTGCTCGTTTTAACTCTGCATTTAATTTTTCTATTTCAGCTTCTACATCAATTTCTTCCGAAGAGATTGGCACAAAATATTCATTAGACTTTACTCTAAAAGCAGCTCCCTCATCCTCAAACCTATTGTAGTTTATTTCTGAAACATTCGTTAATTTTTTAATTATTTGGTCTAAAGTTGTATCTACATTTTCATTATCCCTAACATTTAAGATAATAGGATCTTTAAAGGATATACTTTTTTCTTTTCTAATCGTTCTAATACCAGATATAACTTCTTTCGCAAAATCAAATTGATTTATTAAGTTAATATTATCAACTCCTTTTTTCCAAATTTCTGGATATTCAGAAATAATCAAAGCTTCCTCTGGAGTTCTCTCTGAAATAGTTTGCCATATTTCTTCTGTTAAGAATGGCATAAAAGGGTGCAAAATTTTTAAATTATTTTCGAATGCTTTAAGTACTGCATCATAGGTTTTTTGATCAATTGGTTGTTGGTATTCCGGTTTTACAATCTCTAACAACCAGCCACAAAAATCATCATAAATTAACTTGTAAATTGCCATTAAGGCATCCGATAATCTGTATTTAGAGAAATGATCTTCAATTTCTACTAAAACTTGTTGAAATCTAAAAGTATACCACGACAATCCAAGACTTGATGTACTATCTTGTTTTAAGTTTTCATCAATTTCCCAACCTTTTACCAAACGAAAAGCATTCCAAATTTTATTTGCAAATTGTTTTCCTTGTTGGCATAAAGCTTCATCAAACATTAAGTCGTTTCCTGCGGCAGAACTTAATAGCAATCCTACTCTCACTCCGTCTGCTCCATAATCGTCAATCAATTTTAAAGCATCTGGTGAATTCCCAAGTGATTTAGACATTTTTCTACGTTGCTTATCACGTACCAAACCTGTTAAATACACATTGTTAAAAGGTTTTTTTCCTTTGTATTCATATCCTGCAATGATCATACGTGCTACCCAGAAAAATAAAATATCTGGACCAGTTACCAAATCATTGGTTGGATAGTAATAGTTAATTTCTTCGTTTTCAGGATTTCGAATTCCGTCGAAAACAGACATTGGCCATAACCATGAAGAAAACCAAGTATCTAGCGCGTCAGTATCCTGACGCAAGTCGCTAGTTGTTAGTTTATAGTTTTTAGTTCTCTCCTGCGCCAATACTAATGCATCTGTAATGCTTTCAGCAACTACAAAATCTTCTTTTCCGTCTCCGTAGAAATAAGCCGGAATTTGTTGTCCCCACCACAATTGACGAGAAATATTCCAATCGCGAATGTTTTCCATCCAATGACGATAAGTGTTTTCAAATTTCTTTGGATATAAATTGATCTCCGGATTATCTCCTAAAACAGCTTCAATTGCTGGTTTTACCAAATCTTCCATTTTCAAAAACCATTGATCTGACAATCTAGGTTCAATGACAGCTTTTGTTCTTTCAGAAGTTCCAACTTTATTTAAATGTTGTTCTGTCTTCACTAAAAACCCTTTTTCTTCTAATTCTTTGGTAATCTCTTTACGAACCACAAAACGATCTTTTCCTTCGTAATGCAATCCGAATGAATTTAGAGAAGCATCCTCATTAAAAATATCGATAACTTCTAAATTGTGCTTATCTCCTAACACTTTATCATTTTCATCATGTGCAGGCGTTACTTTTAAACAACCCGTTCCGAATTCAATATCTACATATTCGTCTTCAATAATTGGAATTACACGATTACATAAAGGCACAATTGCTTTCTTCCCTTTTAGATGTCTAAAACGATCATCATTTGGATTGATACAGATTGCGGTATCACCAAAAATAGTTTCTGGACGAGTAGTTGCAATAGTTAAGGTGTCATTTGAACCTTCAATCTTGTATTCTAAGTAATATAAATTTCCTTGTTTTTCAATGTGAATAACTTCTTCATCAGATAAAGTAGTTTTTGCCTCTGGGTCCCAGTTTACCATTCTGTATCCTCTATAAATCAAACCTTTGTTGTATAAATCAACAAAAACTTTAATAACAGCTTCAGACATTTCTGGGTCCATTGTAAAAGCTGTTCTTTCCCAATCACAAGAACATCCTAGCTTTTTTAATTGCTCTAAAATGATTCCACCATATTCATGTTTCCATTCCCATGCATGTGCCAAAAACTCTTCTCGAGTCAAGTCGTTTTTATCAATTCCTTGTTCTTTTAGCTTTGCCACAACCTTTGCTTCAGTTGCAATGGATGCATGGTCTGTACCAGGAACCCAACAGGCATTTTTACCTTGTAAACGAGCATGACGTATTAACACATCTTGGATGGTATTGTTCAACATATGTCCCATATGTAAAACTCCCGTTACATTTGGTGGTGGAATTACAATTGTATACGGCTCTCTTTCATCTGGTGTTGAATGAAAATAATTGTTTTTCATCCAGTACTCATACCATTTACTTTCTACACTTGTTGCAATATATTTAGATGGAATTTCCATTCTTTGGCTTTATTTTTGAGATATAAAGAGCAAAAATACAACTATATCTAATAACAGAAAAGTTGTATTTGAATTTTTAATTATAAGATTAAAAAACTACTTTTACTTAAAATTTAATCCGATGAAAAAATCTATTTTACTTCTTTTTTTAGTTAATTTAACTATGAGCAGTTATTCTCAAAATACAACATCAAACAAAGCTGAATTTAAATTCACTACAGAACTTATTGATTATGGTAAAATTGAGCATAAATCAGACGGGAAACGAATTTTTGAATTTGTTAATGTTGGTAAAAGTCCATTAATTATTTCTAATATAACAGCCTCTTGTGGATGTACAGTTCCAACAAAACCTGATGGTCCAATTATGCCAGGTGAAAAAGGGGTTATTGAAGTTGTTTATAACACTTCTATTTTAGGTGGTTTTTCTAAAATGATTACCATAGCATCTAATGCGAAAAATGGTGTTAAAAGAATACGAATTAAAGGATTTGTGGTAAAAAAATCTTAAGGTATTAGATTCTTTTTACTAAGTTAAAATGGAATTTCATATCAACTTTTGCTCTTTCTACAATCAGGGTTATTCTTTTATTATGGCCAGTTTGAAACTTACCTAACAACTCCTTTAATGTTAACTGATGAGCTTTAATTCCATTGATACTTATAATCACATCATCTACTTGTAGTCCGGCCAAATCAGCTGGCGAATTTTTTAAGACATGTTTTATTTTATAAGAAGGTTTAAACCTATAAGCATACCTAGAAATAATTGAGACTGTTTTTGTATTTGTTGTTTCTGAATTTCCACTAGAATAGGCATCTGAAAATGTTGAAGATTGTTTTTCTTTAACTAAAATCTTTCCATTGTAAACAACATCTAATCCACTCATATTGTATTCAAAACCACCTCTAAAAGAACCGCTCTTTTTTAAGGTAATTGTTTTATTTTTATAATCTACCCATATTTTAAATCGTTTTAAAATATTCCCTCCAATACTTCCATTACGTTCTCTAAAGCGTCTTGCAAAAAAGGTAGATGTAGAGTCTAAAAATGAAACTGTAGGTTCTTTAATCTTAAAAGTTCCTATTGAAATTTGTTTAATCCTACTTTTTTTACCATAAATGGTTCCACTAATTCCTTCCCCTAAAACACCTTTAAAGTGTTTAATTGGAGTTTGAATTTCCTTTTTAGAATTTTCAAATAACCAAATCGATTCAGAGCCACCAGAGTCTATTAGTAATTTCACATCTGTTTGTGCATTTCCAACTGTATCTAATTGTATTTTAGCATCTATATAAGGTTTATTTCTATAGAATTGCAAAGGAAATGTTTGGCATTTCCTACACTTATCATAAGTGTAAAATTGGGGATTGTAAAAATAAACTCGTTTTGTTATATAGTTGATGTGTACAATCGCATCTTTAAATAATTGATAACCTATAATTCCATGTACAGTAACACCCATTTTACCAGAAACATCAAATCGGTCTTTTAAGATCACATAAATTTCTTGATTTTCACCAACAAAATCTTTAATTTTTAAAGTGTTATTCGTTGATATTAAGGCCTCCATTGGATTTCCTTTTCCTAAACCTTGCAAAGAAATTTTTTTAACATCTCTTAAACCAAGGCTATCATTTTCTGACAAACTAAAAAGGATGGTTTTATTAACACCCGTATCTAAAATAAAAGACAACTGTTTCCCATTAACTTCTAACGGAATTACAATTAAGTTATTAATAAGATTAAACCTCACAAATTGTTCTTTCTGGTTGGATCCAAAAAAACCAAACTGAGATTCAGATTGAGATTTAGCTGTAAACGTAAAAGCAACTAAAAGAAAAAAAAATAAGTAATGTTTTTTTATCAAAAAAAAGGATGTTTTATAATTATATCTAATATACAAATTTATTCAATTAAATACATAACCACTTAATCTATAATAGCTTTTAGGAAATATTTAATAGCATTTTAGTAAATATTTTACCTTTTGCCTGACTTAAAAAAGAAATGCCAAACGCAACGGGATTTTAAAAATAAATTCAGAAATTTGCTTTACATTTAACTAATCAAATTCATAAACTATGCCTTTAATTTCTAAGAAAGGAACTTTAATGCCAGAATCACCAATTCGTAAATTGGTGCCCTATGCAGAAAACGCATATAAACAAGGCAAAACAGTATATCATTTAAACATTGGACAACCTGATATTAAAACACCTCAGGTTGCATTAGATGCAGTTTCAGTTCATTCATTAACAACAATTGCCTATACCAGATCTGAAGGTTCAGAAGCCTATAGAACAAAAATAGCTAACTATTACAGCAAACATAACATTCATGTTAAACATGATGATATAATAGTTACAACAGGTGGTAGTGAAGCATTACTTTTTGCTTTTGGAAGTATTATGGATGTTGATGATGAAATTATTATTCCTGAACCTTTCTATGCAAACTACAACGGTTTTTCTGTTGCTTCCGGAGTAAATGTTGTTCCGGTTATTTCAAAAATTGAAGACAATTTTGCATTGCCTCCTATAGAAGAATTTGAAAAATTAATTTCTCCAAAAACAAAAGCTATCTTGATTTGTAATCCAGGAAATCCAACTGGATACATCTATAGTAAAGAAGAAATTCAAAAATTAGCAGCCATTGTTAAAAAACACGATTTGTTTTTAATTTCTGATGAAGTGTATAGAGAATTTGCTTATGATGGCATAGAGCACTATTCAATTTTACAAGAAGAAAGTTTAACTGAAAATGCTATTATTATTGACTCTGTATCGAAAAGATATAGCATGTGTGGCGCAAGAATTGGCTGTTTGGTATCAAGGAAT
>JALQYN010000018.1 GCA_023254055.1 Polaribacter sp.
ATCTTTTATATTTATTAATTGCATGATATACAAGAATTATTATAATAACACCAATAACAAATAACATAGGTTTGTTTTTCTTCATATTTTTTTATTGATTTAATAAATTTTAATATTCCATTATCAGCCGCTCCCATGCGAATCCTTTCGCGTGTAATATAAGTGTCAATATTCTATAAAGATATAAAAAGCGGTCAATTACTGACCGCTTTTTTTATTTCTGAACTTCTAGAGCTTTTCGTTCTTTAACATACTCATTCAGCATTTTTCCATATTTTGATGTAGCTACTTCTGGCGTCATGCTTTTTTGAATGGTATCTAAATAAATAGTGTTAATGTCTGCAATTTCTGAAAGTGCTAAGTAAGGTGCAATTTCTTTGTTGGCATTCGTAACAGCAAAATGTGCGGTGTAACGGTATTTTCTCGTTAGTAAGTTTTTATAGGCTTTTTCAATACTATCTGTTGTGATTGGATTTGGTTTTAATTCATTTTTCAAACGTTTTTCCATGATGACTAAATTTTGATCTCTGAATTTGCTGTTTAAACTATCAAATTTCATCCATAAATCATGATTTTTAGAACCTGTAATTTTGGCATCAGCAAAAAAGTGTTTTAACGAAGTTTCAATTTTAATATTACCTGGTTCTGCAAAGAAAGGTAAGCTATTGTCAATCGATTTGGTTTGTCCTCTATCTAAAAATAAATACAACATTTCTGGACTTTCTAATTCAATGTGGCTTTCAAACTTTGAATCGCCATTAATAGTAATGCTGTCAATCGTTACTAATGTTGAATCTTGTATTTTTTGTAAATATAGTTTTCCTTGGCTCAATCCTTTTACATTACCCGTGATGTGAACATTAGCATCAGGATTAACGTCTTCTTTACATGCGATAAGGGAAACAACGGCTACTAGAGCTAGAATTATCTTCTTCATTGTGAATTTTAATTTGTTTTCGCAAAGTAAATAAAAAAATCCTCAAAATACTAAGTACTTTGAGGATTTTCAAGTGCAATGTCAATTGCAAAATTCAATTTCAAATTTTAGCCTCTTAACCAAGCCTCTCGAACTGCTTTTTTAGCGGTATCTGTTGATTGGTAGCCTTCTTGTTTTTCTTTTGGCATTACCACTTTTCCTTTAACGATTTGCTCTTTACCATCTCTTTTGATTTTAACGGAAATCGCATCACCATCTTTCCAGTTCATGCTTGTCATGATTAAATCGTAGATGTTGTCTAAGTTGTAATTTTTGTCGTTGAAAGCTAAAAGGGTATCGTTGTTTTTTAAACCTAAAGTGGTCATGAACACGTTTAATTCGATTTCAGGTAAAATCATAATTTCTTTTGTGTTAGAATTTACGGTAATATAAGGTTCTCTTTGTCCTTTTAAGAATGGATTTCCTGCTACTTCAATAGTTGCTTCAGTAACTCCCATTTTAGCAAAATATTGCTCGTATGGAATTGGAGTTTCGCCAGCTACGTGGGTTTTTAAGAATTCACCAACCGCAGGATATGTTAAAGCAGTGATTTTATCGAATAACTCTTCGTCTTTAAACGCTTTAGCTGTTCCGTATTCTTTAGATAATTCTTGCATTAGGTTCAAAATTCCTTTTTGACCGTTGCTATTTTCTCTAATTAAAATATCCACACACATTGCAATTAATGCTCCTTTTTGATACACGTTTAAGTATTGGTCTTTGTAAGGTGGATTCAATACGTTTTTACTCATTTTAGTAAAACTCATATTGTCATTCATTTGGCGCGATTGTGCAATTTTACCTGCCATTCTTTCAAAGAATTCTTTTTCGTCAATTAAGCCTTGATTTACTTGAAATAAGTTGGCAAAATATTCCGTAACTCCTTCATACATCCATAAATGTTCTGACATTTGCGGGTTGTTGAAGTCAAAATATTGAATTTCGTTTGAATGAATCGTTAATGGCGTTACAATATGAAAAAATTCATGAGAAACCACATCTTTTAATTGTTCTTGTAACATCTCTAATCCCATCATTTCTGGCATAACCACTGTAGTTGATGTTGGGTGTTCTAATGCTCCAAAACCTTTTGCATCTTTTGCTGCCATATCTGACAAGTATAATAAGATGGCATATTTTTTTGTTGAGTTGATTGGACCTAAGAAGCGTTTTTGTGCTTTCATCATTGCTTCCATGTTAGGTGTAATTTGTTTAGCAGTATATTTTCCTGTTGGAGAATAAACGCTGATGATAATTTCCATATCATCCACCATGAACGAAGTATAGTCTGGTTTTGAATACATGATTGGCATTTCTACCAAAGTTGCATATTTAGACATTAAAAATACATCTGAAGTTTTACTTGCATCAGCATCTGTCATAGCAGATACTCCTAATAATGTTTCTGGATGTGTAACTGTTAATTTGTATGGTGTTTCTTCTCTTCCCTTAAAATAACCTATGAATCCGTGAGTGTTTAACATAAAGTTAGTTCCAGCATTGATGTTGGTTCCAGCAGGAGAAAATACATCTTCGCTTGCTCCAAAACCTGCACCGCCTTCAGTATCAAAAGTATCGTTAACTAAGTAAGTAATTTTAGCTAGTTTCGTAGCGTTTGAAATTGAATAGGAATTCTCGTCCATTTTCGCTACTTTAAGTGCATTTCCTTTAGCATCAAATGCCTTAACATTTTCGATAAAACGACCGTAGTCATCTTCTGAGTAAGTTCCCGGAACTGTTTTTGGGAAATGGTATGTTACAGTTTCTGTTGTAAATGTTGGAGGTGTAACGGTTACCATTACTTTGTCGTCTTTTACATTGATTAAATCGATTGTAACGGCAACATCATTTTGTTTAGTAGTCGTTTGCGTTGGACTACAGCTCCATAAAAATCCCACTAAAGCTAGGGAAAGCATTATTTTTTTCATCTTATCAATATTGAATTACCAATAAGTAGATAAAATGGCGGTAATGTTACAATTAACGTTTGGAAATTTTAT
>JALQYN010000023.1 GCA_023254055.1 Polaribacter sp.
ATCCATAATCTGCTGGATACATCATAGAAGAAAATAACATTCTATCGAAACGAATTTTGTTCAATTCAAAATCGTATTCATATTTGTTTCTACTTCCTTTTGGTATTTCTATCAATACATCAAATGTTTTTCTTTCTTTTGCGCTCATTACAAAGTTTTTCTTGTGTTTTTTGGACGACAAAAGTAGTGATATTTTAAGGTTTTTAAACTATAAAAAAGGGCTTATTTTTGATTAGAAATCTGCTTTTACACCAAAACGAACTGCAAAATTTGGAGAAGGTAAACCATTTATACTTGTATGTTTTCCTCGCCAAATAAAATCGACTCTTAATGGGCGGATATCTCCGTAACCAATATTTTCAAAACCAAAACCGTATTCGTAATACATTTTATCTGTCGGTGCGGCATAAGTGATGTTTGATTTGTTGATAGCAATATTTTCATCAGAGATGGTTCCGTAAACTGTTTTAAAAGTAACTAGACTTCTAAGTTTTAAGTGCTTTATAAGAGGAATTCTATTTAAAACAAATCCGTTAAAATGCTGTTCAAAATGTCCAGATATGTAGGTGTCGGTAACAAAATCATAATAATTCATTAATGAAAAAGTGTTTTTTGTTAACCAATAGGTTTGATTTGCAGGAATTGGACTTAATAAAGTAATTGGAACTTTTCCAAAAGTTTTACCACCATCAACCGTTGCAATTAATAACCCTAACTTACCTAATAGTATTGGTTGGTTGTATTTAAATTGAATTTTATCATAATTAAAATCACCATTGAATAAACCTTTGTAACCTCTATGGTAATTAACCACTAAAGAAGGAAAAAGGTTTTTCCCCATTTTTTGTTCGATTCCAAAACCATATTCAAATCTTCCAGGAGTATAGGCTATATAAATGTCTGTGCTCACATCTGTAACCTCAGATTGAACGCTATTGTTGTCATCTAAATAATCTATTGAAAAATAGGTTGGTGATGCGCTTTTTATAATATTATAAGCACCTGAAATTCCGAAATGGAGATTTTTCTTGATTTCAATATCAAACTTTAATGCAGTCCTATTTACATCGGAGAGGAAGTAATTATCTCCTCTAGAAAATAACGCATTTGGATCAAATACATTTGCGTTTAAGCCATTAGTGTTTAATAGTTTTCCTCCTAATTGTTCAATATCTTTTAAATAAGAAACTCCAATTGCAATTCTTGGCTTGTAGTTTAACAAATATTTAGCCTCTGTTCCAAATTTATATCTTTTGTCTTTTGTTCCGTAACCAACAAATCCGCTTAACCTAAAACGATCTTCGGTACTTTTAAAAGTTCTAAAGCCTAATTTTATTTTTATTCCTTCTACACTATTTTTTACAATTGTATTCCAATATTGACCAAATTGTAATGAAGGTCCAATTGAAATATACCCAGTAGAAAGAGTGTTTAAAACACCGCTTATTTGCTTAATTTTCTTTTTGTTTTTTACAGAATTGATAAGTTCGTAAGTGTGTTTTTTCTCTGCTGATTTGCTAATGCTATCCCAATAAGTTTCGTTTTGGCTAAACTGTTTGGGTTTGTAACGTATAATTTTTTCTGAATAAAAATTATTTGGTAGTTTTTTATCAAAAATATAATCAGAATAGTTATTGGTTTTTTTTATGGTTAACCCTTTGTTGCCATCATCCTTATCTGTAAGCGTAAAATCTCCTGAATAAATATCTTTCTTGGGTAGGTAAATGCTATCATCTTTAATGGTAAACTCTTTTTCGAATGATAATTTTCTAACAAAATTAAGATTGATGTCTTTATGTATTTTCATCTTAATTTTAGTGATTGAAAAATTTTTGTCTGCAACCCAAAAGAAACCTTCAAAAGCTAAATCGCCATTTCTTCTCGGAAAAAAATAAATGGAATAGGTTTTTTTGTTATTAACAGTGATGCTATCGTGAAGAACATAATCGTAAGTTTCGAACCCAGTTGTAGAAATAGGGCTAACAAATGATTTTTTTAATACTTCAATATTGTTTTTATGAATGTCAATTTCATTAAATGCATTAGACAATCTTTCAAAAATAAACCCGTCTTTATTTACACCATTATTTTTTTCTGCCTCCACATCTTCCCTTACACTGTTTAAGATGTTATTACCATAGATTTTTTTTACAGTTTCACTTAAAAAAAGGGGAATATAATAGTTGATTCCATCATCATTTGGAGGTAATTCTTCGAGGACCTTTTTATATTCTTTTTTGAAAATTTTTTTTAGGAAAAGTGAATCTAAATTATTTAAGCCAATTTCAGTGGTTATTAATTTTTTGTATTGATAAGCTTTTACAAGTTTTAAACCATTCTTCTTTTTTCGACTCCAAATTTCTTTTAGAATTCTGTAAGCAGGATTCTCTTTCTTTTTAAGTCGTTTTTTAGGTTTTGAAACAATAACAATTTCATCAAGAAGATTACTTTCTTCTTTTAAAACAATTTTAAAATAGGTCTTTTTAGGAGAGAATTTTAGAGATAGTGTTTCGTAACCAACAAAAGAAATTTCTATTCTACCTCGATTCTTTTGAGAAGTTAATTGAAATCTTCCATCAAAATCTGTGGTCATCCCATTGGTAGTATTCTTAAAATAGACGTTTACATAAGGTAATGGCTCATTGTTTGTGTCTACTATTTGTCCAGAAATTTTAAGCTGCGCATTGCTAACGAAACAAGTAAAAATGAATAAAAGGGAGGCAAATATTTTCATAGCAAAAAAAAATCCTTTTTAATATAATTTGATAAAAAGGATTTTAAATGAGTTTAAAATTTTTCTAAATATACAAAACTTCTTTTACCGCTTTAATAACATCATCAGAATTAGGTAACCAAGCTTCTAATAAAACTGGCGAATAAGGTGCAGGTGTATCTGCAGTAGTAATTCTTTTAATTGGAGCATCTAAATAATCAAATGCTTCGTTTTGAATTCTATAGGTTATTTCTGAAGCTACACTTGCAAAAGGCCAAGCCTCTTCTAAAACAACCAATCTATTCGTTTTCTTTACAGATTTGATAATAGCATCATGGTCCATCGGACGAACAGTTCTTAAATCAATAATTTCTACAGAAATATTTTCTTTGGCTAATTCTTCAGCAGCTTTGTAGGCTTCTTTAATGATTTTTCCAAAAGAAACGATAGTAACATCTGTTCCTTCTCTTTTAATTTCTGCAACTCCAATGGGTAATACATATTCTCCTTCAGGAATCTCCATTTTATCACCATACATTTGCTCTGATTCCATAAAAATTACAGGATCATCATCTCTAATAGCTGCTTTTAATAAGCCTTTTGCATCATAAGGATTAGAAGGAACAATTACTTTTAAACCTGGTGTGTTTGCAAACCAGTTTTCAAATGCTTGAGAATGTGTAGCGCCTAACTGACCAGCAGATGCAGTGGGTCCACGAAACACAATTGGACAGTTAAATTGTCCGCCAGACATTTGTCTTATTTTTGCTGCATTGTTTATAATTTGATCAATTCCAACCAAAGAGAAGTTAAAAGTCATATATTCTACAATGGGTCTGTTTCCGTTCATTGCAGATCCTATCGCTATTCCTGCAAAACCAAGTTCAGCAATTGGTGTGTCAATAACTCTTTTAGGGCCAAACTCATCTAACATTCCTTTACTAGCTTTATAAGCGCCATTGTATTCTGCAACTTCTTCACCCATTAAATAAATGCTTTCATCTCTGCGCATTTCTTCGCTCATTGCTTCGCAAATCGCCTCTCTAAATTGAACTATTTTCATTCTTTAATTTCTTATTAAATTAAGTGAAGCAAAAATATAAAAATTAATATTATTACACGTCTTTGTAAGATTAAATAGCAGTTTTTTTAATCAGTTTGAGTTTTATATGCAATTTTGATAAAAAATTTATTATGCATGCATAATAAATTGAAAAAAAAGTCATAAATTCGTAGCCATAAATAATGAAGTAATTATCAAAAAAATAATTAAATGAAAATATTAGTTTGTATTAGTCATGTACCTGATACCACGTCTAAAATTAACTTTACAGATAATGACACAAAGTTTGATTCAAATGGAGTGCAATTTGTAATCAATCCATATGATGAATTTAGCTTAACACGTGCCATGTGGTTTAAAGAAAAACAAGGAGCAACGGTAACAGTTGTTAATGTTGGAAATGCTTCAACAGAACCAACTTTGCGTAAAGCATTAGCGATTGGAGCAGATGATGCGATTCGAGTAAACGCAGAAGCAGAAGATGGATTTTTTGTTGCAAATCAATTAGCAGAAGTTGTTAAAAATGGAAGCTTTGATTTGGTGTTGGCAGGAAGAGAATCTATTGATTATAACGGAGGAATGGTGCCAGGGATGTTGGCAACAATTTTAGGTTATAATTTTGTCAATGGGTGTATTGGTCTTGAGGTTGAAGGGAATTCAGCAACCATATCAAGAGAAATTGATGGAGGAAGCGAAAAAATATCTGCAGATTTACCTTTAGTAATTGCAGGTCAAAAAGGGCTTGTTGAAGAAAAAGATTTAAGAATTCCGAATATGAGAGGAATTATGATGGCTCGTAAAAAACCATTATCGGTAGTTGAAGCAATTGATGTAGCTGCTCAAACATCTTCAACTTCATTTGAAAAACCAGCTGCAAAAGGAGCTGTTAAATTAGTGGATGCAGATAATATTGATGAGTTGATCAATTTATTGCATAATGAAGCTAAAGTGATTTAATAAAATAATTAAATCATTCCGAACTTGATTCGGAATCTTTTAGAATAAAGGTTTAACAAAAAATAGTTTCTGAATCATGTTCAGGAAAAAAAACAAACAAAAATATGTCAGTTTTAGTATTTGCCGATTCATCGGAAGGAAAATTTAAAAAATCTGCTTTTGAAGTCGTTTCTTACGGTAAAAAAGTAGCAGAACAACTAGGTTCAAATATAGTAGCTGTAACTATTAATGTTGCAGATGCATCAGATTTATATAAATATGGAGCAGAAAAAGTAGTATCTGTTTCAAATGATCAGTTAGCCACTTTTAATGCAAAAGGAGTTGCTTCGGTTTTACAACAAGTTGCCGAAAAAGAAAAATCAACTGTAGTCATAATAGACTCTAGTGTAAACGGATTGTATATGGCGCCAATAGTTGCTGTAAATTTAAAAGCGGGGTATGCATCAAATGTTGTTGCATTGCCTAGTTCAACAAATCCATTTACAGTAAAAAGAAAAGCTTTTTCTAGCAAAGCATTTAATCATACAACAATTGCAACAGACATAAAAGTAATTGGTTTGGCAAAGAATTCTTACGGTGTCCATGAAAATGCTGTAAGCGGAACAACAGAAAGTTTTGACGCTCAAGTTTCAGATTCAGGAGTAAAATCTTTGAGTGTTGATAGAGCAACAGGAAAGGTAACTATTGCAGATGCAGATATTGTTGTTTCTGCAGGTCGTGGTTTAAAAGGGCCAGAAAACTGGGGAATGATAGAAGAGTTGGCAGAGGTTTTAGGTGCTGCAACAGCTTGTTCTAAACCAGTTTCTGATTTAGGATGGAGACCTCACGGAGAACACGTTGGTCAAACAGGAAAACCTGTAGCCTCTAATTTATATATTGCAATTGGAATTTCTGGAGCCATACAACATTTAGCAGGAATCAATGCATCAAAAGTAAAAGTGGTAATTAATACCGATCCGGAAGCGCCATTCTTTAAAGCTGCAGATTACGGAATTGTAGGAGATGCTTTTGTAGTTGTGCCAGCATTGATTGAAAAGTTAAAAGCTTTTAAGCAATCATAATTAAGTACATATAAAACTATTTTTATTAAAAATAGGGTTGCTTATTTTTCTTTTATGATAAATTAGAAATCAACTCATAATTTTTAGTAAATTGTGCCCATAAAAGGGCTGTCTAAAATTAGGTTTTGCCAATTTAGAGAGCCCTTTTTTTTATGAAGATTGAATTTAAATGAGTTTAATAAAACTAACAATTAAAGGAATTTCCTATAGTCAAACACAAACTGGTGCTTATGCTTTAGTATTGAGTGAGCTTGATGGAAATAGAACTTTACCTATTATTATTGGTGCTTTTGAAGCACAGTCTATTGCAATTGCTTTAGAGAAAGAAATTAGACCTCCTAGACCTTTAACACACGATTTGTTTAAAACTTTTGCAGACCGATATTTAATCAATGTCAAGCAGGTAATCATTCATAAATTAGTAGATGGTGTTTTCTTTTCTAGTTTAATTTCAGAAAAAAATGGTGTTGAAGAAATTATTGACGCAAGAACTTCAGATGCAATAGCCATTGCAGTTCGATTTAATGCGCCAATTTACACGTACGAAACGATACTAGATAAAGCTGGAATTTATTTAAAGGTAGAAGAAGAACTTTCATTAGAAGCTCCAGAGTTGGAAACGGATGAATTGATTTCAGAAATTATTTCAGAAACTTCTGAAGAAGCTAAAGAAAAAAAATCTTTAAAAGAATTATATAAAGAATTGGAGGCAGCGGTAGCGAATGAAAATTACGAGTTAGCTGCTAAAATTAGAGATGAGATAAGCAAGCGCTCATAAAAATTAAAAACATATTATGAAAAAAACAGTAATTATCTTTTTTTGCTTTTTTTCAGTTTCAATGTTTTCTCAAACATCAACTGAAGTAGTTGCAGAAATAATACCAAGTCAAGGCTTCTCATTTAACAACTTGTGGCGAGGTGTATTAGGAATGATTTCATTATTAGTTATCGCATATTTATTTTCTAGCAACAAGAAAAAAATTGATTGGAAAACTGTTGGAATAGGGTTGTCTGCACAATTATTAATTGCAGTTGGAGTATTAAAAGTGTCTTTTGTGCAAAAAATATTTGAATGGGTTGGTAGTTTGTTTGTAAGTGTTTTAGATTTTACAAGAGCTGGAAGCAAGTTTTTATTTGAAGGTTTGGTAATTGACATGGATAAATTTGGATACATTTTTGCTTTTCAAGTTTTGCCAACAATTATATTTTTCTCAGCCTTAACCTCTGTTTTATTTTATTTAGGTTGGATTCAAAAAATTGTTAAAGTAATGGCTTGGTCATTGGCAAAAGTGTTAAAAATATCTGGAGCAGAAAGTTTATCTGTTGCTGGTAACATTTTTTTAGGTCAAACGGAAGCTCCTTTATTAATTAAGGCGTATTTAGAAAAGATGAATAAGTCAGAAATGTTGTTGGTGATGATTGGAGGAATGGCGACTGTAGCAGGAGCTGTATTAGCTGCATATATTGGGTTTTTAGGCGGAGATGATCCAGTGTTAAGATTACAATTTGCCAAGCATTTATTGGCTGCATCTGTAATGGCTGCACCTGGAGCAATCGTGATTTCTAAAATCTTATACCCTCAGGTTGAAGAAGTGAATACTGATGTAGAAGTTTCTAGTGAAAAAATTGGTTCAAACATTTTAGATTCAATAGCAAACGGTACAACAGAAGGATTGCGTTTAGCTGTAAATGTAGGAGCAATGTTGTTGGTATTTATTGCTTTTATTGCTATGGTAAACGGAATTTTAGGTTGGGTAGGAGATATCACTTCCTTAAATGATTGGATCTCTGTAAACACCTCTTATAAAAGTTTTTCTTTAGAGTTTGTATTAGGATATCTTTTTGCACCATTAATGTGGTTAATTGGTGTGGCAACACAAGACATGGCAATGATGGGGCAATTACTAGGAATTAAATTAGCAGCAAGTGAATTTGTTGGATATATACAATTGGCAGAATTAAAAAATGTAGCAAGTGCTGTGCATTTAAATTACAATAAATCAGTAATAATGGCTACTTATATGTTGTGTGGTTTTGCAAATTTTGCATCCATCGGAATTCAAATTGGAGGCATAGGTTCTTTAGCTCCAGGTCAAAGAAAAGTTTTATCAGAATTCGGAATGAAAGCCTTAATTGGTGGTACAATTGCATCATTAATGTCTGCTACGATTGCAGGGATGATTATTGGATAAGAATAGGATTTGAGTTATCAAATAAAAACAATTTTTAGTTGATAACTTTATAATATATTAAAGGCTTCAATCTTTTAGATTTGAAGCTTTTTTTTAATTTAGTTTTCTCTTAGATTAGATAAAAAATGAAACAATATTTAGATTTAGTAAAACACGTTTTAGAAAACGGAAACGAAAAAGGAGATAGAACAGGTACGGGAACAAAAAGTGTTTTTGGGCACCAAATGCGATTTGATTTAAGTGAAGGGTTTCCAATGGTGACTACTAAAAAATTACACTTAAAATCTATTGTTTATGAATTGTTATGGTTTATAAACGGAGATACAAATATTAAGTATTTACAAGAGAATGGTGTAAGAATTTGGAACGAATGGGCCGATGAAAATGGAGATTTAGGTCCGGTGTATGGGCATCAATGGCGGAATTGGAATAGCGATGATATTGATCAATTGCAGGAGGTGATTGCTACGTTAAAAAACAATCCGAATTCTAGAAGAATGTTGGTTTCTGCTTGGAATCCTTCAGTATTGCCAGATACCTCTGTTTCATTTTCAGAAAATGTTGCCAACGGAAAAGCTGCTTTACCTCCATGTCATGCTTTTTTTCAGTTTTATGTGGCAGATAATAAATTGTCGTGTCAATTGTATCAACGTAGTGCAGACATCTTTTTAGGTGTTCCGTTTAACATTGCAAGTTACGCCTTGTTTACAATGATGATGGCGCAAGTTTGTGGCTATGAAGCAGGAGAATTTATCCATACGTTTGGTGATGCTCATATTTATAACAATCATGTAGAACAATTAGAATTACAATTGTCTAGAGATTTAAGACCGTTACCAAAAATGAAAATCAATCCAGAAATTACTTCAATTTTCGATTTTAAATTTGAAGATTTTGAGTTGGTAGATTACAATCCGCATCCACATATTAAAGGAAAAGTTGCCGTTTAATTATGAGTAGGATAACAATCATTGCAGCAATAGCAAATAACAATGCATTAGGTAAAGACAACGATTTAATTTGGCATTTGCCAGCCGACTTAAAACGCTTTAAACAAGTTACCTCCGGCCATCATATTTTAATGGGTAGAAATACCTTCGAATCTATTGGAAAACCTTTGCCAAACAGAACAACTGTTATTATTACCAGAAATAATAATTACAAAGCAGCAGGTTGTATTGTGGTAGATAGTATTGAAAAGGCATTAGAAGTTTCAAAAAATGATGAGCAAATTTTTATCATCGGTGGTGCTCAAATTTATAAACAAGCTATGTCGTCTAATTGGGTAGATCAGTTAGATATAACACAAGTGCATCATTCTTTTGAAGCTGATGTGTATTTTCCAGAAATTGATTCTGAAATTTGGGAAGAAATTTCACGAGAAGATTTTTCTGCAGATGAAAAAAACCAATACAAGTATAGTTTTATCAGGTATAAAAAAAGAAAACTTTAATTAATAAGTAAGCTTCATTTTGTATTTCTGTTCTGCAAATTTAAAATACCAAAACAGTTTATAGTTTACATCTAGCCCATAATCTACATTAGATTGGTACTCAATTACATTCTCATAAATACTAGAATCAAATCGTTGAGGATTTCTAGCTCTGCTATTCCAAACATCTACATATACTCTGTTTTTATTTTTTAGATACGACTCTGAATAATATTCTTTTGGTCTTGCAACCGTATTTAAAAAAGTAGTAAATCCTTGATCTATAATAATTATCTGGTACTCTAATTTTTTATTAGCAATTACAACTGGTTCTTCTTTTTCTGTTGTAATTTTTTTTGTTTGATATGAACCACAACTAACAACTAAAAAAGTAAAAGAAAATACGTATAGGTAAAATTTTAATTGTTTCATAATCAGTAATTTATTTAGTGAAGGTCGAAAAAATATTTTAATAAACATTGATTTATTCGAGTTTTAACATTAATTTTCAGCATCAAACTCAACAAATATGCGTAAAATTATTTTCCAACTATTATTAGTTACTGTTTTAATATCTTGTAATCAACAAGAAACAAAAAAAAACACTTACAATATCTTAGACGAAAAAGAGAGAGCAATATTGCGGGATGAAATCCTTGAAGATCGTTTTAACAATCTGCTACCAAAAATAATGGATGATACCGATATTGATATGTGGGTAGTGATTTCTAGAGAATACAATGAAGATCCAGTAATTAAAACAATGTTACCATCAGTTTGGTTGAATGCCCGTAGAAGAACCATCTTAGTTTTTTATCGCGATAAAGAAAAAAATACCATTGAAAAATTGGCAGTTGCAAGATACGACGTAGGTAAAAGTATTAAATCGTCTTGGAACAAAGAAGAAGAACCAAATCAATGGAAAGCATTGAGCAGGATTATTGAAGAAAGGAATCCAGCTAAAATAGGAGTGAATATTTCCAAACATTTTGCAATCGCAGACGGATTGGTAAAAACAGATTATGATGAGTTTGTTGCAAATCTTTCGGTTGCAAATCAGAAAAAAATTGTTTCTGCTGAAAAATTGGCAATAGGTTGGATTGAAACTAGAACTCCAAAAGAAATGGAGCTTTTTAGAAAACTTGTAAAAATCACACATGATATTGTAGATGAAGCATTTACAAATAATGTGATTAAACCTGGAGAAACTACGACAGATGATGTTGTTTGGTGGATGCGACAAAAAGTGACAGATTTAGGACTAGACACTTGGTTTCATCCAACAATTGATATTCAAAGAAATAAAGAGCCTTTAAAATCTCACATCTATTCGTTTTCTAAAGCAAAAGATAATCAGGTAATTTTACCTGGCGATTTGTTGCATTGTGATTTCGGAATTAGTTATATCGGATTGAATACCGATTGTCAGCAACACGCTTATGTGTTAGGAAAAGACGAAACTGAAGTTCCTGTTTTTTTAGCAGATGCTTTTGCAAAAGGAAATCGTTTGCAAGATATTTTAACAACCAATATGAAAACGGGTAAAACTGGAAATGAAATTTTATTAGCATCCTTGAATCAAGCAAAAGAAGAAGGGTTAAGACCTTCGATTTATTCGCATCCTTTAGGACTTTTTGGTCATAGTTCAGGTACAACCATCGGAATGTGGGATTCACAAGGAGGCGTTCCTGTTAATGGCGATTATCCGCTACATAAAAACACAGTATATGCGATTGAATTAAATGTAACGGTTGCAATCAAAGAATGGCAAAAAGACATCAGAATTATGTTAGAAGAAGCTGGCTTTTTTGGTGATGGGAAGCATGAATATGTAAATGAAAGACAAGAAGCAATCAAGCCAATAAAAATCAATTATTAATGCAGAAAAGATGTTTTTGGGTTAATGAAGATCCATTATATATGGAGTATCACGATAAAGAATGGGGGAAACCTGTATATGATGACGAAACCTTATTTGAATTTTTGCTGCTAGAATCTTTTCAGGCGGGATTAAGTTGGATAACAATCCTTAAAAAAAGAGAAAATTTTAGGAAGGCATTTGATAATTTTGATTACAAAAAAATTGCAAACTACAATCAAAAAAAGTTTGATGAACTACTAGAGAATGCTGGAATTATTAGAAATAAATTAAAAATAAAATCTGCTTCAACTAATGCTCAGTTGTTTTTGGAGATTCAAAAAGAATATGGCTCGTTTTCTAAGTTCATTTGGAGCTATGTTGACGGTAAACCAATTGTAAATTCTTTTAAAACTAGAGCCGAAGTACCTGCAACAACAGCCGTTTCTGATGCAATTTCTAAAGACTTAAAAAAACGCGGTTTTAAATTTGTAGGTTCAACCATTATCTATGCATTTATGCAAGCAACCGGTATGGTAAATGATCATACAACTGATTGTTTTTGTTATCTAAATTAAAGAATGAAGATTCATTTTATACCAACATCAGATATTGTAAAAATAACAAAGCTTTTTGTTAGAAAAATTGGACTCTTTTTTTTAGCAGTAGCAGGTTTGTATTTAGATAGTACTGCTTTAGCAGAAAAATTTGAGTACAATCAATTAGTTATAAATATTGTGATGTTAATTGGCTTTTATCTACTATATAAAAAGTCTACAAAACGCACAAGAGAATTAATGGTATATGCTGTAATTCTTGGTTTTATTGGAGAGTATTTCTTCTCGGTTTATTTAGGAATGTATACCTACAGGTTAGAAAATGTTCCGTTGTATGTTCCGTTTGGTCATGCGGCAGTATATGCACGTGTTTTTGTTTTTGCAAAAGCACCAATTGTAAGAAAACATCATATAAAAATTGAACGATTTTTCTACGCGATTATCTCACTTTTTGCATTAGGATATTGGTATTTCTTAAATGATTTATTTGGGTTATTAATGACGCTTGGAGTTTTTGCATTATTGTTAAAGAGGCCAAAAGACAGAATGTATTTTTTAACCATGTATATTACAGTAGCAGTATTAGAAATTGGAGGAACTGTATACGGAGCTTGGCGTTGGCCAGATACCGCATTTGGTATTTTTGATAGTCTACCAAGTAACAATCCACCAAGCGGAATCAGTTTGTTTTATTTTTTGTTAGACATTGGCTGTTTTGTAATTTATACTTTAGTAAATAAAAAAGCTTGGAAGAGAGTAAAAAAATAAAAGCTAAAATTTTAAACTATGTTACAAGTTAACTCTAAAGAAACGCTAATTGCGTTTTGGAAAAAAGTAGGGATATTAATTATTCTTACTCCTATTTTATTTCTAGATTGAAGTTATTTGAGTTCTTATTTTCCTTTTGGAGAAGAAATATTGTTTTTACTAACGTTTGTAGCTTTTTTGGTATTTTATAAAAGAGCAAGACCAAGAGTTAGAAGGATATACATATATGTGTTAATCTTTAGTCCTTTGGTAGAATATATAATGTCATTGGGTTTTGATATGTATACGTATCGAAAAAACAATGTACCCATTTATTGTTTTTTTATGCATGCTATTTGTGTAGGACGTTTATTCGAATTTACGAGGTTAAAACCAATAAGAAAAACTACTAGATCTTTAGTGAAAATGTTGTACACATTTTTAATAATACAATCTCTAATTTATCTTATATTTTTTAATGATGTCTTTGGATTTGTAATGTCTGTTGGTGTATTGATAGTTTTGATGTTAAGACCAACATACAAATTATATTTTCTGACATGGCATTTAATAATAACTTTTGCAGAAATTATAGGTGTTTATTTTGAAGCGTGGTATTGGCCAGACTTTGCGTTTAATAGGTTTACCTTTTTGCCTAGCAATAGTCCTCCAAGCGGAATAAGCTTATTTTATTTTATGTTAGAATTAGGAGCTTTTTTAATTTATATTTTGGTTCATAACCAAATTTGGAAAAGATTTAAAAGTATTAAAATTAAATCTCAAAAAGAATAGTTTATAAACTAGTACAAAATTTTACAACTTAACTTTTACTATAAATACGAATTGCGCTAAAAAGTACAATTGCAACAACCATCCAAAAACCAACTTTTAACGCAGTGTTTTTATAATGCTTTTGATGACTGATAATGTCTTTTCTGTAACTCCAAATCATTAAAATTATAAAAGCAACAACAAAAAAACCAGCAAAAATTAATTGACCTTTGGTAAACATAAAATTGTATTTTTATGCAAAAATACAAATTAAATAAAGACAGAGTTCTTTATTTTTTTAATAACAGTCTAAACTCAAATCAATAAAAAATGAAAAAAAGAATCGCCGCAGTACATGATTTTCACACAGCATTTAAATTAGGAATTAAAAATGAACCAACAGCAAATATTGGAGAAGATAGAAATATGTTGCGTTATAACTTAATGAAAGAAGAAAATGAAGAATACTTAGAAGCTGCCCAAAACAATGATTTGGTTGAGGTTGCGGATGCCCTTGGAGATATGTTGTACATCTTATGTGGTACCATTATAGAACACGGAATGCAGGATAAAATCACAGCGGTTTTTAATGAAATTCAACGTAGTAATATGAGTAAATTGGGTGAAGACGGAAAACCAATTTATCGTGAAGATGGTAAGGTGTTAAAAGGACCCAACTATTTTAAACCTAACATTGCAGAGATTTTAGATAAATAAAAATACAGTACATTTAACTTCGTTAAAAAACTTTAAAACAGTTCATTATGAAAAAAGTGATTTTATTATTCATGTGTTTATCAATATCATTTAGTGCTAGTTCACAAAGTTTTATTGGAGCTTGGGAGTCAATTTCTACAAACAAAAAAGGTGATAAAGTAAAAACGATTGTAACTTTTGCTGAAGGATATCAAGTAATGACAAGTTATGAAGCAAAAACAGGAAAATTTATCTCAACAAATGGAGGAAGTTGGAAATTAGAAGGTGATACGGTTACAGAAAAAATTGAATTTGATAGTAGTAATCCAGATTTTGTAGGGACTGAAGTGAGTTTTAAGGTTTTTAATAATGGTTCTGAAATGGGAATTGTTGGAGCAAAGGAAAGATTTAAAAGAATTGACAATGGAACTCCAGGGAAACTTCAAGGTGCTTGGTTAATGTCTGGAAGAGTTAGAGATGGTAAAGAACAAATGCGAGACACCTCTGGGCCAAGAAAAACAATGAAAGTATTATCGGGAACTCGTTTTCAATGGATTGCATACAACACAGAAACTAAAAAATTTATGGGAACTGGTGGCGGAACCTACACCACTGTAAATGGAAAATACACAGAAAATATAGAATTCTTTTCT
Source organism: Polaribacter sp. (assembly GCA_023254055.1). Taxonomy (GTDB): domain Bacteria; phylum Bacteroidota; class Bacteroidia; order Flavobacteriales; family Flavobacteriaceae; genus Polaribacter. Next base: position 14,701 of record JALQYN010000023.1, read on the forward strand.
AGAGATAATTCTAAAGCTGGACTTCATTTAGTATTTGATTATACTTTAAAAGATGGAATATGGAATCATAAAGGTTTTTCTAGTAAAGGTGATGCCATGCATGAAATTTGGTCTGTAAGAAAGTAGTTTTTATAAAAAAAACGTAACAATTTAATATTTTTTACTACTTATAGTTACGAATAAAAATTTAAATTATACCATGGGAAAATTCAAAGCTATGAAAGAAAATTTTTTAAAGTTCTATCAATGTGAAATTAGAATTTTTAAAAGAATACTCGGAATTAAATAATTGTCTATAATTCGTAATTATCACCCTCTGTAGCAAACCTAAAACCTAGTTTTTCTATTTCTTTTCGTTGGTTGCTGTTTTCTTGTAAAGCTGGGTTGGTATGATTAAAGTGAATAAATATCACTTTGTTTTTTGTGGCTAAGGTTTCGTTTTTAAATAAGTCTACTGTTTCTATAATAAATGGATGCGGTACTTCTGTTAAAGCTCTTGCTACTTCACTTTGATCAAAAAATGTAGCATCTACAAAAGCATAATCAACTTTTTTAACTTCTTCAACAATACTTCGTTTCCATTTTTGCCATTTGTCAATATCCGGAATAAACAAAGCTGTTTTTTTTGTTCCTTCAATTTTATAACCTACAGTTTCAGAAAACTCATCTCTATGGGGCACTAAAAACGGAGTCACTTTTAAGTTACTATTTAATATGGTTGTTGAATCGTTTTGCAGTTTTTGCAAATCAATATTTTGTAAAGAAACCAATTGACTCCAGGGTCCGTTTTGTTCTAAATAGGTTTTCATTTTTGGCATTGCAAACACTTTTGTGCCTTGTTTTCCCAATGCCTCTCTACCAAAATACATCAAGCCTGTATAATGTCCAATATGTGCATGTGTTAAGAACACACCATCAATAATAGTTTCTTTTTTTAAATGATGTTGCTCTAAATCTGCCAATTGAGTATCCATATCAGGAGTTGCATCAAACAACCACTTTTGTTTGTTTTCTCGGTCAATCAAACCTAAAGAAACAACACTCTTCCTTTTATTAATACCATTGAAATAATCAGCACAACATTCTTTTTGACAACCAATATGCGGATACCCTGCATCTTGGGCAATCCCTAAAACAGTGATATATTGATTGGGTTTTGATGCTTCAATTATTTCTGTTGATTTTTTCTTTCCGTTACAACCAATACATAATATCGTAAAAAGCAGAAATGATAGTTTTAGTTTCATTATTGATGAGTTTTAAAATTGAAAGCTACAAAAAAAGCATCAATCTTAGATTGATGCTTTTTATTATTTTAAAATAGAAATACTACAAATGAACTCTCCATCCGTAAGGATCTTCTGTTTTATTTGTTTGTAGGTCTGTAATTTTCTTTTTTAGTTGAGAAGCGTAAGAATTTTCTAATTCTGGTAAATCATAATCTACTCCTTTAAAACCAAATCCAGAAATAGGTGAAATAACGGCTGCTGTTCCAGCTCCGAAAAGTTCTTTTAAGTTGCCGTTTTTTGCAGCTTCAATAATTTCAGTTACGGTAATTTTACGTTCTTCAACTTGTAATCCACTGTCTTTGGCAATTTGTAAAATACTTTTACGTGTAATTCCATCTAAAATTCTATCAGAAATCGGACTGGTAATTAACGTGTCATTTATTCTTACAAAAATGTTCATCGCCCCAGCTTCTTCAATGTATTCATGATTGGTATCATCGGTCCAAATTACTTGATTGTATCCTCTTTCAATCGCCAATTGCGTTGGGTAAAACTGTGCAGCATAATTTCCTCCAGCTTTTGCAAATCCAACTCCGCCATTAGCAGCTCTAGCATATTTTTCTTCAATTAAAACTTTTACTTTCCCAGCAAAATAAGCTCCAGAAGGTGCAGTTGCAATGATGAATTTATATTCGTTTGATGGTGAGGCATGAAACCCATTCCCAGTAGCAAAAATAAAAGGTCTTATATATAATGAGCTTCCTTCTTTTGTTGGTATCCAGGCATTATCAATTTCTAATAATTTTTTCAAACCATCCATAAAAATACCTTCAGGTAATTGAGGTATTGCCATTCTTTCTGCCGACTTATTTAACCGTTTACAATTATCTAAGGGTCTAAACAATAAGGTGGTTCCTTTTGCGTCTTTGTAGGCTTTCATCCCTTCAAAAATAGATTGCCCATAATGGAAAATCTTAGCAGAAGGATTCAATTCAATGGGTCCGTAGGCTTCTATAGTTGGATTTTGCCACTTTCCATCTTTATAATCACAGACAAACATATGGTCAGAAAAAACCTTTCCAAAGGGCAAATTGTTAAAATCTACTGAATCTATTCTTGAATTTTGAATAGGATTGACTTTTATATTTGAATTCATATTACTTCAAAAATTTAATGCTGCAAAGGTAGGTAATTTATCACATTCTTAACTTAGAAAATGCCGAATATTATTGTTTAAATACGTACATTTGTATGAAATATGTTAAAAATAAAACAATGAAAAATTTATTAAGATTGAGTGTTGTTTTCTTATTGGTTTTATCAGCTTGTAAAGAAAACGCAAACAAAAAAAAGGACAATGTTAATTCAGAAATAACCGCAAAATTTGACTCTTTTGGAGCCATGATTTCTAATGAAGGAGCTTTAGATTCTAAAGTGATGTTAGAGAAATTTAAATCGATGAAAGCAGGTGATACTATCAATGTAAAATTCGCTTCAAAAATTGATGAAGTATGTTCTAAAAAAGGATGTTGGATGAAATTAGATTTAACAGACGGAACACAAACCATGGTTCGTTTTAAAGATTATGGATTCTTTATGCCACTAGATTCTAAAGATAGAGAAGTCATTGTAAATGGTAAAGCTTACGTTACTGAAACTTCTGTAGCAGATTTAAAGCATTATGCTGAAGATGCGGGTAAAACTAAAGAAGAAATTGCTAAAATTACAATGCCTAAATTAGAATTTGCATTTGAAGCAGATGGAGTTTTAATGAAGAAATAATGAAAAGAGTTGTTTTTATTGTTTCTCTTTTTCTTCTTATTGGATGCAACCCAAAAAAAGAACAAAAAGTAGAAATTACTCCCAAAGGAAACTTTTATAAGCAGTCAGAAATGGCTGCTTTAATGTTGTTAATGTATGAAACCAATGCGCAAAACAAGCAACTAATTCTTGAAGGAAAACAACCGAAAGAGTTTCCAGAAGAATTTTTAAAAATTCATACAGCTCAATTAACTGATTCAACAGATAGAACAGCAGATTTTAAAACATTTTCTGATTTTTATTTACAAAACATGAAGCAAGTTTTTGAGCCAACACAAGAATCGTTAGTAAACAAGCATAATACAACTATTAATAGCTGTATTGCTTGTCATCAAACAACGTGCGTTGGGCCTATTCCAAAAATTAAAAAATTATTGATTCCTTAATTTGAAAAGAGAAATCGTGATAACTTCAGATGGTTCTTCAACGATCCATTTACCAGATTGGAATGAAAATTACCATTCAATGCACGGTGCCATTCAAGAAGCTCAACATGTGTTTATAGCAAAGGGATTAGAGGCAGTATCACTCCCTGAAATTTCTATTTTAGAAATTGGTTTTGGCACAGGCTTAAATTGTTTTATCACTTTTTTAGAGTCACAAGAAAAACAAAAATCAATCAATTATATTGGTGTTGAAGCATTTCCTGTCACCATAGAAGAAGTTTCTAAACTGAATTATGTCTCAGAATTAAAAGCCGTAAAACAGCAATCAGTTTTTGAGCAAATTCATACAAGTACTTGGGGTGAAAAACACCAATTATCTACTAATTTTTGGTTGACAAAACGAAAGCAGTTTTTTAAAGATATTACAGATATTAATTTATATGATTTAGTATATTTTGACGCTTTTGGAGCAGAACATCAACCAGAATTATGGACAGTTGAGATTTTTAAAAAAATGTATACTTCTTTAAAAGTAAACGGAATTTTAGTAACTTATTCCGCCAAAGGATCTGTTCGAAGAGCAATGTTAGAAGTAGGTTTTAAAGTTGAGCGTCTTGAAGGACCACCTGGAAAAAGGGAAATGCTGAGAGCAACGAAGCATTCAGCGTAGCTAAATGTTTTCAAAGAGAAGCATTCAGCGTAGCTAAATGCTGAGAGCAACAAAACAGTAATAAAAGTAGTATGGAAGAAAAAAGAATTAAATTTAGAAGAATACGAGAACGAAAAAAATCAAACCCTAAAAGAGGAATTATTTTTATTATTCTATTAATTATTATGGTGTATGTGTGGATGAATGCAGAAGCTATTCTTTCAAAAATATTACCATAATTACATTTTAAAAGTCCGTTCTTTCCACTGATAACGTCCTAACATTGATTTTAAAAAAATAAATACTGTAAAATAAGGATATACAATACTACTTATAAGAAACATAGTGAATTTAATTTTTTTATTTTCAAATATAGCCCCTCTTTCAATTAGTAAATAATCAAAAAATAGTTTTAATAGAAAGAATGAAATAAAGGTTTTTAAAGTCATTATTTTTAATAAAGTCAAGAAAGGAGAGATAACCATAATTAGATTTCCTGCTAAAACAATAACTCCTATTAATTTTCCTGTTGCTAAATTATAATTAGATGTTTTTGATGCCCAACGAACTCGTTGTTCAATCAAATCAGAAAAGGAATTCACAGGAAATGTTTTTACAATAACATTTTTAGATTTTATAAACTGAACGCTCTTTTTATCAAATTGTAAAAACTTCTCTAACAAAAAAACATCGTCGCCACTTGCAATTGAGTTGTTGCCTACAAAACCTTCAACCTTTTCAAAAACATCTTTTTTGTAAGCTAAATTTGCTCCGTTTGATAAAAACGGAACTTCCAATCCAAAACTTGCAGTGGTTGTGGCTTGTAAACTCATAAAATCCAATTCCTGAAATTGATGTAAAAATGTAGAATCTACAACATAAGAAACCGGAGCAACAATCATATTGCAATTGTTGTGCTGAATAAAAGTATCAATGGTTTTTAGCCACATTTCAGGTATCAAACAATCTGCATCAGTCGTAATAATCCAATTGTTTTTTGATCTTTTTAATGCGGTTGAAATGGCGTCTTTTTTTGGCGAATTTGAAGTTCTTGTATTTTTTAAAACACAAATATCTGGTCGAGCGGAGTCGAGACTTAGAACTTCTCCATTGCGCTCGAAGTGAGAATTAATAATTTCTACAGAATTATCAGTTGAATCATCATCAACAAAAATAAATTCAACCAATTCATTGGAGTAGTTTAATTGGCTAATCGATTTTAAGATTTGGGGTAAGTTTTTGGCTTCATTTCGAAACGGAATGATAACTGAAAACGTTGTTTTTTCTGAAGAAGAAGTTTTTTTAAATTCTTTGATTTTGTCATACCCAATTATAAAAGCAAGAATGCAAATAATGTAGGAATAAAACAAAATACTAATCAGAATCATTTTTTTTGTTGAATTAGTGTATCAGTTTTAAAAGTAAGCACAAAATAACTTCCAACAATGCTAGGTAGCACAAAATTAAAAATCCACATGAGCAAAACAATTGCTAAAATGACTGATTCGCTCACATCAAAAAATGAAAAAATGAATATAGCAACAGAGCCTTTTACAACCACATCAAAAAGTGAAAGCATCGGAATAATTGATGCAATTAAATACATAGCAAAAATACTCGTCATGGCATCTAGATAATTCAATTCAATATTAAAAATGAGTACTAAAAAATAAAATTGATGAGAAAAAACAAGGTAGCGAAAAACAGAATATAGCAACGCTTTTTTTATGAGCTTTTTAGGGTAAGCGTTTATTAACTTTTTAAAATATTGTGTTGAGTATCCTTTAAAAGCAAACTCTTTTTTATCAATAAACCATAATGATACCAATAGAAAAATGCTAAAAAATAGAACTATAAAAATATTGGTATAAGCTATTGTAATGCTAAACTTAAAAAATAAATAAGAACAACCAACAATTCCAAAAAAGATTGTTACAATTAATTGAGATAAGTTTCCAGCCAAATTCATAACTACAATTTGCTTTCGGATTGATTTTTTAAAATACAAGGCTTTTACACCGTATTCTCCAATTCTATTTGGAGTTATTAAAGAAGCGGTTAAAGAAGATAAACTTTGAATTAAGGCTGATTTAAAAGTAATTTTCTGATAAAAAGACACTAGATTTTGCCATTTTAAAATTTCTAAAAACCAATTAAAAAAGGTGAAAATGAACAAAAAAAGAACATTTTTTAGCGAAAAATCGTCATTTTTGACTAAAATAGATAAAAAATCAGAAATCGATTGCTGCTCATTTTTAAAGATTTTAGCATACATAAAATATCCACAGCCAATAACAATAAAAAGTTTTACGACTAGCGCTAAGAATTGCTTAGATTTGTAAGAATTCGAATGATTCATGAATTGCAAAGTAACAAATAATAGTTGTTTAATGCTTTTGCTAAAATTAAAAACAATCTAAGATTGTGAGTACAGAAAAAATCATATTAGGCATTGATCCAGGAACAACCATCATGGGATTTGGTGTGATAAAGATTGTGGGAAAAAAAATGGAATTTGTTCAAATGAACGAATTGATTTTAACCAAATACACAGATCATTACCTAAAACTAAAATTAATTTTTGAAAGAACAATTGAATTGATTGAAACCTATAACCCAGATGAGATCGCTATTGAAGCGCCTTTTTTTGGTAAAAATGTACAATCGATGTTAAAGTTAGGAAGAGCTCAAGGAGTAGCTATGGCAGCAGGATTGTCGAGAGAAATTCCGATTACTGAATATTTACCCAAGAAAATTAAAATGGCAATTACAGGAAACGGGAACGCAAGTAAAGAACAAGTGGCGCTGATGTTAAAATCGTTATTAGATTTAAAAACCTTACCAAAAAATTTGGATGCAACCGATGGTTTGGCAGCTGCAGTTTGTCATTTTTACAATGCAGGAAAAGTAGTTGGTGGTAAAAATTATAGTGGTTGGGCCAGTTTTGTAAAACAAAACGAAAAGCGAGTAAAGAAATAAATTGGCTGGAATATATCTACACATACCGTTTTGTAAACAAGCATGTTTTTATTGCGATTTTCACTTTTCTACTTCCTTAAAAAAGAAAGATGAACTGATTTCTTGTTTAGTAAAAGAATTAGAAATTAGAAAAGGTGAACTGAAGGATGAAACGATTGAAACTATTTATTTTGGTGGTGGAACTCCAAGTTTACTGTCTGTAGAAGAAATAGAATTGTTAATGAAATCTATTTATGAGAATTACAGGGTTTCTGCGAATCCAGAAATTACCTTAGAGGCAAATCCAGATGATTTAACTGATGCCAAAATTTTTGAACTAGCGGAAAGTCCAATTAATCGTTTAAGTATTGGTATCCAATCTTTTTTTGAAGACGATTTAAAATTGATGAATCGAGCACACAATTCAGATGAGGCTAAGAGTTGTCTATCTGCGGCCATTGGCAGCTTTGATAATATTACAGTTGATTTGATTTACGGAATTCCGAATATGTCTGTTAAAAAATGGAAAAAAAATTTACAAACTGTTTTTGACTTCGGCATCCATCATATTTCTAGTTATGCCCTAACAGTTGAGCCAAATACAGCATTGGATTCATATATTAAAAACGGAAAATATCCGCCATTAGATGAGGCATTGGCAAAGCAACATTTTGATGTTTTGGTTGCAGAAACTCAAAAAAACGGATTTGTACATTATGAGATTTCTAATTTTGGGAAACCTAACTATTTTTCACAACACAACACTAGTTATTGGTTGGGTAAAAAATATTTGGGAATTGGACCCTCAGCACATTCATTTAGTAAAACCCATAGAAGTTGGAATGTCTCTAACAATACCAAATACATCAAGGCAATTTTAGAAAATAAGTTACCAAATGAAGTTGAAGAGTTGTCAAAAAATGATCAATTCAATGAGTATATAATGACAGGTTTAAGAACCATTTGGGGAGTTTCTTTAGCGGAGGTAGAAGTGGAATTCGGAATTGATTATAAAAACCAATTACTAGCATCCGCAGAAAATTTTATAATTCAAGAATTGCTAGAGGTTGAGAATTATGTACTTAAGACTACAGAAAAAGGAAAATTTTTAGCTGATGGAATTGCATCAGATTTATTTATTCTAAACTAGTTTTTATCCCCTTGAGCGTTGTCAAAAAGTCTTTTTAAATAGCATCAAAAATTTTAATAACTTCAACGAAAAACATATATTTGAAACGAACGTATTTAAATTCTGAAATAAGCTAAGCATGAAGGCAATAATAGAATATAATTCAAGAAAGATAGAAGTAGATATATCTAATCCTTTAGATATTTCAATTCCTATTGATATGTCAAAAAAAAATGTGAATGCTTGGTATGTTGAAGACCCAACCATTTTCCCCGAAGAATTTGAAGGCGAAAAAATTAAGGTTTCTGAAGGCGCTGTTGTAAACTTTAATAACATTCATTTTAACCCACATTCACATATTACACATACAGAATGCGTTGGGCATATAACAGAAGAAGTGCATTCTGTTAATAAGAATTTAAAGTATTTTATTTACCTCGCAGAGTTAGTTACTGTTGCTCCAGAGAATAGAAATGGAGATTTTGTAATCTCTGAAAAGCAACTAAAAACAGCACTAAAAAATAAAAAACGAGATGCAATTGTAATTAGAACTTTGCCAAACTTATCAGATAAAAAAGAGATGCGTTATTCAAATACAAATCCGCCTTATTTGTTAGAAGAAGCAGCAATTTATCTAAGAGAAAAAGGCATTAAGCATTTATTAATAGATTTACCTTCGGTAGATAAAGAAAAAGATGATGGTAAATTATTATCTCACAATGCTTTTTGGAATACAGCAGGAAAAATAAGAATGAATGCCACGATTACAGAATTTATTTATGTTCCAAACTCAATTGAAGACGGAGAATATTTACTAAACTTAATGATTGCCCCTTTTGAAAATGATGCGACCCCAAGTAAACCGGTATTGTATCAAATTTTAAAGTAATTTTTAATGTTTCGCTAACGTGTTTGTATATGGTTTGTTGCGTGTTTCAAGCAACTAATTTAGTAAATAATTACCGACCAAGAAAGTCCGCGAGGACTTTCGTAAGTAGGCGAGAACTAGCAATAAATTATATACGGTGTTAGGTAACGTATTTTTTATTCGGGTTCTTTATCATAAATTTCGAACGAATATT
>JALQYN010000024.1 GCA_023254055.1 Polaribacter sp.
AACGCTGCGTTTTTCGCGGATAACGGTGATTTTCACCTGGCCGGGATAGCGCATTTCTGTCATGATGCGGTTCGATAATTCGAATGCAAGTACATCGGCTTGGTCGTCTGAAGTTTTTTCAGCACCCATGATGATACGCAATTCTCTACCTGCTTGGATGGCATAAGCGTTTTTAACACCTTGGAATCCATAAGCGATATCTTCTAAATCTTTTAATCGTTGAATGTAAGAATCCAATACTTGTCTTCTCGCTCCAGGACGTGCACCAGAAATAGCATCACATACTTGGATTATTGGAGAAATCAATGATTTCATTTCTATTTCGTCGTGGTGTGCTCCAATAGCATTACATACTTCTTCTTTTTCACCATATTTCTCTGCCCATTGCATACCTAGTATTGCGTGAGGCAATTCACTCTCTGTATCTGGTACTTTTCCAATATCGTGTAATAAACCAGCTCTTTTAGCTAATTTAACGTTTAATCCTAGTTCAGCCGCCATAATACCACATAACTTAGCTACCTCTCTTGAGTGTTGTAACAAGTTTTGTCCGTAAGAAGAACGGTATTTCATTCTACCCACAACTTTAATTAATTCAGGGTGTAATCCGTGGATTCCTAAATCAATTACTGTACGTTTACCTGTTTCGATAATTTCTTCATCGATTTGTTTTGCTGTTTTTGCAACAACTTCTTCAATACGAGCTGGGTGAATACGTCCGTCTGTTACCAATTTATGTAATGCTAAACGCGCAATTTCTCTTCTTACAGGGTCAAAACAAGATAAGATGATAGCTTCTGGTGTGTCATCTACAATAATTTCAACTCCAGTTGCTGCTTCTAAGGCTCTAATATTACGACCTTCACGACCAATAATTCTACCTTTTACATCGTCAGATTCAATATTGAATACGGATACACAGTTTTCAACTGCTTCTTCAGTTCCAACTCTTTGTATGGTATTAATAATGATTTTCTTTGCTTCTTGTTGAGCTGTCATTTTAGCCTCTTCAACAGTGTCTTGAATGTAAGACATAGCGTTGGTTTTTGCTTCTGCTTTTAGGCTTTCAACTAATTGATTTTTTGCATCTTCGGCAGAAAGTCCAGAGATGGCTTCTAATTGTTCTACCTGACTTTTGTGAAGTTTATCAATTTCTTGTTGTTTTTTGTCTAAATATTCTATTTTGTTGTTGTAATCAGCAATTTTAGCTTCAGCATCATCAGCTGCTTTTTTTGCTCTTGCTAACTCATTAGAAACTTGAGATTCTTTGTCGCGCGTTCTTTTTTCGGCTTCAGCCATTTTTTTATCACGTGCTAGAATTACTTGTTCATGCTCGGCTTTTAATTCTAAAAATTTTTCTTTAGCTTGAAGTATTTTATCTTTTTTTGCAGCTTCTGCTTCTGTTTTTGCATCTTTTAAAATGGAAGCAGCTTCCTTTTTTGCATTTTTAATTAAGTTAGAAACATTGCTTTTTTCTAAAAATTTAGCAATACCAAAACCTCCAGCTATACCGACAACGATTCCAATTATTATGCTTACTATATCCATATGTTAGTTAAAAAAATTATATAAAAAAGCCTACATTAGGTGTTTGTATAAACTCTGTTATACAAGATTTGAGCTAACCTGCAGTTCAAACTTCCCACTAAAGGGCCTGTTATAGTTGCAAAGATTCACTCGTTTAATTTGTTAGTGTTGAGTTTATCAAATATATACTAATGTAGGCAGTATCTTTGTTTGTTAATGTAAGAACGTATTTATTTTGAGAGTAACTCACTCAATTTTTTATCCAAATTTTGCAATCTGGCTATATTTGTTTCATTATCTTGAGAAGAATTGATCTGTTTTTGTTCAACTTGAGCTGCAAATTGCAAGGCACACATAGCTAAAACATCTTGTTTGTCTCTTACAGCATAACTTTGTTCAAACTGTTTTATCATAGCATCTATTTTCTTTGAAGCGCTTCTAAGCCCTTCTTCTTGTGATGGATCCACAGTTAAGGGATACATTCGATCTGCTATTGATATTTTAATTTTCAGTTTCTCACTCATACGGTTCTAATCCGAAAGTTGGGCTATACAATAATCAATTTCCCTGATTAATGAATTTATTTTGAGTTTTGTTTCTCGTTTGTTTTCTTCACTGCCTAGTAATGAATTAACCATTTTAAGAGTATCTAGCTGATTCTTTAAAGTTTCTATTTCACTTGATTGCAACTGTTGATTTTTTTTAGAAAGCAACAATTCTTCTTGCAACTCTATGTTTTTCTTTTCAAGCTGAACGACTTTTTGGTTGAGCTTAAAAAATTTAACTTCGAGAGAATCAATTAATTCAGATAATTCAGTCATTAATGATAAATTCATTTCATTATTTCACAAAGTTAGCATTAGTATTCAAAAATAGCAATACTTTTTATTAATTTTTATGAATTAATTTTAAGTATTCATAACTGATTGATTGTTATTGTTTTAAATAACGTATCTTTTTTGACTTTTTTAATATAATTTTTTTTCCTATTTTAGCGCTAAACAGAATTTGTATGAAATTTTTATTAGCCTTTTTATTTCTCCCTTTTTTAATTTACAGTCAAGATTTTCCTCAAGATTATTTTCAATCGCCCCTACTGATTCCTTTAGATTTATCTGGCTCCTTTGGCGAATTGCGAAGTAACCATTTTCATTCTGGTTTGGATTTCAAAACAAAGGGGGTAGAAGGTTTGCCTGTTTATGCTGCCGGTGATGGCTATGTTTCCCGAATCAAAATTTCAGTATTTGGATATGGAAAGGCTATTTATATAACGCATCCTAATGGGTACACTTCTGTTTATGGTCATTTGCAAAAAGCTAATGGCGCTATTGAAACATATATCAAATCTAAACAATACAAAGAGCAATCATATGAGGTTGAAATGTATTTGTATCCAACAGAATTACTTGTTAAGAAAGGTGATGTTATTGCTTTTACGGGAAACACAGGTGGAAGCGGGGCTCCTCATTTACATTTTGAATTTAGAAATACAAAGTCAGAGGAAATTTTAAATCCTATGCATTTTGGTTTTAAAAAAATAATTAACGATGATAGAAAACCTGTAATTCAAGGTGTCGTTGCTTATCCGTTAGATTCTACGGTAGTGAATAATTCTCAAAAACCAATAAATATTTCATTTTCTAAACAAGCCGATGGTTCTTATTTAGGGGTAAAAGTAAAGGCTAATGGTAAAGTAGCCTTT
>JALQYN010000049.1 GCA_023254055.1 Polaribacter sp.
GTCTTATTTTTACCAAGTTCTGAAAATTGAAAAGGATTCTTTTTAATTTGAATAGCCTCATCGACTATCCTTGCAATGTTATCTATATCTTCTAAATCTGTATATTTCTGCATAATTATTCTTTTCTTAAAACCTACAAACTGTTTTTCAATTCCTTGGTTAAAGCTTCAAAAAAGACATCGATATGCTTCTTTTGAATGGTTAATGGGGGAAGAATTCTCAACAAATTTGGATTGTTCGAACTTCCTGTAAAAACATGATGGGTGTTGATTAATTGTTTACGCAAAGCCGCTACTGGAAAATCAAATTCTAAACCCAGCATTAAACCTCTACCTTTTACTTTTTTTACTTCTGAAATCTGAGTCGCTCTTTTTACAAAATACTCAGAAATATCGGAAGCATTTTTCATTAGTTTCTCCTTTTCAATGACCTCCAAAACACTTAAAGCAGCACTACAAGCCAAATGATTTCCACCAAAAGTAGTTCCCAATAGACCATAGCTTGCTTCAATCCTTGGATGAATTAAAATACCTCCTATAGGAAATCCATTCCCCATTCCCTTTGCCACAGAAATAATATCTGGAACCAGATGGTGCTTTTGGAAAGCAAAAAAATCGCCTGTTCTTCCATAACCTGATTGTACCTCATCAGCAATAAACAAAGCTCCATATTGAGCACATAATTTGGCAACTCCTTGATAAAATTCAGAACTGTTTTCATCCAAACCACCTACTCCTTGAATGCATTCTACAATAACGGCACAGGTTTCTTCTTGCTTTAAAATAGCTGCTACCGCAGATAAATCTCCCAATGCTACAAAATCTACCTGGTGCTGCGCATTTAAGGGAGCTACAATTTTTGAATTGTCTGTAGCAGCAACTGCAGAAGAAGTTCTTCCGTGAAATGAATTCTGAAAAGCCAATATTTTCTTTTTACCGGTGTGAAAGGAGGCTAATTTTAAAGCATTTTCATTGGCTTCTGCTCCAGAATTGCACAAAAACAAATCATAGGTTTCACAGCCAGAAAGCACTCCTAAATTTTTAGCTAAGAGCTCCTGCAAAGGATTTTGAATAGAATTGCTGTAAAATCCTAGTTTGCTAACTTGCTCATTAATATTTTTGACATAAGTAGGATGTGAATGCCCAATTGATATGACTGCATGTCCTCCATACAAATCCAAATATTCTATACCTTTATCATCATACACATGCACATCTTTAGCGCTTACGGGGGTAATATCAAAAAGGGGGTATACGTTAAATAATTTCATTGTAAAGATTTAAAAAAAGTTAGCTTTGAATTGAATCCCTTCTTTTTCTGGGAATCCAAACATCAAATTCATATTCTGAACAGCTTGTCCAGAGGCTCCTTTTAACAAATTATCAATACAGCTTGTAATTAACAACTGCTTCCCATGCTTTTGCAAAGACAACAAACACTTATTTGTATTGACAACCTGCTTTAAATGAATTTCTTCATCCGAAACCTGCGTAAAAGCAGCATCCTGATAAAAATTTTTATACAGGTTCTTAGCCTCTTCTAAACTTCCGTCAAACGAAGTGTAAACGGTTGCAAAAATTCCTCTAGAAAAATTTCCTCTATTGGGTATAAAATACACCTCAGCCTCATTATTCAATTGTGAAATTGTTTGATTGATTTCTCCTAAATGCTGATGTGTAAAAGCCTTATAATGAGAAAAATTATTATCTCTCCAAGTAAAATGTGTTGATGAAGAAAGACTCGTACCTGCACCTGTAGCTCCTGTAACCGCATTGATATGCACATCGTTTTGAAGCAACTGTGCCTTTGCAATTGGCAACAAAGCCAATTGGATCGCCGTAGCAAAACAACCTGGATTTGCTATGTATTGGGCACTCTCTATTGCTTTCTTATGTAACTCAGGCAAACCATAAACGAACCTTTTATTTTCAAAATCAGCATCTTGTTTTAGCCTAAAATCATTGCTTAAATCTATAATTTTAGTACTGCTAGCAAAACTATTTTTTTGTAAAAACGTCTTAGAATTTCCATGACCTAAGCACAAAAACAAAACATCTATTTCGCTGTTAATTTGATTAGAAAATTGAAGATTGGTATCACCATACAAATCTTGATGGACTGCTGTAATTTTGTTTCCTGCATTTGAAGTACTGTATACAAAATTGATATTCGTTTTCGGATGATTCAATAAAATTCGAATCAATTCTCCAGCTGTATAACCCGCTCCGCCTATAATTCCTACTTCTATCATGTTTTTGAATTTACTTGTTGATAAATTTTATTTTGATTGGCTAAAATCTTGATAAATCCTTTTGCTTCATCTGCAGTCCAACCTGAATTCATTTCTCCGTAACTTCCAAAATCAGCATTCATTAAATCATGCCCAGATTCTATACCTTCTAAAGAAAAATGATACGGTTTTAATCGAACAAAAACATCACCAGAAACCATTTCTTGACTGCTTTGTAAAAAAACTTCAATATTTCTCATCACTGGATCCAAATATTGGCCCTCATGCAAATGCATTCCGTAATAACTTGCCAAATGTTCTTTGTGTTGCAATTGCCATTTTGTTAAGGTGTGTTTTTCTAATAAATGATGAGCTTTGATACATACCAAAGCTCCTGGAGCTTCAAAACCTACTCTTCCTTTAATTCCAACAATCGTATCACCTACATGAATATCTCTACCAATTGCATAGGCCGCTGCCAAATCGTTTAAAGTTGCAATACTCCTTTCAGGAATTTGTTTTAGTTCATTTACCATGACCAACTCTCCTTTTTCAAAGGTTAACTTTACCTGTTCTGACCCTTCTTTTTGTAATTGAGAAGGATAGGCTGAATCTGGTAAAGGATGCTTTGATGTCAAGGTTTCTTCTCCTCCAACACTAGTTCCCCAAAGTCCTTTGTTTATAGAATATTTTGCCTTTGTCCATGGCATTTCAACTCCGTGAGACTCTAAATAAGCTATTTCTTCTTGTCTTGATAATTTTTGATCTCTGATAGGTGTAATAATTTTAATCTCTGGTGCTAGAATTTGAAAAATCATATCAAATCGAACCTGATCATTTCCTGCGCCAGTACTACCATGAGCAATATAACTCGCCTTTTTTTTCTTTGCGTACTCAATAATTTTAATTGCTTGAATGATTCTTTCTGCACTTACAGAAAGTGGATAGGTATTGTTTTTTAATATGTTTCCAAAAATTAAGTACTTGATTACTTTTTGATAATATTCTGAAACAGCATCTATATTTACATAACTTGCTACACCCATTTTATAAGCATTTGCTTGTATTTGATCTATTTCTTCTGAAGTAAAACCGCCTGTGTTGACACTTACTGCATGTACTTCATATTCTTTGTCTTTTGTCAAATGAACTGCACAATACGAAGTATCTAGACCACCACTATATGCTAAAACTAATTTTTTCATTTATTTTCTTTTTTTAAGAATAGGCCTTGTTTGATCCTTTTTAGTCTCTTAAACACAGATTCTTTGATTTTTCTAATTTCTTTGTTTTTTGCTTTTGGATCGTACAACATGCCTGTACACAAACACATTTTTTGTTGAGTACGTTGCAAAACATCATAGTTTTTACAGGTTTGACAGCCGTTCCAAAAAGATTGATCTGTTGTTAATTCTGAAAAAGTTACTGGTTTATACCCCAGCGCACTATTTAACTTCATTACAGCCAATCCTGTGGTAATACTAAAAACCTTTGCATCAGGGAATTTAGTTCTTGAATGCTCAAAAACAACTTTTTTAATTTTTTTTGAGAGTCCTATACCTCGATAATCTGGATGCACAATTAAACCTGAATTGGCAACAAACTTACCATGACTCCAAGCTTCGATATAACAAAATCCAGCAAATTTATCTCCATCCAAAGCGATAACGGCATTGCCATTTTCTAGCTTTGTCATGATGTACTCAGGCTTTCGTTTTGCGATTCCTGTACCCCTGATTAAGGCAGCTTCGTCTATAGTTTGGCAAATAATTTCTGCATATTTGCTGTGAGATGTATTTGCAATTACAACCTTCATTGAAATTGATTTTTAAATGGATAATAAATATTTTAATTAATTAGTTTCTTGATTGAAGAACCGGACTCACCTGGGTTCTATAAATAGATTCGCCCTAAGGGCGACGTCGAAAACTAATAGGCGTGTAGTTCCTGTTGTTTAAAAAAACAAAAGAAGAAATTGCGCTAAAAATGTTTGAAGTATTCACTGGTAAAAAAAATAAAATTATAAATATAGTTAACTAGTTTGTTCTGCTTAACAGCGGCGGCGTAAGCGAACAAAACTACGAAGAGCTATAGAACGAATTTTATTTTTCTTTGAAATCATAGTACAAATGTATACATTATTTAAATATACGCAATACCCTGTGGTTAAAATAATTACAAAATATAATTTGTGTTTACAAAATTAGACTGATTACTTTCTAATAAGTCATCTAAAATTTTGTCATTAGATGGATTGCTTTTAAAAGCAACTAAAGTTCGTATAGAAAAAGTTCGTAACGCATCATAAACACTCAAGGTACTTACGGCTGAATCTTTTCTTCCAACAAAAGGAAAAACGTCGGGACCTCGTTGACATTTAGAGTTGATGTTTACCCTGCAAACTTGATTTACCAATGAGTCAATTAATGGAGCTAATGTTTCTGAGTTTTGACTGAATAAACTTACTTGCTGACCATAATTTGATTCAGAAACATACGTTAATGGCTCTGAAATTTCTTTAAAAGAGATAATAGGAACTACTGGCCCAAATTGTTCTTCGTGATACACTTTCATTTTTGAGTTCACAGGATATAAAATAGCAGGATATACAAAACTATTTTCTGTATCTCCTCCCTTTTTATTAATTATATGCGCACCATTTTCTTGAGCATCAAAAATTAATTCTTTAATGTACTTTGGTTTGTTTGGTTCAGGTAAAGGGGTAAGTTTCACATTATCTTCCCAAGGATTGCCGTATTTTAATTCTTCTAATGCTTTAATAAATTTTTTATTAAAATCTTCAACAATATCCTCATGGACAAATAATATTTTTAATGCGGTACATCTTTGCCCATTAAACGCTAAAGAACCATTTAAACATTCTTTAACAGCCAAATCTAAATTACAATCTGGTAAAACGATTCCAGGGTTTTTAGCCTCTAAACCTAAGACCAAACGTAATCTATTTTTCTTTGGGTGGTATTCTTGTAAAATATTAGCTGATTTGCTATTTCCAATTAACGCCAATACATCAATTTTTCCTGATTGCATTATAGGTGTTGCCAATGTTCTTCCACTGCCATAAATAATATTTACAACACCTTTTGGAAAACATTTTTGGAAAGCTTCTAACAATGGTGATAATAATAAAATTCCGTGTTTTGCTGGTTTAAAAATGGTTGTATTCCCCATTATTAAAGCCGGAATTAACAAACAAAAAGTTTCGTTCAATGGATAATTATATGGACTTAAACACAATACAACACCTAACGGAGCTCTACGAACTTGTGCTAAAATTCCGCTATGGTTTTTAATTTCTGAGTGTTTTTGATCCATTTCTCTTAAGGTTGTAATGGTATCGTCAATATATTCTATGGTCCGATCAAACTCATTACAAGACTCTTCATATGGTTTTCCTATTTCCCACATCAACCAGTTCACAACTTCGTCTCTGGTTTTTAACATCATTTTAGAAAAATTTTCAATACACGCTATGCGTTCTTCTACTTTCATTGTTGGCCATTCTCCTCTTCCTTTATCATAAGCATTATAGGCAGAGTCTAAAGACTCTAATGCTTCCTTTTCTGTAAGGCTTGGAATTGATCCCAATAATGTTGGCCCTAATTTTCCTTCTTTATTTTTTTGATATATAGGAGAATAAATATTGGTTCGTTCACCATGCCAATGTTTTAATTCACCATTAATCAAATAAGTATTTTGTTCTAATACCTGAGTGAATCTATATTTTTCAGGAACTTCTAAAATTGATTTCATAATAGAATTTGTTCTAAAATTATCTTTCTAATCTTTAGCTAAGATAAATTAGATTTTTTTCTTAAAATAAAAAAGGTGTGATAATCATCACACCTTTTTTTATTGTTATAAACTTTTTAAAGTTTAATTTTTGACAATTTCACTTCTTTTCCTTCTTTATCTAATAAGATTACCTCATCAAACCCAGCATTTTTAAACTTTGCAAATTGAGTAGCTGCATCACCTACAACTAAATACCCCATTTTAGAGGCATCTAAATATTTATTGGCTAATGCTTTGTGTTGCTCTAAGGTCATAGTTCTAATAATATCCTCTTCATTTGCAATGTAATCTGGTGAAAGATTGTAATTACTAATGTTTTGAAGCATTCCTAGTAAAGCGCCTTGAGTTTCAAAACGTCTGGCGTTAGATTTTATTAATGCATTTTTAGTAAAATCTAAATCCTCTTGAGAAATTCCATTTTTATACTTATTAATTTCATCTCTAAAAATATTTACAGATTCGAATGTTGTATTGGTTCTTACACTAGATGACGCAGAAAATGTTCCTCTTACTTTTGTCCCACTAAACCCAGTAAATGCTCCGTAAGTATACCCTTTCTCTTCTCTTAAAATTAAATTTACATTTCCTGAGAAAGATCCTCCTAATTTATAATTCATTACAGTTGCTGCAAAATAATCTGGATCTGTTCTAGCCATTGATAAATAACCAATATTAATTACGGATTGTTTTGCATTTGGAATGTCTACAAAATATAATGATGATTTATTTCTGTCAGGATTCATTTCAAATGTAGGAATTGTAACTTCTTTACTTTTCCATTTCTTTTCTAAACTTGCTAAAGTAGCAGTAACTGTTTCTTGATCAATATTTCCTACAATGTGGAATTTACTCACAGATGGTGAAAAGTTCTTTTTATAAAAGGCTTTTAAATCGTCCATGGTAATCGCTTCAATTGATTCTTCTGTTCCACTTATTGGGTATGCAAAAATATGCTTATCGCCATATAAAAGTTTGTTGGCAACATTTCTAGCAACAAAATTTGGATTTGCAGCAGAACGTTTTACACTATTGATAGTACTTGTTTTAATTCTTTGTAATTCTTCTTCATCCCATCTTGGTTCTAAAAGAATCTCTTCTACAAGTTTCATTGTTTTATCGAAGTTTCTTACAAGTGTATTTCCTCTGATTGTAATTGCTTCGTTACCGGTAACCATATTAATAGAAGCGCCTAAAAGAGCAATTTCTTCTTCTAATTGTAAAGGAGTTTTGTTAGCGGTTCCTTCCATCATGATGTCTGTCATCAAATTTGCTACTCCATTTTTTTCAAAAGAATCTAATAAATGACCACCATCTATCACAATACTGAAATTAACAACTGGAATTTCTGTCTGTTTAATTCCTAAAACTTTCATGTCGTTTTCTAATGTTACTGACCATGAATCTGGAATATTAAGTTTTGGTGATTTTCCTGCTTTAGGAGCTACAGATCTATCAAATTTAGAAGGTGTTTTTTCAACTTTATTATTTTTGTCTGCAATTTTTACATCTACATTCTCTTTAATTACTTCTTCAACGATCGCTGCTTTTTTAGAATTATTCGCGGCTAATTCTAATTTCCCTTTAGGAACAAAACTAGTAATAACGTAAGGTTTGTCTTTTATATACTTATTGTATACTCTAATAATATCTTTTTTAGTTACTTTTTTAATGTTCTCAATATCTTCGGTTATAAAACCAGGGTCGCCTGCAAAAACATTGTATTGAGCTAATTGAAAAGATTTCCCTAAAACACTACTTATTGAATTATAAAAATTAGTTTCTAGACCTGCTTTGATTCTCTCTACATCTTGATCTGTAAAACTTTCTTCCTCAAATTTCTTAAATGATTCGAAAACAGCAGATTCAACATCTGCTAAATTATTGTTCCCATTTGCTGTAATAGAAATATGAAATTCTCCAGCTAGTTCTTGAGAATTATTATAGGCACTAGCTCTTGAAGTTAACTTTTTATCCTGTACCAAAACTTTATACATGGGTGCTTTCTTTCCATTAGACAATAATTGTCCTAAAAAATTTAACGCATAAGCATCATCTGTATATTGTTCTAACGTTGGCCAAACCATGTTTAACTGAGCTGCTCTAGCAAAATTATCTTCATGATACAATCTTTTTGTTTCAGATAAAGTAACTCTAACTGGTTTTAATGGTTTTACTTCTTGACGACGTTTAATTTCACCGAAATACTTTTCGATCATAGCTTTTGCTTCTTTCGTATCAAAATCTCCTGCGATGACTAAAGTAGCATTATTTGGCCCGTAGTATTTGTCATAAAACTCTTTAACATCTTCAATAGTTGCGCTTTGTAAATCAACCAATTCACCAATAACTTGCCAATTATATGGGTGGCTTTCAGGATAAATAGCTTTATCTAATACCCAGTTGGTATGCCCATAAGGGTTGTTGTCTACACGTTGTCTTTTTTCATTTTGAACAACTTCTTGCTGATTGTAAAAGGCAGATTCGGTTACTGTGTTAATTAAAAATCCCATTCTATCGCTTTCTAACCACATAATGGTTTCTAAAGCATTGTTTGGGACAACTTCATAATATATTGTACCATCTTTCCAAGTTCCTCCATTTAATGTGCCACCTAAGTCTTGAATTTTTTTAAAAAATTGATCCTGCGGAACATTTTCAGACTCTTGAAACAACATATGCTCAAATAAGTGAGCAAAACCAGTTCTACCTGTCTTTTCTCTATTAGATCCTACTCCATATTGAATCGCTAACGATACAATTGGATCTGATTTATCTTGGTGAAGAACTACTTGTAATCCATTTTCAAGTTCGTACTTTTCAAATTCTATCGTTAATTTATCTCCTTTTGTTTCTTTTTGACAAGACATAAAAGAAAATATTGCTATAGATAAAAAGAAAATTACCGAACGTAGTTTTAATTTAGTCATAATATCTAATCTTTTTGTTCAAAATTTTTGTTTTGTAAATATAATGAATAAAACTTTAGTGATTTGTTAAAGTTCGTTCTGTATTAGTTGTGCGAATGTCAAACTAAAAATTCAAACAAATTTGGTTTATCATTTAAATAATCACCATAGAAATTCATTTTTTTCATCCGTTCTAAAAGAGGCTCTAAATCTTCTTTACATTTCAATTCTACTCCAACTACGGCTGGACCATCTTCTCTACTGTGCTTTTTGGAATACTCAAAATAAGTAATATCGTCTTGAGGCCCTAGAACGTGAACCACAAACTCTTTTAAGGCTCCTGCTCTTTGGGGAAATCGAATGATAAAATAATGTTTAAGACCCTTATACAACATGGCTCTTTCTTTTATTTCAGGAGTTCTTGTAATGTCATTATTACTTCCACTTACCACACAAACTACATTTTTTCCTTTAATTTCATCCTTATAAAAATCTAAAGCTGCTAAAGTTAGAGCCCCTGCAGGTTCAACCACAATAGCATCTTTGTTATATAAGTCTAAAATGGTTTGGCAAACTTTCCCTTCAGGGATAGTAATCATGGCATCAAGGTTTTCTTTACAAATTTCATAGGTTAAAGAGCCAACCTGTTGCACGGCTGCACCATCGACAAACTTATCTATGGCATCCAATCGAACATTCATTCCTTCTTCCAACGCTGATTTCATAGAAGGAGCTCCTTCTGGTTCTACCCCTATAATTTTGGTGTTTGGAGAGAGTGCTTTAAAAACTGACGATAGGCCCGAAGCCAAACCTCCTCCTCCTACTGGAACAAAAACATAATCAATAAAATTCTTTGCTTGCTCAAGAATTTCCAGTCCAACAGTAGCTTGTCCTTCTATTATTTTTTCATCATCAAAAGGATGAACAAAAGTTTTTTCCAGAAAATCACATTCTTTTTTTGCTTCATTTTGAGCATCATCAAACGTATCTCCAACCAATTGAATTTGTATCCAATCACCACCAAACATTTGCACTTGTTCTAGCTTTTGCTTGGGTGTAGGTGTGGGCATAAAAATGGTTCCGTGAATTTTTAATTTCTGGCAAGCAAAAGCAACACCTTGAGCATGATTCCCAGCACTAGCACAAACAATTCCTTTTTTCATTTCTGCTAAGGTTAAAGAGCTCATTTTATGATAAGCTCCTCGAATCTTATACGAGCGAACTTGCTGTAAATCTTCTCTTTTTAAAAGAATATTAGCTTCGTGTTTCCTAGAATAATTAAGGTTTTGAGTTAAAGGAGTTATGCTAACTATATCTTTTAGTGTAGTTACAGCTTTTTTTATATCTTCTAATTTTGGGTAATAGGTTGGTATTTTGACGC
Organism: Polaribacter sp.; assembly: GCA_023254055.1. GTDB lineage: Bacteria > Bacteroidota > Bacteroidia > Flavobacteriales > Flavobacteriaceae > Polaribacter. Next base: position 10,334 of record JALQYN010000049.1, read on the forward strand.
ACATTTTTATTCTTTTCAATATGATGTCACATCGAGTGAATTTGATTTTTGAAAGTAAAATCAAATTCGTATCGAGATGCTATTTTCTCTCAAATTGTTCTCGATACAAATTTATTCGTTCCTCATGAATCCACTCGAACTGACAGTTTTAAAGTTGTTTCATTGCTGTCATTGAAGCTCTTAAAACAGCCCCAACTTTTTCTACTTCGTGATTTCTAATAGCACTATTTACAGCAATTAATTGCTGATTATCTGCATCATTACCTGAGCTAAACTTTTTACCTATAACATCCGTTTTTACTGTTTTCATAAAATCCGTTAACAAAGGTTTACATGCATGGTCAAACAAATAGCAACCATATTCTGCGGTATCGGAAATTACACGATTCATTTCATACAGTTTTTTACGAGCGATGGTATTTGCAATTAAAGGGGTTTCATGCAATGATTCATAGTAGGCTGACTCTGCAATGATTCCAGAAGCCGTCATGGTCTCAAAAGCCAATTCTACACCAGCTCTAACAAAAGCCACTAACAATGTTCCGTGATCAAAATATTCTTGCTCTGAAATTTCTTGAGAAGTAACTTCCGTTTTTTCAAATGCTGTTTCTCCTGTCTTAGCTCTCCAAGCCAGCAGGTTTTGATCATTATTTGCCCAGTCTTCCATCATCGTTTTAGAGAAATGACCGGACATGATATCATCCATGTGCTTTTGAAATAATGGACGTAAGATTTCTTTTAGCTCCTCAGACAATTCAAAGGCCTTCACTTTTGCAGGATTTGACAAACGATCCATCATGTTTGTTATTCCGCCATGTTTTAAAGCTTCAGTAATGGTTTCCCATCCGTATTGAATTAATTTAGCAGCATAGCTAGGTTCAATTCCTTCTTCAACCATTTTATCAAAGGACAAAATTGCTCCTGTTTGTAAGACTCCACACAAAATAGTTTGCTCGCCCATTAAATCGGATTTTACTTCGGCTATAAATGAAGATTCTAAAACACCCGCTTTGTGCCCACCAGTTGCTACTGCATAAGCTTTTGCTTGTGTCAACCCTTTCTTTTCTGGGTCATTTTCTGGATGTACTGCTATAAGCGTTGGAACTCCAAAACCTCTTTTGTATTCTTCTCTAACTTCAGACCCTGGACATTTTGGAGCAACCATAATTACGGTTAAATCTTTACGGATTTGCATACCTTCTTCAACGATATTAAATCCATGAGAATACGACAAAGTAGCTCCTTTTTTCATTAAAGGCATTACTGCTTTTACTACAGAAGTATGTTGTTTGTCTGGAGTTAAATTTAAAACCAAATCAGCTGTAGGTATCAATTCATGGTAGGTGCCCACAACGAAGTTGTTTGTTGTAGCAGAAACATAAGATGCTCTTTTTTCAGAAATTGCTTCTGCTCTTAAAGCATAAGAAATATCCAATCCAGAATCTCGCATGTTTAATCCTTGATTTAATCCTTGGGCTCCACATCCTACAATGATTATTTTTTTTCCAATAAGTGGTGCAACTCCTTCTTCAAATTCTGTAGACTCCATAAATCTACATTTTCCTAATTCTATTAATTGTTCTCTTAGTGATAGTGTATTAAAATAATTTGTCATTTTTCTTTTATTAAGTATTAAAATGCTTTGAGCATTTCTGAAATATTCATGGGTTCTTTAGTTACTGATATTCTACCTGATCTTACAAACTGCAATAATTTATAAGGTTTTAAATCTTGATATAATTGCTCCGTTTCATTTCTGCTTCCTGTTTTTTCTATTACAAAAAAATCTCTAGCTACGGTTACTATATTTGCATGACTTGTTTTAATAATATCTTGTATTTGACGCTTGTCTAATAATGAATCTAAAGACACTTTAAACAGAGCGGATTCTTGATAAATAGTTTCCTCATCTATATGTGCAAAGGCTTTTATAACTTCTATTTGTTTTTCTAATTGTCCAACAATTTTAGTTGCTTGCTGTTCTTCCATAGTTGCAACAATCACAAATCTATTTACGTTTTCAATTTCTGATTGAGACGTTGTTAAGCTTTCAATATTGATGTGTCTTTTTGAAAATATTGATGAAACTCTGTTGAGCAATCCGATATTATTTTCTGTGTATACCGATATGGTAAATGATTTTTGATTCTCCATAATTATTAACTTAATCTGATATCTGAAACTGATGCTCCGGTTGGAATCATAGGGAACACATTATTTTCTTTTTCTACACAAACTTCTAAGAAATAAGAATTTTTAGAAGCAATCATTTTTTGAATGGCTCGAGATAAATTTTCTCTTTTTGTAACTTTTTGCGCTTCAATATGATATCCTTTTGCAATGGTTACAAAATCTGGATTTACCATTTCGGTGGATGCATATCTTTTGTCAAAAAACAATTGTTGCCATTGACGCACCATACCTAAAAATTCATTATTCAGAACTACAATTTTTACAGCTGCTTTGGTTTGAAAAATAGTTCCCAATTCTTGAATCGTCATTTGATAACCTCCATCACCAATAATGGCAATAACTTCTCTTTCTGGCGCTCCCATTTTAGCTCCAATTGCTGCTGGCAATGCAAATCCCATGGTGCCTAGACCACCAGAAGTAATACTGCTTTTTGTCTGGTTGAATTCTGCATATCTACAAGCCATCATTTGGTGTTGCCCAACATCAGAAACAACCACCGCTTTTCCTTTTGTTACTTGGTTGATTTCTTTTAATACTTCTCCCATTGTAATTCCTTTTTTGGATGGAAACAATTCGTCTTTAATCACTTTCTCAAATTCGATAACATGATAATCTTTAAATTCTTGCACCCAAGATTCGTGAGAATTTTGATCTACCAAAGGCAACATCTTGGCTAATGTTTCTTTTGAATTTCCTAAAACAGCAACATCTGTTTTTACATTTTTATCAATTTCTGATGGATCTATATCAAAATGAATCACTTTTGCTTGTTTAGCATAGCTTTCTAAATTTCCAGTAACCCGATCATCAAATCGCATTCCGATTGCAATTAACACATCACATTCATTGGTTAATTTATTTGGTCCATAATTTCCATGCATTCCTACCATCCCAACATTTAATGAGTGATTTGATTCTAATGCAGACAACCCTAAAATAGTCCAAGCAGCAGGAATTCCTGTTTTCTCAATCAATGCTTTAAATTCGGATTCTGCTTCACCTAAAATCACTCCTTGCCCGAAAACAATTAGTGGTTTTTTTGCCGCATTAATCAATGACGCAGCAGCTAACAACTGACTTTCATCTACATCTGGAACCGCTTTATAACTTCTGACAGACGTGCATTTTTGATATTCAAAATCAAATGTATCAAACTGTGCATTTTTAGTAATATCAATTAACACAGGTCCAGGTCTACCAGATTTGGCTATGTAAAATGCTTTTGCCAATACTTCTGGAATTTCAGCTGCTTCAGTAATTTGATAATTCCATTTTGTAACCGGAGTAGAAATCCCAACAAT
>JALQYN010000052.1 GCA_023254055.1 Polaribacter sp.
CATTGCAAAATCTGGTAATAAACCTGTCCACCAGAAAACTAAGGATACAGATAAATAAGTTGAAATTGCAAATACATCCCAAAGTAATGGGGAGTTAAAGTTTACCCATAAAGATCCAAATTGGTTTGGAGTTGGTAATACCCAATATCCATTCCAAGGTCTTCCCATGTGTATAATTGGAAACAATCCTGCTTGAAATACCGCAAAGATTGTCATTGCTTCTGCAGAACGGTTAATAGCCATTCTCCATTTTTGACGGAATAATAATAATACTGCTGAGATTAATGTACCGGCGTGACCAATACCTACCCACCATACAAAGTTTGTAATATCCCAAGCCCATCCAATGTTCTTGTTCAATCCCCAAACTCCAATTCCAGTTCCAACTGTGTAGAAAATACATCCAAATCCCCATAACATTGCTGCTAAAGAAATGTAAAATGCTATGTACCAATTTTTATTTGCTTTCCCTTCGATAGGTCTAGCAATATCTTCAGTAATATCGTGGTAACTTTTATCACCTAATACTAATGGTTCCCTTATGGGTGCTTCGTAATGAGACATCTTCTATATCTTAAATTTTAATTACGCTTCGTTTGTATTATTAACTTTTACTTGATAAACTACGTTTGGTTTCGTACCAATATAATCTAACACGTGATAAGCTCTTTTATCTTCTTTTAAATGTGCTACTGCATCTTCAGAGTTGTTAACATCTCCAAATACCATTGCTCCTGTTGTACAAGCTGAAGAACATGCTGTAGAAAACTCATTTGCTTCAATTTTTCTACCTTCTTTTTTCGCTTTTAAAATTGTTGCTTGTGTCATTTGAATACACATAGAACATTTTTCCATAACTCCTCTAGAACGAACAACAACATCTGGATTTAATACCATTTTACCGTATTCGTCATTCATATTGAAATCAAATTCATTGTTATTACTGTAGTTAAACCAGTTAAAACGACGAACTCTATATGGACAGTTGTTTGCACAATATCTTGTACCTACACAACGGTTATATGCCATTTGATTTTGACCTTGACGACCATGAGATGTTGCTGCAACTGGACAAACAGTCTCACATGGAGCTTGATTACAGTGTTGACACATCATCGGTTGAAAAGCTACCGTTGGGTTCTCTGCTACTGCTTCAATTGTAGCAAATAAATCTCCACCACTTAATTCAAGTACTTTCTCTGCATATTTTCTTTCTAGATCTTTACTTGCAATATTTGGATATTTTTTACCAAACTCTTCGATAGTCATTCTATCTGCATCTTTTTGAGCACCTGTTTCAGCTACTTCTGAAGAATAATATCTATCAATACGCAACCAATGCATATCTCTACCAACTCTCACTTCATGTTTACCAACAACTGGAACATTGTTTTCTGCATGACATGCAACAACACAAGCTCCACATCCTGTACAAGAAGTTAGGTCTATTGATAAATTAAAATGGTGTCCAACACTTCTATCATGTTTATCCCAAAGATCTACAGAATTTGCTTCTATTTCTTTGTGATTGAATGAAGCCATTGCTGGTTTGTTCCAAGTATGTTTTGGATCTAAAGAATGATCTGTAACTTGAGCTAAAGTAGCTTGCTTTAAAATATCATGTCTACCTGCAATCGTTTTCTGAACCTGTGTACAAGCAAACTTATGTGTTCCACTAGTTTTTTCTATGGTAACATTTGCTTGAATAGATTTAGAATTGAAGTATAATGGAAATGCATTCACTCCAACTACCATTGCATCTTTTAAATTCTGTGTTCTTCCATATCCTAAAGCCAATCCAACAGAACCTTTTGCTTGTCCCGGTTGAACCATTACTGGAACATTAGAAACGGTAACTCCGTTTACAGTAATATTTGCATATTGTCCGTTGATAGCACCATTATCTTGCACAGGATTAGAGAAACCTAATTCTCTTGCATCTGGCATAGACATCGTTAAATAATTATCCCAAGAAGCTCTTGTAATTGGATCTGGCAATTCTTGTAACCATGGATTGTTTGCTTGTTTACCATCACCCAAAGCGATTGAAGTAAACAAATTTAACTCCATGTTAGAAGTTTTTGTAGAGCTCTTTAAAGTAGAAGCTGCTGCTGCTAAATCTAAAGAGTTTGCAGAAACTGAATTAGAAACTGCCTTTTTAAATGTTCCATCATGTAATGCTTGATTCCATGATTTACCTTCTAATATATTTGAAGCCCAAAAAGCTCTCAAATAATCGTAATAAGAAGTAGCGTTACCAGACCATTTTAATAAAACATCTTGCAATTGACGTGAATTAAATAATGGTTGGATGGTAGGCTGTACTAAACTGTGTATTCCTGAAGTTAGACTTACATCTCCCCAAGACTCTAAAAAGTGAGACATTGGTAATGCAAATTCTGTTGTACTTGCAGTTTCATCGAATTGCTCAGAAAGGGCAACCGATAATTTTAATTTCCCAATGTGCTCTTTTAATTCATTTCCACTTGCTAAAGAGTAAACAGGATTCACATTGTGAGTTATTAATCCTTTTACTTTTCCAGATTTGATATCTGCAACTAACTGAGCAACATCGGCATCGTTTCCTTGTCTGATATTATTTGTAGTAGCTGCATCCATTACATTACTTTGTAATGCAATGTTAATTGCCATTGCAATTATTTGAGCATTTTTATCATTTAAACCAGTTACTACAACTCCGTTTGCTCCTGCATTTTTTAACTGATTTGCTGCTTTTTTAACTTCTGCATCAACAGGTGTTGCTTTTGAAGGCAAATTAGAACCTGTTACATGATTGTATAAATTGATTAAAGCAAAAACTTGTTCAGATGGTTTTAAAATAATTCTCTTATCAGCATTTGCTCCAGTTAATGTCATATTAGATTCAAACTGAATATGTCTAGACATTTTACCTGTTTCAGGTTTTCTGCTTGCAGCATAGCTTTTATCATATCCACCTTGCCAATCTCCTAAGAAATCTGCTCCAACTGAAACAATCACTTTTGCAGTATCAAAATGATAGGTTGGCAAAGAACGTGTACCGTAAAAAGCTTCAAAAGCATCTAAAGCTCCAGATTCTGAAACTGCATCATAGACCACATGTTTTACATTTGGAAAAGCAGTTGTAAATTCTGAAATTATTTTTTCAGTAGATGGACTCGCTAATGTTCCTGTTAATAAAACAACAGATTCATTTGCGTCTTTTAACTCGTTTAATTTCTTAGCGATTTTAGCATCAGCATCATTCCAAGTTAAAAGTGATTCTTTATTCTGAGGCTCTTTTAAACGTAATTGATTGTCATAAAGAGATAGCACTGACGCTTGCACACGAGCATTTGTTGTTCCGTTTGCCTCTTTATTTGGCATTACTAAAATAGGACGACCTTCTCTAGTTTTCACTAAAATATTTGCGAAATCATAACCATCTGCAATTGTTGTTGCATACCAATCTGCAACTCCAAGTGTAATATCATCTGGTTTTACAACATAAGGAATCGATTTTCTAACAGGACCCTCACAAGCAGCTAAAGATGCAGCTGCAGTAGTAAATCCTACATATTTTAAGAAGTCTCTTCTTGTTGTAGAGGATGCTTCTAAAGTTTCTTTATCTCCTAAAAACTCATCTGTTGGAATTTCTTCTACAAATTCATTTTTACTTAGCGTTTCAACAATAGAACCTTCTTTCAGTTCCTCAACACTTTGCCAGTATTTTTTGTTTGAAGCCATGTATATACTTGTTTTTTACTTTCTGATTATTAATAGTGACATTTACCACATTCTTTTCCACCTAATTGAGCTACTGTAACTTGCTCAACTCCATATTTCTTAGACAACTGTTCGTGGATTTTAGTGTAATATGCATTTCCTTTTAAATCTACATTTGTTTGTTTATGACAATCTATACACCAACCCATTGTTAATGGAGAAAATTGATATACTTCATCCATAGTCTCAACTGGTCCGTGACAAGTTTGACATTTCTGATTCCCAACAGTTACGTGTTGTGAGTGATTGAAATATGCGAAATCTGGTAAATTATGCACCCTTACCCATTTAATAGGTTGAGTTTTACCTGTATAAGTTAAATTATCTGCATCCCAACCAGCAGCAGTATATAATTTTTGAATTTCAGCATCTAGCTCAGCTTTGCCTAAGCCCATAGATTCAATTTTAGTATCTTCTGCAACTTCTGCAATATTTTTATGACAATTCATACAAACATTTACTGAAGGAATTCCAGAGGTTTTACTGTGTTTTGCAGAAGAGTGACAATATTGACAATCAATTTTATTATCACCTGCGTGAATTGTATGTGAAAACGCTATAGGTTGAATTGGTTGATACCCTTCATCTACACCGATTTGGAACAATGTTCCGAACAATACATATGCCGTTGTTAATGCTAAAAAGATGGTTAGCAACACATGTAAAAATGTGTTTCTTTTAAATCCTGCCCACAACTCTTGCACATTACCTGCTAAACCTGGTGTTTTAGGAGCTCCTTTTAATTCGCTAATAACTTTTAGCAAACTTGATATAATTAAAATTCCAACTACAACAAGTGCAATCAAAATTCTAGTTAACCAAGGAGAAGCTTCTTTTACTACCGCTACAGTAGTATCACCTCCAGCAGCATTCGCTTTCTTTGGATCACCAACAGTTGTATAATAAAGAATATCTTCGATATTTTTATCTGTTAACTGAGGGAATGCGGTCATTGGAGAACCTTTATACTCATCAAAAATTGCATTTGCATCTGCATCACCAGAAGCTCTTAAAGCCGCATTATCTTTAATCCAAGATTTTAACCAATCTGCTTCTCTTCTTTCTTCAACTTTTCCTAATGCAGGTCCAACAAACTTTTTATCAAGTTTATGACATGAAGAACATAAAGATTTAAACAATTTTCTACCTTCTGATTGCCTTTCTGCATCTACTGCGTCTTGCGCATACAAAGAAAGACTCATTGAAAAAATTAAAAGGAAAGTAAAACTTTTTAGTAGTAATCTGGTTAATTGACTGTGTTTTTCCACACTTTTCATACTATAAAATATAAATTTTCTATCTAGTTTGGTGCCTGTAATAAATTCAAAATCTAAAAAACTCAGATTTTTGAACAGCTCCACAAAAGTAGCATTTATCTCCAAATTTTGAAATGCTAATATAATGTTAATTCATAATTTATACCCATTCTAAATAAAGACAAATACTAAACTTGTATGAAACAAGTTGTTACTTTTGTAAAAAAGTTTTTAAATGAAAAATATAAAGTCGGTTTTTGTACCTTTTTTGTTCACAGTTATTCTTGGAATAACAAGTGTAAATGGGCAAACAACAACAAGTGAAGAAGTAAAATCTCTTATTAATAAGAAGATAGAATACAACAAGAAAAACGGTTATGGTTTTAGGATTCAATTAGAAAGCGGACAAGAGACTGCAATAAAAACTACACAGAGCAAATTTGAATTAGAATTCCCTGCGATTAAAACCCATATTTTATTTGAATCTCCAGAATGGAAAGTGCAGGTTGGAGATTACAAAACACGGTTAGAAGCAGATCGAGTACTGAATGAAATTAAAATAAAATTTACCTCTGCAATTATAGTCCCTAGATAAATTTAAAACATAAAAAAAGGAGCGAAAATTCGCTCCTTTTTTTATATAATTGATTCTTATTTCAATTTTTTCTTTACAGCTACTTCTTGGTAAGCTTCAATCACATCACCTTCTTTAATATCATTGTATCCTTTTATTTGAATACCACAATCATATCCTTTTGCAACTTCTTTAACATCATCTTTAAAACGTTTTAAAGAAAGTAATTCTCCTGTATGAACAACAATACCATCTCTAATAATTCTAATTAATGAGTTTCTAAAGATTTTACCACTAATAACCATACAACCGGCAATGTTACCAACTTTAGAAATTTTATACACTTCTCTAATTTCAACATTTCCTGTAACCTCTTCTTTCATGTCTGGAGAAAGCATTCCCTCCATAGCATCTTTAAGGTCATTAATTGCATCATATATAATAGAGTAATTTCTGATATCTACTTCTTCTTTATCAGCTACAATCCTAGCATTTACTTGAGGTCGAACATTAAATCCGATTACAATTGCATCAGATGCTGATGCTAACAATACGTCAGATTCTGTAATGGCTCCAACTCCTTTGTGAATGATATTTACTTGGATCTCATCTGTTGATAATTTCTGGAATGAATCTGTTAATGCTTCTACAGAACCATCTACATCTCCTTTTAAGATAATGTTTAATTCTTTAAAGTCTCCTAATGCAATTCTTCTTCCAATTTCATCAAGTGTTAATGTTTTCTGTGTTCTTACAGATTGCTCTCTTTGTAATTGAGAGCGTTTAGAGGCAATTTGTTTTGCTTCTCTCTCGTCTTCAAATACATTGAATTTATCACCTGCTTGTGGCGCTCCGTCCAACCCTAAAATTGATACTGGCGTCGAAGGTCCAGCTTCTTTTAAGTTTGTTCCTTTATCATCAAACATTGCTTTTACTTTACCGCTGTTTTTACCAGCTAGCATGTAATCACCAATTTTTAAAGTTCCGGCTTGTACTAATATTGTAGTTACATACCCTCTACCTTTATCTAATAAAGCTTCAACAACTGCTCCAGTTGCTAATTTATTTGGATTTGCTTTTAATTCTAAAACCTCTGCTTCTAACAATACTTTTTCTAACAATTCTGGAATTCCTTCTCCCGTTTTAGCGGAAATATCTTGAGATTGAATGGTTCCTCCCCAATCTTCTACCAATAAATTCATGGCAGATAATTGTGTTTTTACATTGTCTGGATTTGCATTTGGTTTATCAATCTTATTGATTGCAAATATAATTGGAACCCCTGCTGCTTGTGCATGAGATATTGCCTCTTTTGTTTGCGGCATTACATCATCATCAGCTGCAACAACGATAATTACTAAATCTGTAACTTGAGCACCACGAGCACGCATCGCCGTAAAGGCTTCGTGACCTGGTGTATCTAAAAATGCTATTTTCTGATCTCCAACCTTTACAGCATAAGCACCAATATGTTGTGTAATTCCTCCTGACTCTCCTTCAATAACATTTGCATTTCTAATATAATCTAACAAAGATGTTTTACCATGATCTACGTGACCCATTACCGTAATAATTGGAGCACGAGTTTCTAAATCTTCTTCACTATCTTCTACTTCTACAATAGCTTCTTCTACTTCAGCACCAACAAACTCAACTTTATAATTGAATTCTTCTGCAACAATAACCAATGTTTCTGCGTCTAAACGCTGATTCATTGTCACCATCATTCCTAATGACATACATGCAGAAATAATATCAGTAACAGGAACATCCATCATGGTTGCTACCTCACTTACAGTAACAAATTCTGTTGCTTTTAAAATTTTATTTTCTGCAGCAGCTATTTCTTGATCCATTTCAGACTGCTGTCTGTGTTGATCTCTTTTATCTCTACGGTATTTTGCTCCTTTACCTTTAGTAGATTTTCCTTGAAGTCTTTCTAAGGTTTCACGAACTTGCTTTTGAACTTCTGCTTCTGTAGGTTCTTCTTTTTTAACAACTGGTCTAGCTGGACCTCTTCCTTTGAAACCACCTCTGTTATTTCCAGCAGCATTTCTACCAGGATTATTTCTGTTGTTATTTGCAGGCTTAACAATTCTTTTTCTTTTCTTCTTTGGATCAGAAGCTGCAGTTTTATCTGTATTTTTAGCTTCTGGCTTCTTCTTCTTAGGTTTTTCGAATTGCTTTAAGTCGATTTTTTGACCTGTTATTTTTGGCCCATCTAATTTTTTATATTGAGTTGTAAGTTTTTCTGCATTTTCGGCAGTAACTTCCTCTTCTACTTCTGAAACAACCTCTGTTTTTTCTTCTTTTTTAACTTCTTTAACTTCAGGCTTCTGTTCTTTTACAATCTCTTCTGCCTTTGGCTTTTCTTCTTTTTCTACTTTCTCTTCAACAGACTTTTCTTCTTTTACAACTTCCTTTTCAACAGGTTTTTCTACTACTGGTTCTGGTTGTTTCTTAGCAGGAGTTGGATTGATATCAATTTTACCAACAGTTTTAACTTCAACTTTTTCTGCTTTGGCTTTTAAGACTTCTCTTTTAGCTTCTTCTTCTAAACGTTTTTGTTCTAGTTTAGCTTCTAATTCTAATCTTATGGCTTCTTTCTCTTTTCTCTTTTCTTCTCCTACTTCTTTTGAAGCGGCTTTTTTAGTTTTATCTGTTTGAAAACCATCAAGCAATACTTGATATATTTCACCAGATATTTTAGTAGTTGGACGCGCTTCTATTTCGTGTCCATTTTTTGATAAATGTTCTACCGCTCTATCTAGAGAAATATTTAATTCTCTTAAAACTTTATTAAGCCTCATTGTTCTGCCTTCAGCCATATATTTTTATTATTTTGTCTTTAAAGAAAATATTTTTATACGTTGTATAATTCTATTTTCAGAATAATTTATAATTGTCAGATTAGCCTTTTAATCTTCAAATTCGTCTTTTAATATTTGTTGAACCTCTAAAATTGTTTCCTCTTCTAGATCTGTTCTTTTAAGCAATTCTGCTACATCTTTTTCTAAAACACTTCTTGCAGTATCTAAACCTATTTTTTTCAATTCGTCAATTACCCATCCTTCTATTTCATCACCAAACTCTGTCAATTCAACATCTTCATCTTCAATTCCTTCTCTTTGAACATCTATTTCGTAACCTGTTAACTGACTTGCCAATCTGATGTTTACACCACCTTTACCAATTGCTTTAGAAACTTCTTCTGGTTTTAAGAAAACATCTACACGTCCTTTTTTACCATCAATTACCTCTTCTGCTGGTTTAATTTCCATCGAAACAATTTTTGCAGGACTCAATGCTCTAGCAATATATAATTGTTCGTTTTTAGTATAATTGATAACATCAATATTTTCATTTCCTAACTCACGTACAATTCCGTGGATACGAGATCCTTTCATTCCAACACAAGCTCCTACAGGATCTATTCTGTCGTCATAAGAATCTACGGCTACTTTTGCTTTTTCGCCTGGAATTCTTGCAACACCTTCAATAGTTATCAATCCGTCGAAAACTTCAGGGATTTCTTGCTCAAATAATTTTACTAAAAACTCTGGTGATGTTCTTGATAAAATAATTGCTGGTTTGGTTCCTCTTAACTCAACAGATTTTATTACCCCTCTTACAGAATCTCCTTTTCTAAAAAAGTCTGAACGAATTTGTTCGCTTTTTGGCAATACCAATTCGTTTCCTTCATCATCTAATAAAATAACTGCATTATGTCTAATATGGTGCACTTCTGCACTATAAATCTCTCCTTCTAAATCTTTAAATTGTTTAAAGATATTGGTACTATCGTGTTCTTGTATTTTAGAAATTAAGTTTTGACGTAGTGCCAAAATAGCTCTTCTTCCTAAATCAATTAATTTTACCTCTTCAGACACATCCTCATCAATCTCAAAGTCTGGCTCAATTTTTCTTGCCTCAGACAATTCAATTTCTTCATTATCGTCTTCTACCATTCCGTCTGCGACAACAATTCTATTTCTCCAGATTTCTAAATCCCCTTTGTCAGGATTGATAATAATATCAAAATTATCATCTGATCCAAATTTACGCTTCAATGCAGCTCTAAAAACTTCTTCTAAAATAGACATCAATGTTACTCTGTCTATACTTTTATTGTCTTTAAATTCTGAAAATGAATCAATTAAATCTATATTTTCCATTCAACTCTTTTATTAAAAAATTATCTTCACTTTTGCTTCAACTATATCTTTATAAGGAATTGTTTCTGTTTTTTCTACAGTAACTTTCCCTTTTCCAATGGCCTTTGGTTCTCTTGCTTTCCAAGACAACACAATATCGTCTTTATTAACTTCTGTTAAAGTTCCTTCAATCTCTTGATTATTTTTCTTAACAGTTATAATTCTATTAAGATTTTTTATATACTGCCTTTGAACTTTTAATGGCTCTGCAATATCTGGCGAAGTAACTTCTAACGCAAAATCTTCTTCTTCTCTATCTAAATTATGCTCAATATTTCTACTGATTCTAATACATTCACTTAAAGAAATACCTTCATCACCATCAACAACAACCTGAATTTTATTCCCTGGCAAAAAAGATAAATCTATCAAATACAATGATTGGTTTTCTGCCAATGCTTCCTCTAATAAATCTTGTACTTTTTTTTTATCCATTTTTGGTATAAAAAGAGGGGCTTATAGCCCCCTTCATTCTTCTTTTACGTTATTTTTCGGTGCAAATATACTAACTTATTCATAAATACCCAAATAGCTTGGTATTATTATTTTTTACTCCGTTGAATAAAGCAACAAAGTAGCGTTTTAAAAAACTTGATTTTCATCTTACTTTAAAGAGTAAAAAATAAAGAAAAATCCTTTTCTCGCTTTTTTTAGAGTATCCAAAACTCTTAAAAATGCAAAAGCCTCACTTTTCAGTGAGGCTTTTTGTTGGCCTACAAGGACTCGAACCTTGAATGTCGGTACCAAAAACCGGTGTGTTGCCAATTACACCATAGGCCAATTGCGGCTGCAAATTTAATTCAAACTTTTAATATTGCAAATATTTTCTTTGTTTTTTTAATTTTAACAAATCTTTATTATAGTAAAATGCTAGTTACCACGTTTTACCATCTAAAAGTTCCTGATAAATTACTAAATTCGCCACACATATTTAAATTTGATGATGACTCAATCTACTTACAAAAAATGGAATACAATTACTGGCTGGATTGTATTTGCAATTGCATTAATAACCTATACGCTAACCCTAGAACCTACAGTTAGTGCCTGGGATTGTGGCGAATACATCTCTACCGCTGTAAAGCTAGAAGTTGGACATCCTCCAGGAGCACCATTGTTTCAAATGTTGGGAGCCTTTTTTGCAATGTTTACAAGTGAATTAGACGGAATTGCCAAAATGGTCAACTTTATGTCTGCCTTAGCAAGTGCGTTTACCATATTATTTATGTTTTGGACCATTACCAATTTGGCTAAAAAAATGACAAAAAATGAAGGTGAATCTTCTTTATCTAGTGTAATTGCTATTCTTGGTTCAGGAGTTGTTGGTGGTTTAGCCTATACATTTTCTGATAGTTTTTGGTTTAGTGCTGTAGAAGGAGAAGTATATGCTATGTCTTCTTTTTTAATGGCGCTATTATTTTGGCTTGGTTTAAAGTGGGAAAACGAAATGCATTTGCCTAGAGGAAATAGATGGCTTTTGCTTATTAGCTTTGTTGTAGGATTATCATTTGGAGTGCACATATTATCATTATTGGTTATTCCAGCAATTGTGATCTTGTATTTCTTTAAAACCTATCATACAATAACCATAAAAACCACAGCCATTGCTTCTGTAATTGCTGTTGTTATTTTAGCTTTTGTCTTTAAATTCTTATTCCCATACACCTTACAGTTTTTTAGTTCTACAGAAATATTTTTTGTAAACACATTTGGACTGCCTTTCAATTCTGGAAGTATTATTGCCGCAATTATTTTAATTGCTGCTTTTTATTACGGGATAAAGTATACTCGTAAAAAGAACAAAGTACACTTAAATACCCTTATTTTATCAATATTGTTTATCATGATGGGATTTTCATCATGGTTAATGTTGCCTATTAGAGCAAATGCAAATACAACGATTAACGAGAACAATCCGTCTAGTGCAAGGGAGTTGTTAGCCTATTACAACAGAGAGCAATATGGCGATGCAAATGTTTTTTACGACACCTATTATTCTATTAAATACAATACAGACGATTTAGACAAAAAGAATCCTTATGTAGACGGCAAACCTAAGTATGAAAAGGATTTAAAGAATAAAAAATATGTGATTGTAAACAACTACAAAAACACAGAGCCTAATTACTCCTCAAAACACAAAGGATTTATTCCAAGAATGGTGGATCCAGAAAGAGAGGCGAATTATAAAGCTATCGTTGGTATTCCTGCAAACTCAAAAAGACGCCCTACTTTTGCAGAAAATATACATTTTATGCTCAGTTTTCAATTTGGCTATATGTATGGACGTTATTTTATGTGGAATTTTGTTGGTAGGCAAAACGACAAACAGGGGCAGCTAGATGTATTTAATGGAAACTGGCTAAGCGGAATCGATTTTATAGACGAAGCAAGACTAGGATCTCAACAAAATTTACCAGACGATGTGAAAGAAAATAAAGGAAGAAACAAATACTATTTTTTACCATTGTTATTGGGTATTATAGGATTGTTATATCAAATAAAGTTTGATAAGAAAAATTTCTATTCACTATTCCTATTCTTTGCGTTTACTGGCTTTGCAGTTATTTTTTATACAAACCCGAAATCTTTTGAAGTTAGAGAACGAGACTACGCCATTGTTGGCTCCTTTTACATTTTTGCCATTTGGATTGGTTTTGGGGTTTTTGCCCTCTATCAATATTTAAAACATTTAGGAAACAAAAAAACTATTGCAATTGCTGTTTTTGTAATTTCTTTTTTAGCTGTACCAACCTTAATGGCATCAGAAAATTGGGATGATCACGACAGATCGAATCGTTTTACAATGCGTTTAAATGCACAAGCCTACTTAGAGTCTTGTGACCCGTATGCAATCATGTTTACCATTGGAGACAATGATACGTTTCCGCTTTGGTACATGCAAGAAGTAGAAGGAATTCGAAGAGATATCAAATTGGTAAACACCAGTTTATTTGCAACCGATTGGTACATTGATCAAATGAAGAGAGCAACGTATGAAGCTCCTCCAATACCTTCACAATTAACACACGATAAATACAAAACAGGGTCTTTAGATGTTGCCTATCATTTACCTCATCCACAATTTAAAGATTCAATCATAGGAATCAAAGATTTTATGAGATGGATCGAAAGCGATAATGAAGTTACCTATTATATAAACGATGAAGATAAGTTAAAAACATATCCAACAAACAAAATTAGAATACCTGTTAACAAAGAAAATGCATTGAAAAGCGGAATTGTTGCTGCCAAAGATGCCGATAAAATGGTCGATTTTATTGACATTACTGTTGATGCACGAGGATTGACAAAAAACAGAATTTTAATGTTAGACATCCTAGCAAATTTTGATTGGAAACAACCTATTTATTTTACAGGTGGCGCAAATGATGATGGTGAATATATCTGGCTAAAAGACTATTTGCAGTTAGATGGTTTAGCGTTTAAATTAGTTCCAATTAAAACTCCAATGATTGAAGTTGATGCAGCTGGAAATAAAATTAGAGAGCGCAACATGTTTGATATGGGACGAATAGATTCTGAAAAAATGTACAACAATATTCAGAAATTAGAATGGAGAAATATCAATAGTGGTAAAATATACATAGACGAACAAACTCGTAAAAATGCCATTTCACTACGTAATAATATGTTGCGTTTAGCAGAAACTTTTGCAGATGAAAACAACTTTGAAAAAGCAGAAGAAATCTTAGATTTATCTTTAGAAAAAATGCCAATTGAAAAATTTGATCATTATAGTATAGCTCTAGGGTATCCAGAAATATATTATAGAATTGGCAAACCAGATAAGGCTAGAAAAACGGCTGAAACTTTAATTAACATATTACAGCAAAAACTAGTATGGTATAGCACCTATGACACAAAATATAGCAATATTATAATTGAAGAGTTACAAAACGTGTTACTCATGTATAAAAGAGGCATATTAGAACAAGTTTCTACAAGCGATAAAGACACTGTTTATGTGAAAAAATTGCAGCAAGATTTTATGAACTCTATGAATCTTTTTGACCATTTAATGCAGGAATAACAAGTTCTTTTATGAAATTGTATCTTACAAAAACACCACGTATACTTCAGAAGATTTTTAAGAAATATACGTGGCGTTTTTTAATGGATACGAAAGAAATTTACCTCACTTTTGATGATGGCCCGACTCCAGAAATTACCAATTGGACTTTAAACCTTTTAAAAGAGCACAATGCAAAAGCTACTTTTTTTTGTATTGGGAAAAACATTGTGAATCACCCAGAGATTTATCAGCAAATTATAGCAGACAATCATGCGATAGGCAATCATACACACAATCATTTAAATGGATGGAAACATACTACAGAGGCATATATAGACAATGTTCTTTCATGTGAAAGTGTCATTTCAAAAGAAGACGAAAAACCCAAACTTTTTCGTCCTCCTTATGGAAAAATCAAAAGAAGTCAAGCAAAAAAATTGCGCGGCCTAGGCTATAAAATTATACTATGGGATGTGCTAAGTGCAGATTTTGACACTACGATAAGTAACCAAAAATGCCTAGATAATGTTTTAAAAAACGCAACTAGCGGAAGCATTGTAGTTTTTCATGATAGCCTAAAATCAACTGAAAAACTTAAGTTTGTTTTGCCAAAAGTACTAGATTCTTATTCTAAGAAAGGGTTTCTTTTTAAAGCAATTGATTAAACATACTGCTGTACCAAACCAATTAAAGTATTGGCGTCTTGTTCACCAGTTTGGCGCCATTTCATTTCGCCATTTTTGTAAATCATAAAAGTTGGATTTCCTTTTACACGCAAAGTATCTGCAAGGATTTCGTTCTTTTTTATATCAATTTTTATCACTTTTGCTTTATCTCCTAAAGCAGCAGCAACATCCTTAAGTGTATCTAAGTTGTTTTCTTCTTCGCTCCAATCAAAATAAAAATCTATTAAGACTGGTTTTTTTACATTAATTAACTCTCCAAATTTTGTCATAATCTATAGGTTTTAAGGGGAAAAACATATTGGTTAACTATTTGTTAGTTTACAAATATAACATTTTTGATTAAATGAACTGATTATCAAGCTTTTTTCAATTTCTTAAAAGAATTTTTCTTTAATTACTCATTAAAATTCAATTCACCTCGAGCTTCTTGTTCTTTAAATTTTTGCACCAATTCTAAAGCATCAGGAATCACATCGCTACACAGCACAATCAGCGACCCTTTTACTGCATTTTTAACAGCAAAAGTAATGGCTTCTTTTTCAGAAGGTATAATGGTAGTTTTCTTATTTGGGTCTTTCATTTTTATACCATCATTCAACATTTTAATAAGCTCTTCTTCTGTTCTTCCTCGTAAACGTTTGTCTTGACGGATAATAATTTCATCAAACATCTCTGCTGCAATACTTCCAATTTCGTTGGTGTCTTGCTCACGTCGATCTCCAACTCCTGCAATAATTCCGACTTTTACAGTGGCATCTAATTCATCAGTAAATTTCTGCAAAGCTCTCATTCCTGCTGGGTTGTGTGCGTAATCTAAGAGAATTGTAAAATCATTAAACTTAAATAAATTTAAG
This sequence comes from Polaribacter sp., assembly GCA_023254055.1. GTDB lineage: Bacteria > Bacteroidota > Bacteroidia > Flavobacteriales > Flavobacteriaceae > Polaribacter. The sequence continues at coordinate 15,386 of JALQYN010000052.1, forward strand.
CGACCTGGGGTTTGTGAAGCTGAAGGAATAAAGGTTTCTAAAGCTGCTTTCATATCTTCAATACTAATCCCCTGAACATGTGCTGCTAAAACAGCTCCTAAAACATTTTGAATCATAAATGTTGCTTTTCCTCCATAGGTCAACGGAATGTTTTCTGCCTTCATCAAACGCATTTTCCATTCACCTCTACAAATAGTTACATAACCATTTTCATATACAGCGGTAATTCCGTTTAATCGTTGTAATGCTTTAATCCGAGGATTGTTTTCATCCATTGAAAATAAAGCTACATTACAAGCTACATTGCGTCTCATATCATACACCAAGTCATCATCTGCATTTAAAATTGCATATCCTTCTGGCAATACCGTTTCTGGGACAACCGCTTTAACTTTTGCTAATTGTTCTATAGTATGAATTCCTTTTAAACCTAAATGATCTGCAGCAACATTGGTAACAACTGCTACATCACATTTTTTAAAACCCAATCCTGCTCTTAATAACCCTCCTCTAGCACATTCTAGAACAGCAAAATTTACCGTAGGATCTTTCAACACAAATTCTGCACTTGCAGGGCCTGTACAATCTCCGGTCATTAATAATCTGTTTTGAATATAAACACCATCACTTGTGGTATATCCAACACGATATCCTTTCATTTTTGCAATATGCGCTATCAAACGAGTGGTTGTTGTTTTTCCATTTGTACCAGAAGTTGCTATTATTGGAATTCGACCTGTATCTCCTTTTATAGGAAATAATTTATCAATTACGGGCGCAGCAACATTTCTTGGCAATCCAGTTGTTGGTGCTAAATGCATTCTAAACCCTGGCCCTGCATTAACTTCTAAAACAGCTCCGCCTGTTTCTGACAAAGGTTTTGAAATGTCTGTTGTCATAATATCAATTCCGCAAATATCTAAATCGATAATTTTAGAAATCCGTTCTGCCATACTAACATTAGCTGGATGAACAATGTCTGTAACATCTTCTGCAGTTCCACCTGTACTTAGGTTTGCTGTATCTTTTAAAATTAATCTTTCGCCTTTAGAAATTACAGAATCTAATGTATACCCTGCATCTTTAATAATGGTTTTGGTTAAATCATTTACAGTAATTTGAGTCAATACATTTTCATGACCATACCCTCTACGTGGGTCTTTATTTACAAGGTCTATCAATTCTTGAACGGTTGATTTTCCGTCGCCAATAACATGAGCTGGAGTTCTAACTGCCGCCGCTACTAATTTATTGTTAATCACTAAGAGTCTATAATCTTCACCAGTAATAAATTTTTCTACAATTATTGCTCCACTTTTTGAACTTTCTTTTGCATGATGAAAAGCTTGAAGTGCTGCTTCATAATTTTGAATATCAACGGTGATTCCCCTTCCATGATTACCATCTATTGGTTTAATTACTAATGGATACCCTACATACCTACAGGCATCTTCTAGACTTCTTTCTCTGCGGATTATATCGCCTTTAGGAACCTCTACTTCTGCTTGTTCTAATAAATATTTAGTATCTTCTTTATCACATGCCAACTCTACACCTATGCTACTCGTTTAACTTGTTACGGTTGCTTGTATGCGTTTTTGATTTGCTCCATACCCTAATTGACACAACGAATATTTATTTAAACGAATCCACGGAATTCCTCTCGATTCGGCCTCTTCAACGATAGAGCCTGTGCTTGGTCCTAAACGCGAGCTTTCTCTTAGCTCTCGCATTTCTTGTATATCATCTGTTAAATCATAGGGCTCACCAACAATTAACGCTTCACAAATTCTAACTGCAGCTTTCGCTGCGTATCTCCCAACATTTTCTTCCATGTATGAAAAAACCACATTATACACACCCTCTTCTCCATAACCACGAGTTCTTCCAAAACCAGTATCCATTCCTGCTAGGGTTTGAATTTCTAAAGCAATATGTTCTATAATATGCCCCATCCAAGTACCCTCATCAACACGCATAAAAAAACCACCTTCACATCCTTCAGAACATCTATGAGAATACATTGAGGGAAACATTGTTTTTAATCGCTCTGCAAAACCTTCTATTTTATCTGAAGGTTTTTCTTCCATTTCTTGAAGGTCTAATACCATTACGATTAACTTATGTCTTCTAATTGACCAATAGTTAGGCCCTCTCATTGCATTAATTTCTCTAATCTCCATATTCTTGGTTTTTGATTTTTTTATTGAAAGTTTATAAATATATACATTTTTAAAGATAAAAATTAGTTTATTTTTGCGCTGATAAAAAAAATTTCATGCAGCAGGTAAAAGGAACATTAATTCCCATTGGAGGAAATGAAGATAAAGGAAATACTGAAAACGAAATGTACACCCTTGAATTTATTGATGAAGGTATTTTGTATCATGTGGTAAAAGAAGCTGGAGGAATCAATGCTAATGTTGTAATAATTCCTACTGCATCTAGTATTCCTAAAGAGGTTGGAGAAAATTACTTGGAGGCATTTACTAAATTAGGTTGTAAAAATATTGCTGTTTTAGACATTAGAAGCAAAGAAGATTCTGAAAAAGAATCTGCTATTGAACTGATAAAAAAAGCCAACTGCGTAATGTTTTCTGGTGGTAATCAATCAAAAATTACCAAAAAAATTGGAGGCACCACCATTCATAAAATTTTATCAGAACGCTATAAAAATGAAGCAGGATTTGTAATTGCTGGTACTAGTGCAGGTGCAATGGCTATGGCGAGTGAAATGATTGCTGGAGGTAGCGCCTCTGAAGCCTTTGTTAAAGGTGCAGTTACAATGTATAAAGGCCTAGGGTTAATTCCGGAGTTAATAATTGATACACATTTTATAAGACGTGGTCGTTTTGGAAGACAATCTGAAGCGGTAGCAAAGTTTCCAAATTTAATCGGAATTGGACTTGCAGAAGACACCGGAATGATTATTAAAAATGGAAATGACTGTACTGTAATTGGATCTGGTATGGCAATTGTTTTTGACGGAAATACATTGACCCATAACAACGAAAAAATTCTTAAAGAAGGTACACCAATGACCATGGCAAACCTAACAATTCATGTGCTTTCTAATGGGGATCAATACACAATAAAAGACCGGAAAGTTTCTGTGCTCCCAATAGAAGCTCCCTTTATTTAGTCTCTAATTTTATTACTTTTATGTGGATTCCTGCCTTCGCAGGAATGACAAAACACTTTGAAGAAATTTTTATTTATAAATAGAAACTTCTTCTTCTCCGTTTGAAGATTTACAAGCTCTATACATTCCTTCTGTATTAAAAGGCATGGCAATATTTCCTTTAGAGTCAACAGCAATCAAGCCACCATCACCACCAAGCTCTAAGATGCGTTTATTGATTACTTCATTTGAAGCTTCTTTTAAGGAACAATTTTTATGTTCCATTAAACAGGCAACATCATAAGCTACAACTCCGCGTATAAAAAACTCGCCACTTCCTGTACAAGAAATTGCACAAGTTTTGTTGTTGGCATAATTTCCTGCACCAATCATTGGAGAATCTCCTACTCTTCCAAATTTCTTATTCGTCATTCCTCCAGTTGAAGTTGCGGCAGCAATGTTTCTATTTACATCACAGGCAACTGCCCCAACAGTTCCAAATTTTGAATCTTTCTTTTTAGCGTGGTCTAATTGAAAACGATCACTATCTTTTATCTCTAGCCATTGTTGATGACGTAATTCGTCATAAAAATACGATTCATCTTCAATTGTATGCTTATGCATTTTAGCAAACTGCATAGCGCCTTCTCCAGCTAAAAAAACATGTTCGCTTTTTTCCATCACATCTTTTGCTAATGAAATCGGATTTTTAATTCCTTTGATTAAAGAAACCGCTCCAGCATTTAAGGTTTTTCCATCCATGATAGATGCATCCATTTCGTGGGTTTCATCCGCAGTAAAAACAGCTCCTTTACCTGCATTAAACAAATGAGAATTTTCTAAAACTAAAACAGCTTTCTCTACAGCATCCACAGAGCTTCCTCCATTTTCTAAAATTACATAGCCTGCATCTAGCGCTTTTTTTAACACTGTTTTGTATTGCGTTTCCAATTCAGAGGTCATCATTCCTTTTACTAAAGTTCCTGCTCCGCCGTGAATGGCAATTGAAATAGTATTCATCCTTAAAATTTTAAGCAAAAATACATTTTAATTAAATTATAAAGCAATAAAATGGACTTCACAAAACAAATTTTCGAAAAAGCAAAATTACACCAAATGACATTGCGCTTCTTTTTGAAAGATATTGTATTTTGCGTTGTCTGTTCGAGCACAGTCGAGAACTTCATTTAAAAGTTCCTTATGATAAACCTCACGACTGCGCTCGAGGAGACATTCTAATACTTTATTTACAATGTCAGATCAAAAAAGAGTTTTTTTAGTTGATGCGTTCGCATTAATTTTCCGTGGATATTATGCTTTTATTAAAAACCCAAGAATCAATTCGAAAGGAGTAGATACTTCTGCAATTATGGGTTTTATGAATTCGTTATTAGATGTAATCAAACGAGAAAGACCCGATCATTTAGCAGTGTGTTTTGACAAAGGTGGAAGTGCAGACAGAGTAGAACTATTCGAAGCCTACAAAGCCAATAGAGATGAAACTCCAGAAGCTATCAAAATAGCCGTCCCGTATATTCAAGAAATTTTAAAAGCCATGCACATCCCTATTATGGTAAAGGAAGGTTTTGAAGCCGATGATGTAATTGGAACGCTTTCTAAACAAGCAGAAAAAGAGGGGTATCAAACATTTATGGTAACACCCGATAAAGATTTTGCACAGTTGGTTTCTGAAAACATTTTCATGTACAAACCACGTTTTGGGGGTGGATATGATATTTGGGGAATTCCAGAAGTACAAGAAAAATTTGAAGTTACAGACCCACTACAAGTCATTGACTTTTTAGGAATGATGGGCGATTCTTCGGATAACATTCCTGGATTACCAGGTGTTGGAGAAAAAACAGCCAAAAAGTTTTTAGCTGCTTATGGTTCTATGGAAAACTTGCTAGCAAATACACATGAGTTAAAAGGAAAAATGAAAGAGAAAATTGAAGGCGCCAAAGAATTAGGATTGCTTTCTAAGAAATTAGCAACCATTATGCTCGACGTTCCAGTAACTTTTAACGCAAAAGATTTTGAGCTCGATCAACCAGATATAGAAAAAGTTACTGAGCTTTTTAACGAATTAGAATTTAGAAACTTACTGGTTAATTTTACGAGAACTTTTAGTGCTAGCAGCGCTGGCGAAAAAAAAGAGGCAACAAATGTCACTTCGAGCGCAGTCGAGAAGTCTGGCAAAGAATCTACAGCAAAAAAGCCAGCAACCAATAAAGACGGACAATTCGATTTATTTGCTGCGCCAGGAACTGGAAGCGTTTCTGAGGAAGAAGTAGCTTCTGGTTTTAAAACCATTGCAACTACCAATCATTTTTACCAACATATAGATTCGCCTTTGGCTAGAAAACTATTGCTTAAAAAATTAATGCAACAAACATCGGTATGTTTTGATACAGAAACCACGGGTTTGAAAGCTCTAGAAGTGGAATTAATCGGAATTGCATTTTCGTATGAAATTGGCAAAGGCTATTATGTTTCGTTTCCAGAAAACCAAGAAGAAACCAAAACTATTTTGGAAGAATTTAGACCCTTTTTTGAATCTGAAGAAATTGAAAAAATTGGACACAATTTAAAATATGATATTAAAGTCTTATCAAATTATCAAATGCCTGTAAAAGGGAAACTGTTTGATACTATGATTGCCCATTATTTGATCAATCCAGACATGCTCCATAATATGGATGTATTGGCAGAAACCTATTTGAATTATCAACCCGTTTCTATTACAGAACTGATTGGCAAAAAAGGAAAAAATCAACTCTCTATGCGAGAAATCGAAGTTTCAAAACAAACCGAATATGCCGTTGAAGATGCAGACATCACCTTGCAACTAAAAGAACATTTTACAAAAGAGTTGGAAAGCGGAAACGTAACCCAATTATTTGACAAAATTGAAACTCCGCTCGTTTCTGTGCTTTCTGCCATGGAAATTGAAGGAATCAACCTCAATACAGAATTTTTAAATGGGTTGTCGGTTGAATTAGCAAAAGATATTGATCGTCTAGAAAAAAGTGTGTATGAGCAAGCAGGGGAAGAATTTAATTTGGCTTCACCAAAACAATTAGGGATTGTTTTATTTGAAAAACTAAAGCTGGTTGACAAACCTAAAAAAACCAAAACAGGTCAGTATGCAACTTCAGAAGATATTTTGAGTTACTTGGCAAAAGAGCATCAAATTATTAGAGATATTTTAGAGTTTCGTCAGTATAAAAAATTACAAAGCACCTATGTTGATGCGTTGCCTAATGAGGTAAATTCTAAAACTGGAAGGATTCATACAGTATATGCGCAAGCTGTTGCAGCAACTGGGCGACTAAGTTCTAACAATCCAAATTTACAAAACATTCCGATTAGAACAGCACGCGGAAGAGAAGTAAGAAAAGCATTTATTCCGAGAGATGAAAATTATGTATTGTTGGCAGCGGATTACTCTCAAATTGAATTGCGAATTATTGCTGCACTAAGTGAAGAAGAAACCATGATCAATGCGTTTAAAAATGGCGAAGACATACATGCTTCAACTGCCGCAAAAGTATTTAATGTTCCGTTAGAAGAAGTAACTAGAGAACAACGTAGCAATGCAAAAACGGTGAATTTTGGAATTATTTATGGGGTTTCTGCTTTTGGATTGAGCAATCAAACCGATTTATCCAGAAGTGAAGCCAAAGAATTGATTGAAACGTATTACCAAACCTATCCAAAGTTAAAAGCGTACATGTCTAAACAAATAGATTTTGCTAGAGAACATGGGTATGTAGAAACGGTTTTAAATAGACGTAGGTATTTAAAAGACATCAATTCTAGAAATGCAATTGTTAGAAGTGGTGCTGAACGAAATGCGGTAAATGCACCAATTCAAGGGTCAGCTGCTGATATTATTAAGTTGGCAATGATTCATATTCACAACCGTTTTGAGAAAGAACAATTTAAATCTAAAATGCTATTGCAAGTGCATGATGAATTGGTTTTTGATGCACATAAAGAGGAGCTAGAAATCATCAAACCCATTATAAAAGAAGAAATGGAAAATGCTTTTAAAATGGCTGTTCCTTTAGATGTTGAAATAGGGATTGGCCAAAATTGGCTAGAAGCACATTAATAATGAAGTCTATATTTAGAACTGTTTTTATTTTATTTTCTACTTTACTCTTTATAAATTGTGGCGTTGTCGAAAATTTATTCATAAAAAAAGCACCTTCATTGATTGAACATTTCGATAATCAAAAAGAATTTCAAAAAAATTGGATAAACAATTCTTGGAAAAGTCCTGCTTCCTATTCTCTTGAAGATGGAAAACTAAAAATTACAACCAGACCCAATTCAAAAGACAGGGTAAAAGTTAGAAGCAGACAAGCATTTACAACAGGAAATTACACTTGGAAGATTTTTATCCCTACATTTAAACCTTATGAACAAGTGAGTATTGGCGCCTTTTTATATCATAATACAGCCAAGGAATTTGAATTCGATTTTGAAATTGGATACGGTCAAAAAATTGATAGGGAGAAAATTAACCTAAAAGAAGAGGAAGCTATTGTATTTTGTGTATCACAATTTTCTCCATCAAACTCTAGTCACTTTGGAGTTAAAATGGGGGAGTTTTCTGATTTTAAAATGGAACTACTTGATGTTGATGGATTTTATTTGGTAAAATGGTATATCAATAATCAAAAAGTAAAAGAGCTGCAAACCAAAGTTAAAAGTACAATTAAGTTTAAGGCACATTGTAGTTTAGAAAATTTACACTTTATGGGGGATGTAAAAACATCATCAGAAAATTTTGTGTTATTTGATAGGTTTAGTTTTTTGAAAAACGAATAAAACATGCAAGAACTATTAGCCACTTTTAACGAAACAAAAGTATTTGAAGATTTGCTGCCTTATTATTTAGAAAAGAAAGCAATTACGCTTTCAGAGACAGAAGAACTTTTGCAATATACTGCTGTAAATTTTAGTTTATTAGGACTCATCGGTTTGCTAACAAATAACAGCCCTAGAATTCTATTAGGGAAACTATGTGATGATCCTTTAATCAATGAAAAATGCAATGAAGTTAAACATACTTTAGGCGATTTAATAGCGATTGCAGATATTTACATGGAAGTAGAACACACAGAAGCTGACGAGTTTGTGTTTAGAAATGTAATGTTAAAGTACCCTAGAAATCTAGTAGATGACAACGGTAATTTACTTAAGTAAAATATTTATCAACCTCTTAATATTTTTAAAAAAAAGGGCTTTAGCACAATTCAATTATTTCTGTATCTTTAACAAAAACCTACCAAATGAAAAAACGTGAATTCCTGAAAAACATCTCATTAGCTGTTTTAGGTGCTCCTTTTTATGGAAGTGCTTTGGCTTCTTGTGCAGACGAAGCAGCAAAAACATCTCCAACAAAACTGGCAACAAATGAAGATTTTTGGCTAAAAGTAAGAGGTGATTACAAACTAAAACCAGACTATATCAATCTAGAAAGTGGTTATTACAATATTATTCCAACTCCAACTTTAAATGCTTTACATAAGCATATTGATACGATAAATTACGAAGGCTCTTTTTACATGCGGACCAAACGGGTAGCCGATAAAAAACGTATGTCAGAAAAACTTGCAAAAGTGATTAAAAGTCCGGCTAAAAATGTAATCATTACTAGAAACACAACAGAATCTCTTGATATGGTAATCAAAGGAATGGATTGGAAACCGGGTGATGAAGCCGTATTTGCCGAACAAGATTATGGTGCAATGAGAGTCATGTTTGAACAAGTGGCTAATCGATTTGGAGTTGTAAACAACATCGTTTCAGTTCCTAATCACCCTAAATCTGATCAAGAAATTGTAGATTTATATGCCAATGCGATAACACCAAAGACTAAATTGTTAATGGTGTGTCATATGATTAATATTACTGGGCATATTTTACCCATTAAAAAGATTTGTCAAATGGCACACAGCAAAGGAGTAAAAGTAATGGTAGATGGAGCGCATTGTATAGGTCATTTTGAGTTTGATATGAAAGATCTAGAATGCGATTTTTACGGTTCTAGCTTACACAAATGGTTAGCGGTTCCGTTGGGTACAGGCCTACTCTATGTTGCCGATGAACATATTGATACCTTATGGCCAATTTTTGCCTCTCACAGTACAGGAGATGGAAATATTGCCAAGTTGAATCATACAGGAACCAATCCGGTGTATCATGATTTATCTATAGAAAATGCGATAGATTATTACAATATGCTCGGAGGAGCTAGAAAAGAAGCTCGACTACGATATTTGCAAGAATATTGGACAAAACAATTGAGAAATATTCCTAAAATTATTGTAAATACACCAATAGAATCTCATAAAGCATGTGGGATTGCCAATGTTGGAATTGAAGGGATAATCCCAACTGATTTAGCAAAAAAATTAATGGATGATTATAAAATTTTTACCGTAGGTATTAATGGCAAAGTAGTTCGTGGTTGTAGAATTACACCCAATGTATTTACAACTACAGATGAATTAGATGTTTTTGTTAATGCTCTTAAAGAAATGGCAGCTGCTTAATACCATTAAATTTTTCAAAGATTACCTAAAAATAGTTTAGTATAAAAACAAGAAAGATGGCAAAAAAAATAACTCGTAAAAAGGCACTTAAAAATATCTTGGCTGCAATAGGCGCTCCAATCTTAACAGGCCCATTATTAAGTTTTACAGACCATGCAGAGATTGGCAAACCTGCACCTATAAGACCTATTGGAAATAGTGACATTAAAGATCCTGTTACGGCAATTACTATCGGAGCAGGCTCTCGAGGTAATGTATATGGTAATTATGCAGCTAAATTTCCTAATGAATTAAATATTATTGGTGTTGCAGAACCTATTGAGATTAGAAACGATCGATATGCAAAAAAACATAATATCTCGAAAAAGAATAGGTTTGATACTTGGGAGCGTATTTTTGAACAACCCAAATTTGCAGATGCTGTTATTATTACAACTCCAGATGATTTGCACTATGGACCTTGTATGAAAGCACTTGAAATGGGCTATGATATATTGCTCGAAAAACCAATTGCTCCAACAGAAAAAGAATGTAGAGATATTTTAAAGCTGCAACAAAAAAATGGCAATATTGTGGCTGTTTGTCATGTATTGCGCTATGCTCCTTATTTTATCAACCTTAAAGAATTAATGGATTCTGGTGTTCTTGGTGATATCATTAGCATACAGCATTTTGAGCCGATTGAGCATATTCATATGTCGCACTCCTATGTTCGTGGAAACTGGCACAACTCTAAAAAAACAACTCCAATTATCTTAGCAAAATCTTGCCATGATCTTGATATTTTACGATGGATGATCGGAAAAAAATGTGAAACAATTTCTGCCTTTGGCGGATTAAAGTGGTTTCGTTCAGAAAATGCCCCTGAAGGAAGCACTTCGAGATGTGCAGATGGCTGTAAAGTAGAATCAACTTGCCCTTATTCTGCATTAAAAATTTATCATAGAGACCGACAAAGAACCTATGTTTTTGATTTTCCAGAAGACAAATCTACCCATGGTGATTTTATTTTAGAGCAATTGGCAAAAACAAATTACGGTCGCTGTGTTTACAAAATGGAAAACGACCAACCAGATCATTATGTAACTTCTATGGAGTTTGAAGATAGTGTCACTGTTAGCTTTTCTATGGAGGCTTTTACTTCCTATCATGGAAGAAGAACTCGTGTAATGGGTTCTTTAGGAGACATTGTTGGAGATATGAATGAGTTTACACATACCGATTTCTTAACAGGCAAAAAGACCAAATGGGACATCTCTGTTGAAGATGTTAAAGACTACGAAAACAGTGGTCATGGAGGTGGAGATTGGGCTTTAGTTAGCGATTGGATTAGAGCTGTAAAAAACAATGATTCTACTGCACTTAGTTCTACTCTTGATGCATCTATTGAAAGTCATATCATGGGATTCCTAGCAGAAAAAAGCAGGTTGGATAAAAAAACCATGACTATAAATTTATAAAGATTTATATCCAAAATAAGAACCTATAACTCTTAAAAAGAGTTATAGGTTCCTTAAAAAAATTACCTTCTTCCCCTTCTGTTATCTCTAAATTCTTTCATTTTATCAGAAATAATTTTCTGATATTCTTTTTTAGTGACAATTTTTCCTTTTTTAGGAGCTTTAATTTCTACTTTTTCTTCTGGATTTAATACAATTTCGTAACACAACAAGGTTGTATCTCCAGCACTAATTTCTAAAATCAAACCTGGTAATCCCCAATATTCTGAAGGCCCATGACTAACAGGGATTTGAGGAGTGTACCATGCTTCAACATTAGTCATTTTAATGTTTTCTTTTGTGTTTTCTGAATTGGTAGGCAATCGATCCCAAGAAAAATCATACCAGGTAAGATCTACCGTTGGGATAGTTGCTGTTGCTTTATAACTAATATACTTTCCTATTTTTTTTGTGTCTCCAGACATTGACCATTTTATTGGTTGTAAACTGTCTTTTACCAAGAAATTTTTACCATAAAATTCTTGGTTTTGAATCTGAAGATTGTCTTTTGTGTTTTTATATTGATCTCCTTGTGTAAAGTTTTTCCCCCAAGAATCTGTTGCACCAGAAACTCCATCTAACTTTTCTTCTTCAAAGAACATCGACTCTTGCTTGTTAAATGTTAAAACATACTTTTTTTCGAGCCTGCTCTTTAAACGATCCATGATTTGTTTTTTTTGTGCTTCACTAAATCTAGCTCCAAAATTTCCCAAACTCATCGTTGATTTAGACATATAATAAGCCTTTCCCTGAAAATCATTAATAGGGCTTGTGTCTTTTAAATTGATTGTTAAAAGTAAAATTACACCTAAAACACTGTTAATTAAAATATTATACTTCATCTTAAAAAGATTTATTGAGTTTTGTTTAACAAATATACAAAATAATTAAACAAAATAACATTATTAATGAAATTAGTGTATTCTATACTTCAATTCTAGGAATAAATTATCTTTACAAAAAAATCAGTTTTGCAAAACTATTTTCAAAAATTTTCTACTTCAATAAACGAAATTGAGCTCCCAACAAAGTTTACATTTCCATTTTATTACGAACCTCATTTGCTTTGTAAAATAGCTGCAAAAGAAGTCCAAGAGTATTTAATAACACAAACAGATTTCGAGCATAATTTTGGATTAGATCTAACTAAAAAAAGCTTAGTAATTGGAAAAATGTTTGGAGTGCTAGTTGTTAAAAATCAACAAAACGAAGTTGGGTACATTGCTGCTGTTTCAGGAAAATTAGCAGAGACCAATGTACATAAAAAGTTTGTTCCGCCTGTTTTTGATATGCTGATCAAAGATTCATACTTCCTAAAAGAAGAAGAAACTTTAAACAATATCAATATCGCAATAGAAAAATTAGAAAGCAACTCAGAATATATACACCTGCTTTCTTTACTAAAGAAAGAAAAGAAAAAAGCAGCGATTGACATAAAAGAAAAAAAAGAAGCTTTAAAGACTGCAAAAAAAAATCGAGATAACAGAAGAAAAATAGCTCAATCTGAGCTTAAATTAGAGGCTTACGCAGCTTTTGAAGAACAACTAAGCATAGAAAGTTTAGAGGCAAAATATTTTTTTAATAATGTGCAGCGATTTTGGGAATATACCTTAACTGCTATTAAAGAAAAAGTAACTGTTTTTTCAAATCAAATTGAGGCTTTAAAAAAAGAACGAAAACTAAAATCAGCAGCTTTACAACAGTATTTATTTGAACAATATCAGTTTTTAAATAGCGCAAAAGAAAAGAAAAATCTGACAGAAATCTTTGCAAACACCACAGATCAAAATCCGCCAGCTGGTTCAGGGGAATGTGCTGCTCCAAAATTATTACAGTACGCTTTTTTACACAATTTAAAACCCATTGCCATGGCTGAATTTTGGTGGGGGCAATCGCCAAATAAAGAAATACGAAAACACAAACAATTTTATCCAGCGTGTCAAGGGAAATGCAAACCTATTTTATCGCACATGCTATCCGGAATAGAAATGGATACAAATCCAATGTTACAAAATCCAGCAATTGGAAAAGAGCTTGAAGTTCTTTTTGAAGATGATGACTTGATGGTAATTCATAAACCTGCTGAATTTTTATCGGTCCCTGGAATTCACATTCAAGATTCTGTTTATACTAGAATTAAACAACAATATCCAACCGTTACAGGGCCAATTATTGTCCACCGTTTAGACATGTCTACTTCTGGTTTGTTAGTATTGGCAAAAAACAAAAAAGCACATCAACATTTACAAAATCAATTTATTCAAAGAACTGTTTCTAAAAAATATGTTGCCTTGTTAGATGGAAATATAGAAGAAAATTCTGGGATAATTCAATTGCCTTTACGTGTAGATTTAGATGATAGACCAAGACAATTGGTTTGTTTTGAACATGGAAAAATTGCAGAAACAAAATGGAAAGTTATTGAGCGAAAAAACAATACTACCAGAATTGATTTATGTCCAATTACAGGCAGAACACATCAATTACGGGTACATACATCGCATCAATTAGGGTTAAATACACCAATAATTGGAGATGATTTGTATGGTAAAAAAGGAGACCGATTGCACTTGCATGCTGCTTTTTTAGAGTTTATACATCCAACAACAAAAAAGAAAATGTCATTTCATAAAAAAGCCGAGTTTTAAAACTCGGCTTTTTCGTATCTATTTATTATCAACTACAACATAAATCGATACGTTGCTTTTATCAAAAAGATATTATGTGCTGTTTGTCCAAAAATATTATCATTTAAACTTGGCAATAATTTATCCATCGGGTTTCCATTTCTAGTCAATCCTTGAGACCAAACTAAAAAGATTTCAGAGCCAGGAATATATTCCCAACGAGCAACTAAGTTCGATTGAAATTGTATGAATGAAAAGTCAGGATTTGAAATAGAAAAATCTGTTGTTGCATCTATATTTTCATCCACTAAATAACTGTCAGAAGCGGAATCATATGTAATTTGATTGGTATTGTATTGCTGAAATCTGTCTGTAAACTTACTCGCTAATGAATTTGTGATGTATTTAAAGTTATTATATCTTCCTCTAGAGATAAATGGAGAACCATAATATTGAATGGTCAACTCTGGTGTGATGGTATAATTTAACCGTAAAGACAAATTAAAGGTGTCTTGATCTAAATTTGCGTTTATATATCTTGGTATACTATTATTTCCGATGCCCGAATATTCTGTGCTCACATATTGCAATTCTTGATTGTTAGAGCTAATAGATCCAGATAATGATATGTTAAAGGAGTTGATTGGAACATAACTTAAACTAAGCGATGCGCTTTTATTTGTAAAAGAATTACTTTCTCCTGTTGTTTGTCTTAAGTTTATTTTGAATTGGAATTTTTTCCTTTTATCACTTTGCAAATACCAACTCGCTTCAAATGATTTTGGTAAGCGCAACATGGGCCCACCACGAAGTGCTGAATCTGTATAATCTATTACCGCATAATGCATTCCGTATCCCATGCCCCATTGATTGTTAAATGTAGCATTCGCATTGTTGTTGAATCCTAAATAGGTATGTTTTCCTTCAAAATTCCAAGAAACATAATGGTTGTAGTTTACTTGTAAAGATCTAAAAATAGAAAATGGTTTCAAGGATTTATAAGCCATCCAGTTGTAATGTGTAATATCATCAGCATTTCGTTGAAAACCTATGTCGTTCATCTCTAATTCTGGAGAACGCCAAGTAACACCACTTTCAAATAGAAATTTTCCTCCTCCACTTTTCCCAAATTTGACGTTTCCACCAGTACCGGTTAAAGATGTTCTGTTAGGGTCTACATTTACATGCGTTGCATCAACTCGTTGAAAATTGTGTCTTAAACTTGTCTGTGTATTATAAATGGCTTCTTTACTTCCTAAAACTTTACTCATCACTAAATTTCCAGCAGCATACCAAGTTCTATTGTTCCATTGATGTTTAAAATCAACTCCACCTGTATAAGCAGCATTATGAATATCTGTAATATTGGTGTCTGTTAAATTTTTATTAGCTGCAGTAAAAATCCCTCCGATTAAGGTATTACTATTGTTGTATTCCTTTTGCAATCTGGTTAAAAAATAATTTGTTAGAGGCTCAATCACTTCTTCTCTTCGGGTACCATTATTATCTATTTCTGCAAATTCTTCTTGGGTAATTGCTTCTAAAATTCCGATTGACAAACCTGATCTTGTTTTTCCAGAAAACTTTGCAGCACCTATTATACTTGTATTTCCTGGTCTTTTTACAAATTCACCGGTTCCTGCTGTGGTTCCTCCTTGTGGACTTCTACCAATTCTCCTTGAATAAAAAACATTGTCTCTTGTAAATGGTCCACCAGCCTGAGCTTCTGTAACTTGATAATCGAAGATGTTTTTATTCTCTACAAAAAATGGTCGTTGCTCTTGTTGAAAAATCTGAAAACCGTCTAATACAATTGCAGAAGGATCTGCTTCTACTTGTCCAAAATCTGGATTTACAGTAAAATCTAAAGTTAAGTTATTTGTAATTCCAATTTTCCCGTCCAATCCAAAATTTGCACTACTTCTTTTTCCTGTGGCAAATGGATTTCCTATTTCTTTTTCAAACCTTTCAGTTTGTCCAACTGCATAGGGTTGAATTTCAATTTGTTTTTGTGGTTTAATATTTTTAATTCCATGCAATTCGCCCATATTACTGATCCATCCAGCAACTGTTCTTGGCATTCTTTGCCATAGGGTCCGTTCATTTAATCTAAAATCCATTCGTTGTATTTGCATGCCCCAAATTTGTTCTTCTTTATCTGTAAAACGAATTTGAGTAAACGGAATTTTAAATTCTGCAGTCCATCCTTCTTCATCAATTTTAGTTTTTACAAACCATATTGGATTATAGCTTTTATCCCAACTTTTTCCATTTAAAGATGCAAATTCTTCTCCTTTTACTCCTGCTGCAGTTACTGTAAAAGCAAATGCTGTTCTTAAATCGTGGTAGCTATCTAAATTTATTTCAATCCAATCACCAACATTTCCATCTCTACGTGATAATCTTTTTACAATTTTATCTGGTTCTGAATCGTAGCAACGAACAGCTAAATATAAATTCTTTTCATCATAGATGATTTTAATTTTTGTTTTTTGTGTAGGCTTATTCCCTTCTGTGGGAGACAATTGTGTAAAATCTGTATCCCAAGGAACCGTATTCCATGTTTCATCAGTTATATTTCCGTCAATAACTGGTGCTTTGGTTACTCTTTTTGTTCTATAAATTCTTTTTGGAACTTTGCTTGAGGTTGTTTCTTGGCTGTAGGCAATATGAACTATGCAAAAAGCAAGAAAAATTGAGAGTTTTTTTATCATTTTTAATCGTTGATTTTAACAGAGAAGCCTTTTTCATTTAGAAAAAGACATCGAATAAGTTAAGACTGTTACATTAACGCAACGAAATTAATAGTTTAGTCTCATAATTATTTGTTAAATCTTCTCTGTATACTCTTAATTTTCAACATGTAAAATAAACACAAACAGTATTTGTCAATTTAATATTTAATCGTACCTTTGCAGACCTTTTTTAAGGGAAAAATTTATTTATTAATTGACAAAAACTAAAGTGTAATGAACACATTAAGTTACAAAACAGTATCAGCAAACAAAGAAACTGCTAACAAAGAGTGGTTAGTTGTTGATGCGGACGGGCAAACATTAGGTCGTCTTGCTTCTAAAGTAGCCATGCTAATTAGAGGTAAATACAAAACCAACTTTACACCTCACGTAGATTGTGGTGATAATGTTGTAGTAATTAACGCAGAAAAAATCAACCTAACTGGAAACAAATGGGCTGATAAATCGTACATCCGTCACACTGGATATCCTGGTGGACAAAGATCGCTTACTGCTACAGAAATGTTCGAGAAAGATCCTACAAGATTAATCGAGAAAGCAGTAAAAGGAATGTTACCTAAAAACAAATTAGGTGCAGCTATTTACAAAAATTTATATGTATATGCTGGCGCTGAGCACAATCAAGCTGCTCAAAACCCAAAAGCTATTAACCTTAACGATCTTAGATAATGGAAACTGTACACAAAATAGGTAGAAGAAAAACAGCTGTTGCTCGTATATATCTTTCTAAAGGGAAAGGGAATATTACAATCAACAAAAGAGAGTTTAAAAATTATTTTACAACTCCAACTTTACAATATAAAGTTCAACAACCTTTACAATTAACAGATAATTTAACGTCTTATGACATTAAAGTAAATGTTTTTGGTGGTGGTGTTACTGGTCAAGCAGAAGCAATTCGTTTAGCAATTACTAGAGCATTAGTAGCAATCAACGAAGAGCACAGATTAGTCTTAAAACCTGAAGGATTACTAACTAGAGACCCAAGAATGGTTGAAAGAAAGAAATTTGGTCAGAAAAAAGCAAGAAAAAAATTCCAATTCTCGAAACGTTAATAGCATACTCGAATTTATTTCGGTATTTCTATACAAACGTAGCAGTGAATTGTTAATTTATAATTTAAATAAACAGTTTAGCATCTAAATATCTAAGACTCTAAAAAATAGGCTACTTAGGTATTGCTACATTAAAAGAAAGTAAACAATGGCAAACGTAAACATTAAAGAATTACTAGATAGTGGAGTGCACTTTGGTCACTTAACTAGAAAATGGGATCCAAACATGGCTCCTTACATTTATACAGAACGCAATGGTGTACACATCATCGATTTGTATAAAACTGCTGCAAAAATAGAAGAAACTGCTGCTGCATTAGAGAAAATTGCTAATTCAGGTAGAAAAATTTTATTTGTTGCAACTAAAAAGCAAGCAAAAGACATCGTTGCAGAAAAAGCAAAAAGCATTAACATGCCTTACATCACAGAAAGATGGCCTGGCGGAATGTTAACGAACTTTATTACTATTAGAAAAGCTGTTAAGAAAATGGCTACTATTGATAGAATGAAGCAAGATGGATCTTTTGATGCATTATCAAAAAGAGAAAAATTACAAATCAACCGTCAAAGAGAAAAATTAGAAAAGAATTTAGGTTCTATTACTGATATGACTCGTTTACCTGGTGCAATTTTTGTTGTTGATGTTAAGAAAGAGCACATTGCTGTTTCTGAAGCACAAAACTTAAACATTCCAATTTTTGCAATGGTTGACACAAATTCTGATCCAAGACCAATTGATTTTGTAATTCCATCAAACGATGACGCTTCTAAATCTATTGAAAAAGTATTGAGTTTTATTACTGATGCTATCGCAAACGGATTGTCTGAAAGAAAAGCTGGTAAAGAAAAAACAAAAGAAGTTAAGGAAGAAGCTACTGAAAAGAAAGCTCCTAAGGCTAAAAAAGCTCCTAAAACTGAAGAGGCTTCAGAAGAAGTTTCTACCGAAGAAACAAAATAATTATTCAATAAACGAAACAATAAGTTTCAACAAAATATACAAATAACATGGAAACGGTAAAAATAAGTGCTGCTGATGTTAAAAAATTAAGAGAAGCAACTGGAGCTGGAATGATGGACTGTAAAAAGGCATTAGTGGAAGCAGAAGGAAACTTTGACAAAGCAATTGATATTTTACGTAAAAAAGGTCAAAAAATTGCTGCAAAAAGAGCAGATAGAGAATCTACAGAAGGTGTTGCAGTAACAAGAATCAACGAAGAAAACACAACAGGTGTTGCTATCGTATTAGCTTGTGAAACTGACTTTGTTGGTAAAAATGATTCATTCGTAGCTTTAGCTGGTCAATTTGCAGACATCGCTTTAAATTACAACAGTAAAGAGGAATTCTTAGCTGCTGATTTTGGAGGAATGACTGTAGCTGAAAAATTAGTTGAGCAAACTGGAGTAATTGGTGAAAAATTAGACATTACTGCTTTTGAGAAAATTGAAGCTGCTTATGTAGGTTCTTATACACATATTGGAAAAATCGCGGCTATAGTTGGTTTAACAAATGCAGTAGATAAAGCGGATGTTTTAACAAAAGATTTAGCTATGCAAATTGCATCTATGGGAGCTACAACTTTATCTTATAAAGATTTTGATCCTGCTTTTGTTGCTGCAGAAACTGAAGCAAGAATTGCAGTTATTGAAAAAGATAACATCGAGTTAGGTAGATTAGGAAAAACATTAAAAAATGTTCCTCAATATATTTCTATGGCTCAATTATCTGAAGATGTTTTAGCAAAAGCTGAAGAAGCTGCAAAAGCTGAATTAAAAGCAGAAGGGAAACCAGAACAAATCTGGGATAGAATTTTACCTGGTAAAATGGAACGTTTTATTTCTGACAACACAACTTTAGATCAAGAACAATGTTTATTAGATCAAGTTTTTATTAAAGACGAGAAAAAAAATGTTGCAGAATACGTTAAAACCTATGGTGATGTTGCTGTAAGCGGATTTAAAAGAGTTACTTTAGGGTAATTTAAAATTATCGAAATACTATATTAAAAACCATCCTACTAAGGATGGTTTTTTTATTTACAAAATCGTAATCTACAATACAAAAAGCTTTCTAGGAAATTGTTATATTTGCCAAACCTTTTTTCTCACATTTTAAACTGAACTTGATTCAGTAACGTGAGAATCTTTTAAATACAAAAGCAGTAATGCAATACAAAAGAATTCTTTTAAAATTAAGTGGAGAAGCACTAATGGGTGATAGAAACTACGGAATCGACCCGAAACGTCTATCAGAATATGCAAAAGAAATAAAACAAGTCGTAGAAAAAGGTATTGAAGTTGCTATTGTTATTGGCGGAGGAAATATTTTTAGAGGCGTAGCAGGAGCAAGTAACGGAATGGATCGAGTACAAGGAGATCATATGGGGATGTTGGCAACCTGCATTAATGGTTTAGCGGTACAAAGTGCACTTGAAGCAGAAGGCGTTTACACCCGTTTGCAAACTGCAATCGAAATTAAAGAAATTGCAGAACCTTATATTAAAAGACGTGCAATTCGTCATTTAGAAAAAGGTAGGGTTGTGATTTTTGGTGCTGGAACAGGAAATCCATATTTTACCACAGACACTGCTGCGGTTTTAAGAGCTATTGAAATTAATGCTGACGCAATCTTGAAAGGAACTCGTGTTGATGGAATTTACACTTCAGATCCAGAGAAAAATGAAGACGCCATAAAGTTTGAAAATATTACTTTTAAACAAGTTATAGAAAAAGGTTTAAAAGTAATGGACATGACTGCATTTACCTTAAGTGAAGAAAACAAATTGCCAATTATTGTTTTTGACATGAATACAAAAGGAAACTTATTAAAATTAGTTTCAGGAGAAAAAATAGGTACAGTTGTTGATAATTAATTAGCTATATTTTATAAAAATTTTAAGTGATGAACGAAGAAATTGAATTTATTTTAGACAGCACAAAAGAACAAATGCAAAATGCTATTGAGCATTTAATAAAAGAATTAAGAGCTATTAGAGCGGGTAAAGCTACACCTGCAATGTTAGCAAATGTTATGGTAGATTATTATGGTTCTCAAACACCATTAAGTCAAGTAGCAAACGTAAATACACCAGATGCTAGAACAATTAGCATTCAGCCTTGGGAAAAAAACATGCTTCAAGAAATTGAAAAAGCAATTCAGTATGCTAATCTAGGATTTAACCCAATGAATAATGGTGATAATATTATGATCAATGTTCCTCCTTTAACAGAAGAAAGACGTATCAATTTATCTAAACAAGCAAAAGCGGAAGGAGAACATGCTAAAATTGGTGTTAGAAATGCTCGTAAAGAAGCAAATAATGAAATAAAAAAATTAGATCTTTCTGATGATGTAAAGAAAATTTCTGAAGCTGAGGTACAAACTTTAACTGATAGTTTTGTGAAAAAAATTGACACTATTCTTGAAGTTAAAGAAAAAGAGATTATGACTGTTTAAGGCTAATCATTCTCTAAATATTAAAAAAGGAGCGTTTAAGAACGCTCCTTTTTTAATGTGATAGGTTCTTAAACATTTCCTACATTTGCATAAATTTTACTACATGAATTTTTGGACCAAAGTTGCCGGGTTAATATTAAGAAACAGATATTTTGTTTTATTATTAATTGCAGCTTTCACCGCTTTTTTAGCAACTCAGATGAAGTATATGAAGTTTTCATATACAGAAGCAAACTTGCTGCCAGAAAACCATGAAGCCAATATAGAATACAATCAATTTTTAGAGATCTTTGGAGAAGAAGGCAATTTAATTATCCTTGCCGTTAAAGATTCTACATTATTTACACCAGAAAAATTTAACGCCTGGAACGAACTTACAAAAACAATTGACGCCTCTGAAGAGGTGGAATTTTCTGTTTCTGTAGCTGACATTCAACAACTAAAAGCCGACAGAAAAAACAGAAAATTTATTGTAGAACCTCTCTTAAAAAAAGCGCCAACAAGTCAAAAAGAAGTTTCTGAAATAAAAAAACAGCTATTTGAAAACCTCCCTTTTTACGACAATTTATTGTACAACAAAGAAACAGGAACTGTACAGACTGCTATTTACATCAATAAAGAAATAATAAACACACCTGTTCGTAGAGATTTTATTTTTAATGTTTTAATTCCCACAATAGAAAAATTTGAAAAAGAGCACAATCTAAAAGTTCGTGTTTCTGGGATGCCCTACATACGAACCTTAAATTCTCAAAACATACAAGATGAAATTTTATTGTTTGTTGTAGGTGCCTTATTAATAACTGCAATTATTTTCTTTTTCTTTTTTCGTTCCTACAGAGCTACTTTTATAACACTTTTAGTTGTAATGGTTGGTGTAACCTGGGCTTTTGGGTTTATTGGTTTATTTGGCTATGAAATTACCGTGTTAACCGCATTAATTCCGCCTTTAATCATTGTCATTGGAGTTCCGAATGCTGTATTTTTAATCAATAAGTACCAGCAAGAAGTTAAAAAACATGGAAACCAAGCAAAATCACTACAAAGAGTAATTTCTAAAGTAGGAAATGCAACTTTAATGACCAATATTACAACTGCGTCTGGATTCGCAACTTTTGTTTTTACTAAAAGTCAACTGTTAAAAGAATTCGGAATTATAGCATCTATAAATATTGTTGGTATTTTTATTTTGGCGTTATTGATTATTCCGATTATCTATAGTTTTATGCCTTTGCCAAAGAAAAAGCATTTAAATCACTTAGAAAAACAATGGATAGACAACGTTGTAAAATGGATGGAAAAAATGGTGCGACATAATCGTATCGCTATCTATATTACTACAGTTGTAATTATTATCTTCGGAATTATTGGAATCTACCAAATTAGAGTTTCTGGTAGTCTGATTGAAGACATGCCAAAAGGGATGCAATTTTACAAAGACATAAAGTTTTTTGAAAAAGAATTTGGCGGTATAATGCCCTTAGAAATTTTTGTTGACACCAAAAAAGAAAAAGGTGTCATGAAGCTTTCAACGCTTAAAAAAATGGAAAAAATCAATGAAGCTATTGAACAATTTCCAGAGCTATCAAAACCACTTTCCATTACAAATCTGGTTAAGTACTCTAAACAAGCATATTATTTAGGCAATCCTAAATACTATCAACTTCCAACATCACAAGAGCAAAGCTATATTTTTGCTTATACAAAAAACTCTAATGGAAACACCAAAATGTTAAATAATTTTGTTGATTCTACTGGACGTTATGCAAGAATCACCACTTTTATGAAGGATATTGGAACAGATAAAATGACCGGTATCCAAGATCGATTAAATGCGGTTATTGCCAAAGAATTTCCTTCAGATAAATTTGACGTGCACTTAACTGGGAAAGCACTTGTGTTCTTAAAAGGAACCAACTATTTGATTAATAATTTAATCATTTCGTTATCTCTAGCCATCTTGTTAATTGCCTTGTTTATGGCATGGATGTTTAGATCATATCAAATGATTTTAATTTCTTTGATTCCCAACATGCTTCCACTTTTAATTACTGCTGGGCTCATGGGATTTTTTGGGATCCCAATTAAACCCTCAACAATTTTAGTTTTTAGCATTGCTTTTGGAATTTCTGTTGATGACACAATTCATTTTTTAGCAAAATATAGGCAGGAATTACAAGCCAATAACTGGCGAATTAAAAAATCTGTTTATAGTGCTTTAAGAGAAACAGGTGTAAGTATGTTTTACACCTCTATTGTATTGTTTTTTGGATTTTTAGTTTTTACCGTATCAAGCTTTGGCGGCACTATTGCTTTAGGTGGCTTAGTCTCTGTAACTTTACTATTTGCAATGGTTTCTAATTTATTATTACTACCTTCATTACTGCTATCTTTCGAAAGAAAAATATCAAATAAAAATGTAATTAAAGAACCAACAATTAGAATTTTACCTCCAAAAGAAGCAAAGACTAAAAAGGGAGAATAATTTAAACTTTTATTCACGAGAGTTTCGTTGTTAATTTTACGCTAAAAAGGTATCTTTGCCTTTCATTATTGCCATAGTAATATTGTTAATTTTTATTTTAAGAAGATGACTAGAAGTAGCGTATTAGAATTATTACAATCAGATAAAATTTTACAAGAAGTAACCGTTAATGGTTGGGTTAGAACTTTTAGAAGCAATCGTTTTATTGCTTTAAATGATGGCTCTACGATTAATAATATTCAATGTGTAGTTGATTTTGAAAAAACAGACGAAGCTACAATTAAAAGAATTACAACAGGTGCGGCAGTTTGCATTAAAGGGACTTTAGTTGAAAGCCAGGGAAAAGGTCAAAATGTAGAAATTCAAGTTTCTGACATCCAAATTTTAGGAGATTCTAATCCTGATGAATATCCCATTCAGCCTAAAAAACATAGTTTAGAATTTTTAAGAGAAAATGCACATTTACGTGTAAGAACAAACACTTTTAGCGCGGTTATGAGAGTTCGTTCTGCACTTTCTTTCGCGGTACATAAATACTTTCAAGAAAATGGATTTAACTATGTAAATACGCCTATTATTACTGGATCTGATGCAGAAGGCGCTGGAGAAATGTTTGGTGTTTCAACTTTTGAAACGAACAATGCTCCTGTTGATGAAAATGGCAATATTGACTATAAACAAGATTTTTTTGGAAAAGAAACCAACTTAACCGTTTCTGGTCAGTTAGAAGCGGAAACATTTGCAATGGCGCTTGGAAAAGTGTATACTTTTGGACCAACTTTTAGAGCAGAGAATTCGAATACTACTCGTCATTTAGCAGAGTTTTGGATGATTGAGCCAGAAGTTGCTTTTATGGATTTAGACGGAAACATGGATTTAGCAGAAGATTTTATTAAATCGGTTTTAGCTTATGTTTTAGAAAACTGTAAAGATGATTTGGCTTTCTTAGAGCAACGTTTAACAGATGAAGAAAAAGTAAAACCTCAGGCAGAAAGAAGTGAAATGTCGTTGTTAGAAAAATTGCGTTTTATCACCGAAAACAATTTTAAAAGAGTTAGTTATACAGAAGCTATTGATATTTTACGCAATAGCAAACCAAATAAGAAAAAGAAGTTTCAATTTCCAATTAACGAATGGGGCGCAGATTTACAGTCTGAACACGAACGCTTCTTGGTTGAGAAACACTTTAAATGTCCAGTTATTTTATTTGATTATCCAGCTACTATAAAAGCATTTTACATGCGTTTAAATGAAGATGGAAAAACAGTTAGAGCCATGGATGTTCTTTTTCCTGGAATTGGAGAAATTGTTGGAGGATCTCAAAGAGAAGAGCGCTTAGATGTTTTGAAAGAAAAAATGGCTGCTTTAGATATTGATGAAAAAGAATTATGGTGGTATTTAGATCTTCGTAAATATGGAACTGCTGTACATTCTGGATTTGGATTAGGTTTTGAAAGATTGGTTCAGTTTGCAACAGGAATGGGTAATATTAGAGATGTAATTCCTTTTCCAAGATCACCTCAAAATGCTGAATTTTAATAGTATTAGATATAAAATAAATGCTAAAACAAAGTTTAAATTTTAAGCTACTACAAAAATTATCTCCTCAACAAATACAGTTGATGAAGTTAATTCAGTTGCCTACACAAGCTTTTGAAGAGCGTTTAAAACAAGAAATAGAGGAAAACCCTGCATTAGATACAGGCAAAGAAGAGGCTGAAAACTTTGAAGATTCTTTAGAAAACGAATATGAAGATGATGGGAATGAAAAAATAGATGCAGAAGACATCAATATTGATGAATACTTGAGTGACGATGAAGTTCCAAGCTACAAAACTCAAGCAAACAATTATTCTTCAGATGATGAAGACAGGAATATGCCGTATGCCGCAGGTACAAGTTTTCATCAATCACTACAAAACCAATTAAACACGTTTCGCATCAATGAAGAAGAAAGAATTATTGCCGAATTCTTAGTTGGAAGTATAGATGATAGTGGATATATAAGAAGAGATATATTAGATTTAGTTGATGACTTAGCATTTACTCAAAATGTTTTTACAACAGAAGAGAAAGTACTTGAATTGCTGACTAATGTTGTTCAAAAGTTAGATCCGATTGGTGTTGGGGCAAGAGATTTAAAAGAGTGTTTAGTGATTCAACTAAAAACAAAATCTGCACAAAAAATTAGAGCTCTAGCTATTGATATTTTAGAAAACTCTTTTGATCATTTTGTAAAAAAACATTACACAAAATTAATGGAGAAGTTTGATATTTCTGAAGATGAATTAAAAGAAGTTATCAAAGAAATTAGCAAATTAAATCCAAAACCAGGTAGTTCTTATGCTGGTAATAATAAAATAGCAGAACAAATTATTCCAGATTTTTCAATTAAAATTATAGATGGAAATTTAGATTTGACTCTAAACTCTAGAAATGCACCCGAATTACATGTTTCTAGAGAATACAATAATATGCTTAAAGGCTATCAAGAATCTAAAGAGAAAACAAAATCTCAGAAAGATGCGGTGATGTTTATCAAACAAAAACTTGATGCAGCAAAGTGGTTTATTGATGCCATTAGACAACGGCAACAAACATTGTTGGTTACAATGAACTGCATCATGCATTATCAATACGACTATTTTTTAACTGGTGATGAGCGTAAGTTAAAACCTATGATTTTAAAAGATATTGCAGATCAGATTCACATGGATATTTCTACCGTTTCTAGGGTTGCTAATAGCAAATATGTCTCTACACCTTACGGAACTAAATTGATCAAAGAATTCTTTTCTGAGTCTATGAAAAATGATCAAGGTGAAGATGTTTCTACTAGAGAAATTAAAAAGATATTAGAAACTGTTATTGGAGAAGAAGACAAAAGAAAACCGTTAACCGATGATAAACTGTCTTTGGTTTTAAAGGAAAAAGGGTATCCAATAGCCAGAAGAACTGTTGCAAAATATAGAGAGCAATTAGACATTCCTGTGGCTAGATTACGGAAAGAAATTTAATTTTTGAAGTTTCACAAATTCATATCAGTACTTTTACACCCAATTGTAATACCAACAATTGGCATCTTATTATTTCTTTCAATTACCCCAAATGAAATTAAAAAAGAACGTCAATATTTATTGATTAGCATTGTCTTTTTTTCAACGTATATCATCCCGTTAATATCACTAATCATTTTAAAAACATTGGGTGTTATTAAAAGTTTTCAAGTAGAAAGCATTAAAGAACGGAAAACGCCACTTTTTATAATGCTAATCATTTTTTATGTCTTAGGAAAACTACTTATCAACATTCCAGATTTTAGAGAGCTTGGAATTCTTTTTTACGGAACAAACATTTCTCTGGCGTTGGTATATTTATTATTCTTTTTTCAAATAAAATCTAGCTTACATATATTATCAATGAGTAGTACTTTAGGTTTTTTTCTGCTATTTGCAAACAGCTACTCTATTTCAATATTACCAATAGGAAGTATCCTAATTATTTTAACTGGAATTTTAGCGAGTGCAAGATTACATTTAAAGGCACATAATCAAAAAGAAATCTATTTCGGTTTCTTTATCGGCTTAATAGGACAATTTTTAGGGTTTATTCTACTATAAAATATAGAAAATCAATCCTAGTTTTAGGACTTTTGTATTGATTGGGTTTGTTCCTAAAGAAGATGCTTTAAACAACGGAGTTAGGCCATAATACAAACTAAAATTAAAAGTAGAATAGCCAGCAGCTAAAGTTAACCCGTATTGGATTTTATTAAATCTTTCAATATTAGTATATGTGTTTAGCACATTATTAGTCGTGTAGTCAATTGTGTTTTTTAAATTATAACTAATTTTAAAACCCGTATACACTCTCCAAAACTTGTATTTATTTGCAGTGGATGTTCTCCACCTAAATTCTAAAGGAAACTCTAAAGAATGTACTTTAAGTTCACTTGTATTCACAATACTAGGATCTACATCTATAACAACTGTATTGTTTAGTGTGGTAATTTTATATCCATGCTTAAAAGAATCATAGGCATAGCCGACTCCAATACCTACAGCAATTTTTCCACTTTTAACTAACGAGATATCTTTAATATAGCCTGTATTCAATCCATAAGAAAAACCACTACCAATTACAGCATTGGGTTGATTAACAAATTGATTATAGCTAACACTAAAATACAATTGATCTTCTAAATATTTATCTCCTAAATTTAATGAATCTTTTTGTGCATAAAGGCTAAAAGATAATATTGTAAATAATATAGAGAGTTGTTTTTTCATAAATAAATTTAGCTAAACATATAACGTTAAATATACATATTTTGTATAAAAAAAGGGCAATCAAATTGATTGCCCTTTTTTTATATTCTATAGAAATATCTTATTCTTGAATTTCTGAAGATTTACGACTTGATAAGCTCAATTTTAAAGCTCCAACATCTCTAAGTTTAAGTTTAATATCTGTAATTGTACCAACACTAGACTTAATATCTGCTTTAATAGAAGTAGTCATAAAAGGTACTTCTGCTTCAGATCTTTGAGATCTTTCATTCAAAATAAAAGCTGTTACATCATCTGGAGTTGCAATCTTATCATTCAATTGAATTTTATCTCCAGTTCCTAATCTTTTATCTTTCGCTTTACCAACATAAATAGTACTAACCAAACTTTTATGCTCTAGTTTCTTTACTTCTGTTGCATTAGGAAGTTGTGGGTTTTCAATTTTTAAATCTGTTTCTCTCATAGTTGTTGTAACCATAAAGAAAAACAATAACATAAAAACAATATCTGGTAAAGATGCCGTATTTACAGCTGGCATTTCTTTTTTCTTCTTTCCGAATTTAGACATATTATTTATTGTTTTTTAATTAACAGATGTTGGTTCTGCATCAGAAATAATTTGAGGATAACTAGTTCTTATAAACTCAACCTTTTCCTTTAATTTTTCATTAGTTTTATCATTCTTAAAGTCTTCTTCAAGCTGATCGAAAGAAACATTATATTTCTCTAAAGCTAATCTATTTCTTAACTCAGTATAAGCTTTTAACAACTCGTTTTGTACTTTAATATACATTCCATATTCCGTTCCTCTATCACTTTGTACAGAAATAATAGCTTTATTTGGGTGGTCTGAAGAAGCAGCGCTTCTTGCGCCTTTACAGTAATCACAAGGACCTGTAGAGACACCATTTTCTACTTTTCCTTCACCTCCACCGTTGTCAATAAATGCTTTAGCCGCTTCTTTAAGCTCTCCTAACTTCATAGTTTCACCTTCAACAAGCATTTCATTATTTCTATTAATGTTTACTTCGAATATGTTTTTTTCCTTAATTACAGGTGGCACATAATCTTTAGGTGGTTTTTCAGATAATTTTTTTGAAATACCTGAATCCACATCCATAGTAGTTGTTACTAGGAAAAAGATTAATAACAAGAAGGCGATATCCGCCATAGAACCTGCATTAATTTCTGGGGTTTCTCTTCTTGCCATATCTTAAGATTTAACTAATCCTTTTAATAAATCGTACACAAAGAATGCTCCGGCAATAATACCTAAAAACATACTATACCATATTCCAGTACTCACCCATTGGTTAATAGAAGAACCTGCTTCACCACCTTCTAGGACTTTACCTTGAGGATCAGTAACTGCTAAACTATCTCCAGTAAAATAAGCTATAACCAAAATAACACCTAAAGCTACTAGACCAAATAAAGTCTTTTTTAAGCTATCTGGGTTTTTAATTAAATTACCAACAGACATTATAACTGAAATTCCTATTGCTAAATACAATAAACTTGTAGAGAAAACAATAATAGGAGAAATAACACTATTCTGTACTTCCATATCTGTTTCTATTGCAGTAGAATCTTCCATAAAGATTCTAATGAATAGAATGGCACCTATTAAAGCTATAACAGCAATAAAAATATTTAAAATTTTTGATATATTATTTTTCATAATAATGATTATTTTTTATATTTCACTAATAAGTCAATTAAAGAGATAGAAGCATCTTCCATGCTGTTTACAATACTATCAACTTTAGAAACAATATAGTTATAAAAAATCTGTAAAATAATTGCTACTACTAATCCAAATACAGTTGTTAAAAGTGCTATTTTAATACCACCTGCTACAACTCCTGGAGAGATATCATTTGCTACTGCAATTCTATCAAATGCTTCAATCATACCAATTACAGTTCCCATGAAACCTAACATCGGTGCTAAAGCAATAAATAAAGACAACCATGAAACGTTTTTCTCTAACAATCCCATTTGAACTCCTCCGTATCCAACAACCGCTTTTTCTGCAGCTTCAACGCCTTCGTCCATTCTATCTAATCCTTGATAGAAAATAGAAGCAACAGGTCCTTTTGAGTTTCTACAAACTTCTTTAGCAGCTTCTACACCACCTGAACTTAATGCTTCATCTACACTTGCAACTAATTTTTTAGTATTTGTTGTTGCCATGTTTAAATAAATAATTCTTTCGATAGCAATTGCCAACCCTAAAATTAAGGCTACTAATACAATTCCCATAAATTGAGGATCTCCTTCAATAAAACGTTTCTTTAATTCTTGGTGGAAAGTTTGTGATTGAGCTGCTTCTTGAGCGAAAGTTGATTGAATAGCTCCAAAAAACATGAATCCTGCTACTGTTAGGATGTTTGATACTTTTTTCATCTTTGTTATAAATTAATTTTTAATAGTTAACGGGTTAAAGATATTGATTTTAATTCCAAATCAACAAAAAATGTCTTTTCTAATTTTTAAAATTAAATTAATAAAAATCAAATTTTATCGTTTTGAGAGTGCCAATTAACAAAAAATTGTTGAGTCTCTAAAAAAAAACAGCAAATTTTTATGGTTAAAAAGCAAAATTTAACTCAATTGAGTGCTAATTTAATAAGGATGCGTGTTTTACGCTATCAAATTTGTATAAAAATTCGTTTTTTCTTAAAAATCCAATTCTCCTCTTAACGGTTTTTCAAACACTTTTTTAAACTCTGCATTTGATATTTTCTCTCCTAATAGGTACATTAATTTTGCAACGGCAGATTCTGTTGTAATATCTTTTCCATCTATAACTTGAATTCTTTTCAATGCTACACTTGTTTCATAATGGCCTAAAATAACACTTCCACCTACACATTGTGTAACGTTTACAATTTGTATGCCGTTTTTTATAGCTTCCTCTAAAAGGTTGATAAACCATGGATATGTGGGAGCGTTTCCAGAACCATAGGTTTCTAAAACAATGCCTTTTAAATTTTTAATATTTAGAATGCTTTTTATAACTTCTTCTGTAATCCCAGGGAATAATTTTAACACCACTATATTATTATCTAATGATTTTCGAACAATTAGCGTTGAATTTTTGGTTGCTGGTTTTAAAAGCAATTCATAATTAAAATGTAAATGAACGCCACTTTCTGCTAAGGGTGGATAATTTAATGAAGCAAAAGCCTCAAATTGTTCTGCATTCACTTTAGTAGTTCTATTTGCTCGGTATAATTTATACTCAAAATACAAACAAACTTCAGAAATTACGGGTTTATCATCTTTTGTAGCACAAGCAATTTCAATAGAAGTAATTAAATTTTCTTTTGCATCGGTTCTTAAGTGTCCGATTGGCAATTGCGAACCTGTAAATATTACTGGTTTTGCTAAGTTTTCTAACATAAAACTAATTGCAGATGATGTATAGGCCATCGTATCTGAACCTGTTAGGACAACAAATCCATCGAATTCAGAATACTTACTCTCAATAACTTCTGCAATAGTTACATAATATGCTGTATTCATATTAGAAGAGTCTATTGGCTCTTTAAAAGAATAGGTGTCTATCGTACAGTGTAACTGAATTAATTCTGGAACTCTATCTAAAAGTTGTTCGAAATTAAATGCTTTTAAGGCATTGGTTTCGTAATCTTTTACCATTCCAATGGTTCCTCCAGTATATATTAGTAATATTCTTGGCTTTGTCATTTTGATGTCTATAATCGTTGGGTAAATTTATCATTTATAATTGAAATACGCATACAAAAAAACGCTTTCAGAAATTGAAAGCGTTTTTTAAATTTTACAAAAATGGGATTAATCATTCAGTTTTAAGACAGCCATAAAAGCTTCTTGTGGAATTTCTACATTCCCAACCTGACGCATTCTCTTTTTTCCTTTTTTCTGTTTTTCTAACAACTTACGTTTACGAGAAATATCTCCTCCATAACATTTTGCTGTTACATCTTTACGTAAGGCTTTCGTAGTTTCTCTTGCTATAATTTTTGCACCAATTGCAGCTTGAATTGGAATATCAAATTGTTGTCTCGGAATTAATTCTTTTAACTTTTCAGTGATTTTTTTTCCGATTGAATAGGCATTGTCTGCATGTAATAATGCAGAAAGTGCATCAACTGGCTGCCCATTTAATAAAATATCTACGCGAACTAGTTTAGAAGATCTCATTCCGATTGGATGATAATCAAAAGATGCGTATCCTTTAGAAACTGTTTTTAAACGATCGTAAAAATCGAACACAATTTCTGCTAATGGCATATCAAAAGTCAACTCAACTCTTTGCGTCGTTAAATAGGTCTGATTGGTTATTTCTCCACGTTTTTCGATACACAAACTCATTACTTGTCCAACAAAATCTGACTTTGTAATGATAGATGCTTTGATATAAGGCTCTTCTACTCTATTTAATTTTGATGGATCTGGTAAATCTGTTGGATTGTTTAAAACAATGATCTCATCCGGATTTTTATTTGTGTAAGCATGATACGAAACGTTTGGAACCGTTGTAATAACTGTCATGTTAAACTCACGTTCTAAACGTTCTTGAATACTTTCCATGTGCAACATCCCTAAGAATCCACAACGAAATCCAAACCCTAAAGCAGCAGAGCTTTCTGGAACAAAAACTAAGGATGCATCATTGAGTTGTAATTTTTCCATAGAATAACGCAACTCTTCATAATCTTCAGTGTCTACAGGATAAATCCCTGCAAAAACCATTGGTTTTACATCTTCAAAACCATCTATAATTTCTTGTGTTGGGTTTACTGCATCGGTAATTGTATCTCCAACTTTTACTTCTTTTGCTGTTTTTATTCCTGTAATTAAATACCCAACATCTCCTGTTTTTACAGATTGTTTTACAACCTGACTTAGTTTTAACGTACCCACTTCATCCGCAAAATATTCTTTGTTGGTTGCCATGAATTTGATGCGCTGTCCTTTTTTTATCTCTCCATTTAAAACTCTAAAATAGGTTTCTATTCCTCTATAAGAGTTGTAAACTGAATCAAAAATTAAGGCTTGTAGCGGTGCATCTGGATTTCCTTTCGGAGCAGGAATTTTTTCTATAATAGCCTCTAAAATATTGTCAACTCCAAAACCTGTTTTTCCACTTGCATGGATAACGTCTTCAGCATCACAACCTAATAAATCTACAATATCGTCTGTTACTTCTTCTGGATTTGCAGAAGGTAAATCAACTTTGTTTAAAACAGGAATGATCTCTAAATCGTTGTCTAAGGCTAAATATAAGTTTGATATGGTTTGAGCTTGTATACTTTGCGCTGCATCTACAATCAATAATGCCCCTTCACAAGCGGCTATTGAGCGAGAAACTTCGTACGAAAAATCTACGTGACCAGGAGTGTCAATAAGATTTAAAATATATTGCTCTCCTTTATACGTATAATCCATTTGGATGGCGTGCGACTTAATGGTTATACCACGTTCACGCTCTAAATCCATATTGTCTAATAATTGATCTTTCTTTTCACGATCGGTTACAGAGCCTGTAAAATCTAACAATCTATCTGCCAACGTACTTTTACCGTGATCAATATGTGCGATGATGCAAAAGTTTCTAATATTCTTCATTAATGTTTGATTTCTTAAGTGTGCAAATATATACTATTTACTAATGGAAATATCTAATCTTGCCATTCTGCAATAAACAAATTGGTGTCATCTTTTGAATATTTCACAATGCCAATCCTTTTAGTCTTGCCATTCTGCAATAAACAAATTAGTGTCATGTCCACCACCATTATTTCTATTTGATGAAAAAATTAACTTTTTACCATCATTAGAAAAAACCGGAAAAGCATCAAATGTTTCTCCATGTGTTACTCTTTCTAAGTTTTTCCCATCTAAATCAATCATATATAAGTTAAAAGGAAAGCCTCTTTCTGCTTCAAAATTTGAAGAAAATAATATCTTTTCCCCTGAAGGGTGAAAAAACGGACTCCAGTTTGCATTTCCTAAATCTGTTAATTGACGTAAATCAGAACCATCTGCATTACAGATGTACAATTCCATTTCTGTTGGTTGTACCAAGCCTTCTTTTAACAAATCTTTGTATTCTTTAATTTCAGCTTCCGTTTTTGGTCTAGAAGAACGGAAAATCAATTTTGTTCCATCTGGCGAGAAAAAAGCACCTCCGTCATAGCCTAACTGATTTGTAATTTGCTTTACATCAGAACCATCAATATTCATCGTAAACAACTCTAAATCTCCAGTTCTCATCGAAGTAAATACAATTTTATCTCCTTTTGGAGAAACGGTTGCTTCGGCATCATAACCAGGTTCGTTTGTCAATTGCTTGGTAATATTACCTTTTAAGTCTGAAACAAAAATATCATAGCTTTCATAAATTGGCCACACATATTTTCCTTCTCTACGCAATGGTGCTGGCGGACATTCTTTTCCTCCTAAATGTGTAGATCCATAAACATATTCTTTGTTTCCTGGCAAAAAATATGCACACGTTGTTCTTCCAAATCCAGTACTAATCATTGGTGGTTTTGTGTCTTCAAATGTTTCTCCAACATTCATTAAAAACATTTGATCACATTCTACTCCCCATTCTTTATTGTTCGATTGAAAAATGATTTGTTTATCATCAAAACTCCAATAAGCTTCAGCATTATCTCCACCAAACGTAATTTGCTGCATGGTTTTAAAATGAACCTCTTCAGGATAAATTAAAGTGGTATCCCATTTTTTTGTCGCCCCAGATTTTGCATCCGATTTATCTTTTTTATCTGTTTTACACGAAACGATGAATAGTGTAAAAATCATCAAATAAATTCCTCTTAATTTCATTATGTACTTTTTTAATTTTACAACTAAGATTTATTAGTTATTTTTGGCAAAAATAATACATATACCATGAAAAATTTAATAATTTTAATCTTTTTATCTCTCCTTGTTTCTTGTGCTAAAGAATACAAACCTGAAAACAAGATTAAAGAAGATGTTTCTTTCTTAGCGGATGACAAGTTAGAAGGAAGACAAACAGGAACTCCTGGAGGAGAAAAAGCTTCTGAGTACATAAAAAACAGATTTGAAAGCCTTGGTTTAACTCCAAAGGGAACCGATGGTTTTTATCAATCCTTTTCTTTCAAACCAAAAACACATCCACATGAAGAAGTAAAATTTACTGAAAATTCTGACGGAACAATTACCGGAAGAAACGTTGTTGGATTT
The DNA here is from genome assembly GCA_023254055.1 of Polaribacter sp. Classification (GTDB taxonomy): domain Bacteria; phylum Bacteroidota; class Bacteroidia; order Flavobacteriales; family Flavobacteriaceae; genus Polaribacter. The sequence continues at coordinate 50,471 of JALQYN010000052.1, forward strand.
ATAGATAACAAAGCAAAAAACACTGTAATTATCGGTGCGCATTTTGATCATTTAGGTTATGGTGGCGATGGCTCTTTATATAGAGATTCTATCAAAGCAATTCATAACGGTGCAGACGACAACGCCAGTGGTGTAGCACTACTCTTAAATTTAGCAAGTAAATTAAAAAATACAAACACCAATAACAACTATGTATTTATTGCTTTTTCTGGTGAAGAAATGGGCTTGTTAGGTTCTAATTATTTTGTTAAAAATCCAACATTCAACATCAAGGAGGTGTCTTATATGATTAATATGGACATGGTTGGAAGACTAAAAGATAGTGCTTTGGCTGTTTACGGAACAGGAACTTCACCTATTTTTAAGCAAACATTAAAATCTCACAACAACGATTTTAAATTGATCATGAAAGAATCTGGAGTTGGCCCAAGTGACCATACAAGTTTTTACTTGGCAGACCTGCCAGTATTGCATTTCTTTACAGGGCAACATAGAGATTATCACAAGCCAAGTGATGATACAGAAACCTTAAATTATGAAGGAATGGAAAGCATTTCAAACTATATTTTTAACATCATTTCTGATTTAAATGATAACGGAAAATTAGCCTTTAGAAAAACCAAAAACGAAAGTGAAGAAACGCCACGTTATAAAGTTAGCATGGGAGTAATTCCTGATTATATGTTTGATGGAAAAGGAATGAAAATTGATGGTGTAAGCGAAGGAAAACCAGCGATAAAAGCAGGGGTTAAAAAAGGCGATATTCTTGTACAATTTGATGGCGAAAAAATCACTGACATGATGGGCTATATGAAAGCACTTGCTAAAACTAAAAAAGGTGATAAAAAACCAATTGTCGTAAATAGAAGTGGTAAAGAAGTTACATTAACTATTGAGTTCTAAACGCATTTCAAAACAATACACTAGACCTGTTAGATTCATTTCTAACAGGTCTTTTTTTTAAGATAAAATAAGTATTTTTGCGCCATGGTTAAAATTGGAGACATAGAATTACCAGATTTTCCGTTGTTGTTAGCACCAATGGAAGATGTTAGTGATCCACCGTTTAGAGCTTTGTGTAAAGAAAACGGAGCCGATGTGGTGTATACCGAATTTATTTCTTCAGAAGGATTGATTCGTGACGCTGCAAAAAGTGTCATGAAATTAGACATCTACGAAAAAGAGCGTCCAGTTGGAATTCAAATTTTTGGAGCCAATTTAGAATCGATGTTAAAAACGGTAGAGATTGTTGAAAAATCGAATCCAGATATTATTGATATCAATTTTGGCTGTCCTGTAAAAAAAGTAGTTTCTAAAGGCGCTGGTGCAGGAATTTTAAAAGACATCGACTTAATGGTTTCGTTAACCGAAGCCATGGTAAAACATACCAATTTACCAATTACTGTAAAAACACGTTTGGGTTGGGATGAAGATTCTATTAGAATTGTAGAAGTTGCAGAACGCTTGCAAGATGTGGGTTGTAAAGCAATTTCTATTCATGGTAGAACAAGAGCACAAATGTATAAAGGAGATGCCAATTGGAAACCCATTGCAGAGGTAAAAAACAACCAACGCATGCACATTCCTGTTTTTGGAAATGGCGATGTTACAACTCCAGAAAGAGCTATGGAAATGCGAGATGTATATGGTTTAGATGGTGCTATGATTGGTAGAGCCTCTATTGGTTCTCCTTGGTTTTTTAACCAAGTAAAACACTTTTTTAAAACTGGTGAACACTTAGCTTCTCCAACAATTGCAGAACGTGTAGAAATTGCACGCAGACATTTACAAATGGCCATTGACTGGAAAGGTGAAACCTTGGGAGTTTTAGAAACCAGAAGACATTATACAAATTACTTCAAAGGAATTCCGCATTTTAAAGAACACCGAATGAAAATGGTAACTTCTGATGATGCAAAAGATGTTTTTGCAGCTTTTGATGAAGTGTTTGAAAAATTTGGTGATGCTGTAATTCCTGATTTTAGTTAATTACTTCTCTATAAAACTTGCAGAAATTCTGCTACTTGCAATTTTTGAAGCGATAAATCCTAAAATACTAATTGTAATTGCAACAATAAATAGATTCATAAAACTAAATTCTACTGGGTAGGGGATGGATTGTGTGATCATAAAAAAGGCAAACTGCTTTTGTAATAAAATTAAGATTGTACCCATAAGCAATCCGATAAACAATCCAAAAACAGTTAATAAAAATCCTTGCAACACAAAAATTCTTTTTATTTCTTTTATGGTAACTCCTAAATTAAAAAGTGTTTTTAAATTTTGCTTTTTATCTATAATCATCATAATAATGGCACCGATTACATTAAACAATGCAATGATAATAATGAGCGTAAATATCAAATAAGAAATCAATCTTTCTGTATTTAAAACTTTATAAGTAATGGCATTAAATTGTGTTTTTGTAGCTACTTTAAAGTTGTTTCCTAATACTTTTTGAAAGTTTTTAGCAAAAGCTTCTGGGTTGACATTTTCTTGTAATCGCAACTCAATTGAAGACACTTGATTCTCTTCATAACTCAATAATTTTTGTGCCAATGTTAAATTTACAAACACATATTTATTTGCAAATTCTTCCAAACCTGTATACACTCCTGAAATTTGAACATCGGCAGAATTAAACGCAGAAGATGCACTTAAAATCAATCCTGTACCTGCTTTAGGAACTTTAATTTGCAAAGGCTCACCAAAATTTAAAATACTTAAAGATAATTTGTCTGAAATTCCGAAACCAATAACCGCCGTATTGATAAAATCAGGATCTATCCATTGACCAACATGTAAGGTAGAATCTATTCTTGTAATCGACATGTAATTATCACTAACCCCTTTTACATACGCAATTTGATCTCTCTGTTTGTATTGTAAAAAAGCCCGTTCTTCAACTACAGGTGCAAATGCTTTAATTTCTGTAGTAGATTTTAAAAGCGATGTTATAGCATCAGAAATAAAAAACGATTTTCCTTTAACCGCTGTAATTTTTATATCAGGATCAGAATAATCCAACATATTATTAGTGAAAGATTTAAAACCAGAAAATCCTGAAAGGATAATAAACAACGCCAATGAACCGACAATTACACCAAAAGACGCAATAATCGTAATAATGTTAATGGTATTGTTTCCGCTTTTAGCGAACACATATCTTTTAGCTATGTAAAAAGGAAAATTCACAATTGTTGTATCAAGTCAATACAAACTAAGGGCAAAAAAAGTTGTGAAGCAAACAAATTAACGTTTTTGACGTCTTGGCAATACTTCTGGATTTTTAATAGGATTTGCATCCTCACCCTTTAAAGATTTATCAATTTCTTCGATATAATCTAAAGAATCATCTCCAAAAAAAGATAATTCTGGCATTCTTCGCAGTTGATTTCTTGTGCGTTTTGCCATTTCATGTCGAATTAAAAAAGTATTCGACTGAATTCCTTTGACCAATTCATCTCTTTTTTCTGATGGAAAAATACTCAAATACACTTTTGCAATACTCAAATCTGTAGTCACAGTAACTTTAGAAACCGAAATAATAGTTCCTTGCATTCCTTCTTGTGCCGCTTTCTGAAGCACATCAACCAAGTCTTTTTGAATTACTCCAGCAATTTTTTTCTGTCTATTTGTTTGTTCCATGCGGCAAATTTACGCATAATTCTAAAAAGAATGTTTATTTTTGACGGATAGAAAATGGATCTAATGGACAAAATTGAACATATTGGGATTGCCGTAAAAAGTATAGAAAAATCTAACGCGTTATTTGCGGCTCTTTTTGGAAAAGCACATTATAAAGTTGAAGAAGTAGAAAGCGAAGGTGTAAAAACGTCTTTTTTTGATGTGGGACCTAATAAAATTGAGTTGTTAGAAGCTACAAACCCTGAGAGTCCAATTGCAAAATTTATCGAGAAGAAAGGCGAAGGAATTCATCATATTGCCTTTGCTGTAAAAGACATAAAAGCAGAAATAGCTCGTTTGAAAGGTGAAGGTTTTATCGTTTTAAATTCAGAACCAAAATTAGGAGCAGACAATAAATTGGTTGCTTTTTTACATCCAAAATCCACCAACGGTGTTTTGATAGAATTGTGTGAAGAACGCTCTTAATTTTAACAAAAATACTGCAAAATATTGGCTTAATACTGCTCGTTAATTTTTGTATCTTGCGAGCTAGAATTCAAGATTATCTATGTCTACATCTTTTGACAAATATCAAAAACGAAGATTACGCTCTTCTTACTTTTCTGTAATTGTAAGTATTTCGTTGGTCTTGTTTATGGTTGGTGTATTAGGTTTGATATTATTAAAGTCTACAAGCGTTGCCAATCAAGTGAAAGAAAAAACAGCAATGACCTTGTTTTTAAAAGACAATGTGACTAAAAAAAATATCGAAGATTTAAGAGCTTCTCTATCAAAGGAAAAATTTACTAAAGAAATTGTATACATCTCAAAGGAAGAAGCTGCTAAATTTCATAGTAAAGATTTAGGAGAAGATTTTGTACAATTTCTAGGTACAAACCCATTAAAAAACGGTATTGATTTATATGTAAAAGCTGAATTTGTAACACCAGAAAAAATGGCTGAAATCGAAAAGCGATTTCAAAAAAACGCCTTTGTTTTAGAAGTTTCTTATGACAAACCACTGATTCAGTTTTTAACAAAAAACATTCAAAAAATAAGTTTTTGGTTGTTAGTTGTTAGTGCATTTTTTGCGCTGATCTCTATTTTATTAATTAACAGCGCTTTGCGCTTATCAGTATATTCTAAACGATTTAATATTAAAACCATGCAAATGGTTGGTGCTACAAAAAGTTTTATCAGAAAACCTTTTCTTTTACAAGGAATAAAATTAGGAATAATTGGCTCTTTCATTTCATTAATTGGCTTAGGAGCTGTTATATATTACACAAATAAGTATTTACCAGCATTAGAATTGTTAAACGATTATGCATTGTTAAGCTACTTATTTGGCGGCGTTTTAGTGATTGCTTTTTTAATTACTTGGTTAAGTACTTATTTTGCAACACAACGTTTTTTAAATTTACAAACAGACGAATTATACTATTAATATGAGTAAAAAAGAAAACAATACAAGACCAGAGTTTCTTTTTGGGAAAAGAAATTATATCATTATGCTAATAGGTGCTGTTTTTATTGCCTTAGGATTTATCTTTATGGCTGGCGGTGGAAGCGACGATCCGAACGTTTTCAATCCAGAGATTTACAACTGGAGAAGAATTCGTTTAGCACCAACCTTAGTCATTATTGGGCTAGGAATTGAGATTTATGCAATTTTAGCAAAACCTAAAAAGTAAGCATGAATTTACTTGACGCTATTATTCTAGCAATTATTGAAGGGCTTACAGAATACTTACCTGTTTCATCAACAGGGCACATGATTATTGCTTCTTCTTTTATGAAAATAGCAACCGATGATTTTACCAAATTATTCACCATCGTTATTCAATTAGGGGCAATTTTATCTGTTGTTGTTCTATATTGGAAACGCTTTTTTCAAAGTTTCGATTTTTATCTCAAACTACTCGTAGCCTTTATTCCGGCAGTTATCTTAGGATTGTTATTAAATGATGTCATAGACGAATTATTAGAAAGTCCTGTTACCGTTGCGGTTTCTTTAATTATTGGTGGATTTATTTTATTAAAAGTTGATGAGTGGTTTAAAGCAAACGAAGAATTTGATTCTAAAAACCCAACTGCACATACAGAAATAAGTTATGCAACTGCATTAAAGATCGGATTTTTTCAATGTTTGGCTATGATTCCAGGGACCTCTAGGAGTGGTGCAACAATTGTGGGTGGAATGACCCAAAAAATCAATAGAAAAACTGCTGCAGAATTCTCTTTTTTCTTAGCTGTACCAACCATGTTTGGCGCAACACTTAAAAAAGGATACGATTATTACAAAGCTGGTTTCGAGCTAAATTCAGATCAAGTTAATTATTTAATTGTTGGGAATATTATTGCCTTTATTGTAGCCCTAATTGCTATTAAATCATTTATTGATTATTTAACAAAACACGGATTTAAAATTTTTGGTTATTACAGAATTGTTTTAGGGATTAGCCTTTTAATAATTCATTTTTTTATCTACAGATTAACCATTTAAAAATCACATGTTAACGGCTGACGATTACAAAAACGGACAAATCTTATTGATTGACAAGCCACTTAAATGGACTTCTTTTCAAGCTGTAAATAAAATCCGCTGGCACATCAGACAACGTTTCAATATCAAAAAAATTAAAGTGGGTCATGCTGGAACTTTAGATCCGTTGGCAACTGGATTACTAATTATTTGTACGGGTAAACAAACCAAAAACATCAACGAATACCAAGGTCAGGTTAAAGAATACACCGGAACAATTACCATTGGCGCAACAACGCCGAGTTACGATTTGGAAACCGAAATAAACGAAACTTTTCCTATAGCACATATAACAGATGATTTAATTCATAGCACAACCAAACAATTTATGGGTGCAATTCAACAACAACCTCCTATTTTTTCTGCAATCAAAAAAGACGGAAAACGCTTGTATGAATTGGCTAGAAAAGGAGAAACTACCGAAATTCCGACTAGAGAAATTACTATAACTGAGTTTGAAATTACCAACATTGAGTTACCAAAAATAGATTTTAGAGTTGTGTGTAGTAAAGGAACGTACATTCGTTCATTGGCTTTTGATTTCGGAAAAGCATTACATTCTGGCGCACATCTATCTACATTGCGACGTACAAAAATTGGTGAGTTTTCTGTAGAAAAAGCAGTTTCTATTGATGCTTTTATTGAAAATTTAGAAATGGATTAGTCTATTTTAAAAAACGCCCATACCAACTTTCAGAAATGGGTACTTCCCAATAGTTTTCAAACTCTTCTTTTGTGGTTACTAAATTGTCAAACACAATAGATTTTCCGGTAACGGCTTTGTTTTTAAGTAGCTTTTTAAAGTCTTTCAACTCTTTGTATTGAACAAACTCGCCTTGTTTAAAACAGACATTCATTTTGTCTAATAATTCAACTTCATATTCTTGTTGTAGTTGTAATATAAACATGACAGAAGCATCAATATCAGCATTTAATAAAGAGGAACCAGATGCATCAGCAAACAATACAATAAACCGATTGTATAACAATTGATACGATACTCTAAAAGTATCATCATTAGTTTTCCAACTTTCTAAAAAGGTTTTTATTTTTTCGTGAATTCCATCAATTTCTGTATCGTAAAATTTTCTATTGGAAGGATAAATCCAAACTTTGGCTGTTTCAGGAAGTGATGTATAATCTACTAGCATTTTCGAGTTTTATTATTGCAAAGATAGCACAAAAGAAAAGTCCGTTTACAAAATTGCAAACGGACTTTTCTTATGAATATTTCCAATGTCAGTTCGAGTATTTTTTTGTCAAATTGAGCTTAGTTAAAAAAATGTATCGAGAACGAATTAAAAATTCTCGATACAAATTTTTCTTATTTAAATCGAAAAATTCACTCGAATTGACAGTACTATATTTTATTTTTTTAAAAAGGAAACTAAATCTTCTTGTATACTTTCACCTTTATTTTTATTGTACCAAACTTGTAAATCACGTTTAAAATCGGCATCTAACCCTCCATGTTTCACTTTATAATCGTTTACCATTTTTGTTGCAATAGAGGGTCTTGGGCCCCAAGACGAAACTACTTCATTCTCTTCGTTTAATACAACCAATTTCGGAATTGATTTGCTTCCGTTGGTTAAAAATTGATTCATCAAATCTTCATTTTCATCTCGCAAAACAACTTTTAAATCGACCTTATCACTCTCTAAACTCATTTTATTAATTACAGGTGAAATTTGAGCGGCATCTCCACACCAGCCTTCTGTAATTAATAACCATGTTTGTTTTTCTTTTGTGTTTTTTAGCGCTTCTATTGTAGAATTTGTCAGCTTTGTTTTTTTATCTAAACGATTCATTCTAGCATCGTTCAAAGTACTATAATGTAATAAATCCTCTGATTGATTTGGTCCAGTAGATTTACCTTCTTCTAATAAATCACTAACTTTTTTTCTATATGCTTCGTACGACAAACTTTTTGCCAAACTGTCTTTAATTATCGTGTTCATAGATTCTATAAATTTTACTTTTTAGACGTGTAAAAATAGAAATCTTACAGCTCTAAATGTGTAACACAAGTAACACAGAGAATCAATAATAAATTAAAGAATTATTGTAAGTTTTTAAGCATTTCTTTGGTCATCAACTCTAAATCAAATTGATGATTCCAACTCCAATCTTGTCTTGCTTGTGAGTCGTCAATTACTTGTGGCCAACTATCAGCAATTTGTTGTCTAAAATCGGTTTTGTACGAAATTTTAAATTCTGGAATGTGTTTTTTTATTTCTGCAGCAATTTCTTCTGGGGTAAAACTTATGGCAGCTAAATTATAAGAAGTTCTGGTTTTAATATTTGCCGCATCAGTTTGCATAATTTTAATGGTCGCATCTATAGCATCTTTCATAAACATCATCGGCAAACGCGTATTTTCTGATAAAAAACATTCATATGATTTGTTTTCTAATGCTTTAAAATAAATGTCTACAGCATAATCTGTAGTTCCTCCTCCAGGTTTGGTTTTCCAACTTATAATGCCTGGATACCGAATACTTCTAACATCTACACTATATCTGTTGTAATAATAATTACACCAATGTTCGCCTGCCAATTTACTTATTCCGTAAACGGTTGTTGGTTCCATAATGGTTTGTTGGGGGGTGTTTATTTTTGGTGATGTTGGTCCGAAAGAGGCAATAGAACTAGGCCAATATACTTGTTTAATGTGCTTGTCTTTGGCTAATTCTAAAACTCCAAGTAAAGAGTTCATGTTTAATTCCCACGCTTTTTGAGGATATTTTTCTGCTGTGGCAGAAAGCATTGCTGCCATTAAATAAACCTGAGTAACCTTATATTTTTGAACAATTTTTAAAATTCCTTCCGTATCTGTTGCGTCCAAAATCTCGAAGGGTCCAGAACTTGTAACATCCTCATTTCCTTCTCTTATATCTGTAGCAACAACATGATCGTTTCCGTAAGTTTCTCTCAGTTTTTGTGTAAGCTCAGATCCAATTTGCCCGCAAGCCCCAATAATTAAAATGGTGTCACTCATTCTTTATAATTCAAAAATATGAAAACAAAAGTACATAATTAAAGTTTCCTTCAAAATGAAAAAATGACATTATATGTTAAAGTGAAAAAAATAAATTAAAAAAATGTATTTTTACAACTATTTATTTAGACATGCGTAAGTTTTCTATTCTCTTTTTTTTATTTTTTTGGTCTTGTCAAAACGGCAATAATACAGCCGTGCAAGATACTAAGATTAAAAAATCTGAAATGAACATTGTAAAAAAGCATACTTCTGCTTTGGCTTTAGAATCTATTTCGAAAAGTAAAGTTGCTAATTGGAAAGAATATCAAATAGTAACAGAAAATCTAAAACAGTTTTCTGTTATTTCGGCCAACGAAGCTTTAAATAATGCCCTGAAATTATCTGAAGAAGTTAAGTTTTTAAAAGATAGTATTCGACCAAAAGAATTGCTGAATTTGTCTTTTAGAACACGGGTAAATGTATTAGAAAATGAAGCTTTACGATTAAAAGACATGACCTTTATCTCTTCAATATCTGCAAGTGAAGTGCATGCTCAGGTAAATAAAATAATTGCTGCTTTTTCAGCAACAAATTCAAAAATAAACACAACTTATTCTCAATTAAAAGTAGAGCAAGATATAGACAATATCAATTAAACACCATTTAAGTACACTCATTATGAAAAAAATTACTCTTTATTTTTTATTTTTTATTCCCTTTTTCGCTTTTTCACAAACGTATCAAAATAATGCTCCTTGGATGTCAGATGCTAGTTTAAAAAGAAAGGAAAAATTACATTGAATGATATTTCAGCTGCTGCAGAAAGATACTTTTCTACGATTGATAGAAATAAAAAAGGTAGTGGATACAAACCTTTTAAAAGATGGGAATATCAAAATGGTTTTTATACAAATCCTGACGGGACCTTAAAAACTACTGCACAGAAAATAGATGCTTGGCAACAAAAAAATCAAATGAATGCCTCTGAAAAAAACAATGCAAACGATACAAGTAATTGGACATCTTTAGGCCCATATTCTCACACAAATACAGCTTCTTGGTCTTCTGGTCAAGGAAGGGTGAATGTGGTTGCAGTAGACCCTAGTAATTCAAATACGTACTATGTGGGTGCTCCAGCTGGAGGGATATGGAAATCTACAGATGCAGGCGTTAATTGGCAGCCTTTAAATGACTTTTTACCTCAAATTGGTGTTTCTGGAATTGCAATTCATCCAACAAATTCTAATATTATTTACATTGCCACAGGTGATGATGACGCTAGTGATTCTGCTTCTATAGGTGTAATGAAATCTATTGATGGTGGAGTAACATGGAATAGTACTGGAGCAATGACTGGAAATCCCAGCTCTATGAACGATATTTATATTGATCCAACAAACACTGATACTGTTATCGTAGCAACAAGTTCTGGTGTGCACAAAAGTACTGATGGTGGTGCAACTTGGACAAGGACTTTAACAGCTAATGTTAGAGATTTAAAAAGAAAACCTGGCTCTTCAACAGTTTTTTACGCTGCATCTAGTGGTGAAACTAAAAGTAACGGCAATTCCACTAGAGTATATCAATCTTTTGATGGAGGAAACACTTTTAGCACGGTTAATATAACTGGCTTAACCAATTCAAGAAGAATTGCCTTAGCAGTTACACCTGCAAATGATAAAGTTGTATATTTTGTAAGTTGGAATGGAAGTTCTACAAAAAATGGTTTTAACGGTATTTATAAATCTACAACTAGTGGTTTTAGCTATACGAAAACAGCTGAAACAGATGATATTTTTGGAGGATCACAATCTTGGTATGACTTAGCCATTGCTGTTTCAGATACTGATGAAAACACCGTATATGTTGGTGTTTTAAATATTTGGAAGTCTACTGATGGAGGAGATAATTTTACGGCTATAAATAGCTGGAGTGCTCCACAATCAGCCTCTTATACCCATGCAGACATTCATTTTTTAGATTTTATCGGTGGTAAATTCTTTGCTGGCACAGATGGTGGGGTATATGTTTCTACAGACCTTGGGACAAGTTTTACCGACTTAACTAAGAACTTAGCGATAAGTCAGTTTTATAGAATTTCTGTAGCAAATCAAAATTCTGGAAATATAGTGGGTGGTTTACAAGACAATGGCGGGTACGCTCTTAAAAATAATGGGTGGAGTGTGTATTTTGGTGCAGATGGAATGGATTGTGTTATAAATCCTCTTGATTCAGATAATTATTTTGGTTTTATACAATATGGAGGTTCTTTATATGAAAGTAGAGATGGTGGATTAACAAGAACTTCTAGTGTTAGCGCTCCTACTGCTGAAACAGGAACAGATGATAGTGGTGGAGAATGGGTAACACCTTTGGTAGCTGACAGAAAAGGAAATCTATATGCTGGTTATGGTAGTTTATACAAATTGGTAAGTGGAGCTTGGTCTAAAGTTTCAACTCATGATTTTGGAGGTGATATAGATCATATTGAAATTGACCCTAATAATGAAAATAATATTTATGTTTCAAATGATGGAAATTTATTTAAAAGTAATGATGCAGGGGTAACGTTTACAAAAATCCCTACTGGTTTTGGAATTATTAACTCCATAGAAGTTAGTCATAATGATGGTAATGTTGCCTGGATTGTATCTAATGGAGCAGTTACTAAAACTACAAACTTAAATGATGCAAATCCAAAATTTACAAACATCACTGGTAATTTACCTTCTAATGACAACAAAATTGTGTTAAGACATCATGCAGGAAATAAAGACAACAGAGTTTATTTAGGCACCACTGTTGGTGTATATTACATTGATGATACATTAACAAATTGGGTAACTTTTGATAACAATTTACCCAATACTACCGTTAGAGATCTAGAAATCAATGAGAAAGACGCAAAATTAGTTGTTGCCACTTACGGAAGAGGTGTTTGGGTTTCTGACATTCCTAATTCTTTCCCTGCTAATGAAGTAAAATTGGTTTCAATTGATTCTCCTATAAACAACTCTAGAGGATGTGGTTCTCTTGCTCCAACTATTACAATTCAAAATAAAGGAACAAATGCAATAACTGCGGTTACTGTAAATTACAATGTTGATGGTGGTACAAATGCTGTTTACAATTGGACAGGTAATTTAGTGTCAAATGCAACTACTCAAATTAACATTCCTGCTTTTACTGCAACAGAAGGAAATCATACTTTAAATGTAGAAACGGTTATAAATAATGATACCTATACTGCAAACAATTCTAACAGTACGTCCTTTTCTATAAACGGTTCTACTGCAACACCAACAACTATAAATACGTTTGAATCTGCAAGTGATAATTTAGTGACAGAAACTTCTGGTTCTGGTGGAGGATTGCTTGGTTTATGGCAAAGAGGAACACCAGTAAAAACGCTTTTAACAAATGTTGGCTCGGGAACTTCTGCCTATGCAACAGGTTTAAATGGAAATTACCCTAATAAAGCTACTGGTTATTTATACACTAAATGTTACGACTTAACTTTAGTAACAAATCCTGTGTTGAGTTTTAAAATGGCTTTCGACATTGAAAAAGATTGGGATTATATGAACGTTGAATATACAATAGACCAAGGGAAAACTTGGATAATACTTGGTGCCTCAACAGATGCAAATTGGTACAATAGTAATTCAACTGCAAATGGCTTACCTGGTAAACAGTGGACTGGTGAAGGAGAAAATGCGAATCCTCTAGGAGGCACAAATGCAACTTTACATGATTATAGCTTTGATTTGGCTGCTTTTACAAACGAAGCTAATATAATTTTTAGATTTAAATTTTTAGCAGACGACCTTTCTAATGAAGATGGAGCCATTATAGATGATCTAGTAATTACGGGAGTATTGCCTGTTGAAGAATTTAATGAAATTGAAGGCTTGTCTATTTCGCCTAACCCATCAACTAGTTTATTTAATATCAATTGGTCGCAAGGAAGCAATTTTTCTATTTCTGTTTTTGATTTAACCGGAAAACTTATTTTACAAGAAAAAAGAGTTTCTTCTGCAGTGAAGCAGTTTGAGTTAGATATGACTAAATATACTAGAGGAATTTACATTGCAAAAATTAAAGTTGATGATTCTTTAAGTACTAAAAAATTAATTTTAAAATAATTTTAATATAGCCTCTTTTTAAGAGGCTATTTTTTTTCTATTACATTTTCTAGCGTTGAAAAAATAAGATCAAATTCGTAGCCCAATCTTATTAAATAGTCTGTCAGTTTCTTTTTCCGTTTGTAAAAATCGGTTTCTTTTAGTTGTGCATTTCTTTTAGTAGCAATGGCATGTATGGTGTCTAAATACTCTTTTTCATCAATTTCTTTTAGAGCTGTTTTTATATTGTATTCAGAAATATCTCTGAATTTCAATTCTCTAACAATTCTTTGTTTGCCCCATTTTTTTATCCTGAATTTTCCTCTGGCAAAACTTTTAGAAAAACGCTCTTCATTTAAAAAGTTATGCTCTAATAAATGTAGTATGATTTGATTTTTAGCTTCTTCAATTAATACAAACTCTTTGAGTTTCGTTTCTATTTCTTTATGACATCGATCTTGATAGACACAATATCTTTCTAATTTTCTTTTAATCTCTTCTATTGAAAAATACTTTTGTTCTGTCATATAAATAGAAACACTGAGGCATTCAAAATTAACTAATTTATAATTAAAAAAGGCTGAGGAAAAACCTCAGCCTTAATCAACTATTAAAACGAACTATGATGCTGTTTTTAAACGCAACCACATTTTAAATCTTGTGATTAAGTAAAATAATACTGGTACAACTATTAAAGTCAAGAAAGTGGCTACAAATAATCCGTATATAACAGTCCATGCTAATGGACCCCAGAATACAACATTGTCTCCTCCAAAATAGATATGTGGATTCAACTCACTTGCCAATGTAAAGAAGTTTATATTTAAACCTATGGCAAGTGGAATCAATCCTAAAATGGTTGTAATTGCCGTTAATAAAACAGGTCGTAAACGTGCTCTTCCTGCTTTTACAATACTATTAAAAAGTTGCTCTTTATCTAGATAATCATTTTCATCTAATTGCAATTCTTCTTTCTTTCTGTCAATTAATAATTGTGCATAATCTAACAACACAACTCCGTTGTTTACCACAATACCCGCTAAAGAAATGATTCCCATCATCGTCATCATAATAACAAAGGATGCTCCTGAGATTACCAAACCTCCAAAGACTCCAATAAAACTTAAAAAGATGGCCAACATAATAATCCCTGGTTTAGACACCGAGTTGAATTGGAAAATTAAAATAAAGAAAATCAATGCTAATCCAGTAAAGAAGGCACCAACTAAAAAGTTCATTTGCTTGTTTTGCTCTTCTATTTGCCCAGTGTAATCAATCTTAATTCCTTTAGGCAAGTCTTTAAAACTCTTCATTTCTTCTTGAATTTTACGAACTACCGCACTCGCATCAGTTTCTCCAGGCGCTAAAGCAGAATATACAGTTACCACTCTTTTTACCGATTTGTGCTTGATGGCGCTAAAACCTGAGTTGTTTTTTTGCGTAGCAACAGCAGACACCGGAATTTCCTTGACCTTACCAGAAGCCATGTCTCTAAAAGTAATATTCTGATTAAAAACAGCACTTTTATTATATCTATCTTCTTTCTTAAAACGAACATAAATATCATAATCTTCACCATTTTCTTTATAAATACCAGCTTTATTTCCAAAAATAGAGGCTCTTAATTGTTGTCCAACTTGCCCCGTAGTTACACCTAATTCACCTGCTTTTTTTCTATCAACCAATACTTGCATTCCTGGCTTATCTCTGTTTACATCAATCTTTAATTCGTCAATTCCAGAAATACTTTTGGTATTGATAAAGTCTCGCATTCTTTGCGCTGTATGAATTAACTCTGCATAATCATCTCCTTCAATTTCTATGTTAATTGGTGATCCAACAGGTGGACCATTAGCATCTTTTTCAACAGAAATTAAAACTCCAGGGTAAATTCCTACCAAAGCAGTTTGTACTTTTTGACGTAACAATTCACTATCTAAACCTCTTCTAAATTTATACTCCCTCATAGAAGCGGTAATTTTCCCTTTGTGTGGCATTTCTGCAGCAGAACCCATGTCTGTTTGTGGGTTTCCTGCTCCTTCACCCACTTGTGAAACAACACTTTCTATCATAAAGTTGTAGTCTCCATCCATATAGGTGTCACTATATAAAACGCCTGCTACTTTTTCTTCAATCAATTTTGTAATTGAATTGGTTTTTTCAATATCTGTTCCTTCTGGATACTCGATATAGACAATAATCTGATTTGGTTTATTGTCTGGGAAAAACTCAACTTTTGTTCTTTGAGTTCCTAAAGACCATCCAAACATGATAAAAGCTGCTATTAGCAATCCAAAAGTACTAACAACTAACGCATAAGGCATTTTACCAGTTAATGCACTTTTTAATCTTCTTTCGTACCAAGATTCTAGTTTTGGCAACACATTGTTTTGAAAAGCATTTGCCCAACGTCTTAAGAACAATCTGTATATCCATAACAAGATTGTGGTAAAAATCATCAACGTTCCTAAAGATCGATATGCGCCTCCTGTTAATAATACCAAGATTCCTAAACCTACCATAACACTGGTCAAGATAATAATTCTTTTGAGTGGCATGTCTTTATCTTCTACACTCATAAATTGAGAAACCAATACTGAGTTAAAGAAAATAGCAACAAATAAGGAAGATCCTAAAACGGTTGATAAAGTAATTGGCAATAGAATCATAAAATCTCCCATAATCCCGGGCCATAAGCCTAACGGAATAAATGCTGCAACCGTTGTAGCGGTAGAAATGATAATAGGAAATGCAATTTCTCCAATTCCTTTTTTAGCTGCTTCTACTCTACTCATGCCTTCTTGGTCCATTAATCGATATACATTCTCGACCACTACAATTCCGTTATCAACCAACATTCCGAGTCCCATAATTAGACCAAAAAGAATCATGGTATTCATGGTATACCCTAACATGTTTAAAATCATTAATGACATAAACATGGACATTGGAATTGCAAAACCTACAAATACTGCATTTTTAAATCCTAAGAAAAACATTAAAACAGTTACCACTAAAATAACTCCGAAAATAATGTTGTTCACCAAATCATCTACTTGACCAATGGTTTTTGAAGATTGATCATTGGTGATGGTAATTTTCAAATCTTTTGGAAAGTGGTTTGCAATGGCATTGTCTACAATTACTCTAATTTGTTCTGCAGCGGCTACCATGTTTTTACCTGCACGTTTTTTAACATCTAACATCACTACATCTGCTCCTTTTTCTCTAGCATAGGTAGTTTTCTCTTTATCTTTAAATGAAATGCTCGCTACATCTTTTAAGTAAATTGGATTGTTAAACTCAGATTTAATTACAAAGTTTCCTAAATCTGATGGCTGCTCTATTTCTCCAATAATTCGAATTGTTCTTCGTTGACCACTTGTAATAAAGTTTCCTGCAGACATGGTAACATTTCCATTACTTATTGCGCTAGTAATGTCGTTAAAACTGACTTTTGAAGCCATCATTTTATAAACATCTACTGCAACTTCTACCTCTTTATCTTGTGCTCCACGAATATCTGCTTTTTTAATTTCAGCTAAATCTTCAATTTCATCTTGTAAATATTCTGCAAACTCTTTTAGTTTATAAACTGGGTAATCTCCAGAAATATTAATGTTTAAAATGGGCATTTCTTCAGACATGCTCAATTCAAAAACATTAGGCTCTATTTTAGCTCCATTAAAAGTTGGCCAATCTTCACTCGATGTTTCTGTAGCAATCTCGTCTTTTACTTTTTGCTTGGCTTGATCTACAGTAATGTTTTCATCAAACTCTACAACCACCATAGAATAATCTTCTTGTGAAGTTGATGTAACTTCTACAACATTACTTACCGTTTTTAATTTATCTTCTAACGGGTCTGTAATGAGCTTTTCTATATCTTCTGCAGTGTTTCCAGGAAAAACGGTACTAACATAAATCTTGGTTTCTTTTACTTCTGGAAAACTCTCTCTAGCCATTGAAAAATAGGCAGAAATACCATAGAAAAAGATAACAGCCATAATAACATAAATGGTTGTTTTGTTATGAATTGCCCAAGACGATAATTTAAACTCTTTATCTACTTGTTTTTTTTGTTTTGTCATCGTAAACTATTTATTGATTGATAACTTTTACGGTTTGACCGTTGTTTACACTACGAGCACCTTCTTTAATAACTTCTGTTCCAGGTTCTAGATTAGCTATAACTTCAATAATATCTCCTTGAGTTTTACCCGTCTTAATGATTACTTTTTTAGCAACAGCTTCATTATTTGCGTCTTTGTTTATTACAACATAAATAAATTGCTCTCCTTGGGCATTTTCTGAAATAATACTTTGCGGAATTAAAATTGCTTTGGTGTTTGTGTAATCGTTTATTTGAAGTTTAGCCGTTAAGTTTGGTTTAACATTTCCGTTTATATTTGTAACAGGAACCTCAATTTTAAAAGATCTGTTTGTTGGATTGATAAAACTACCAACTTGTCTAACAGAGCTTACTAACGTTTCTCCTAATACTGGAAATTCTACTTTTACTTTTTTGTTTTTTGTAACATTTACAATGTATCTTTCTGGAACCTCAGTAGAAATATACATGTTGTTTAAATTGATGATTCTAAAAATTTCTGCGCCTGGCCCAGGTGCAACAACTGTTCCTTCTTCTTTAATAACTGCGTCTATAACTCCGTCAAAAGGAGCAATTATTGTTGTTTTTTCAATTTGAGATTTTAATTGCTCAACCGATTTTTGTTGCGCAAAATAGTTGGTTTTTGATTGTAAATATTGCATCTCTGAACCAATTTTTTGATCCCACAATCTTTTTTGACGCTCATAAACTGTTTTAGCTAATTCTACTTGAGTTTCTAATTGTGATAATTGTTGACTCATGCCGCCATCGTTTATTTTTGCTAAAATGGCTCCTTTTTTTACAGATTGACCCTCCTTTACATAAACATCTTCTAGAATACCTGGCATTTCTGGATAAATCAATAAATTTTGTTTGGTCTCTACATTTCCTTGCAATTCTAAATAATGTGTAAAAACTTCTTCTTTAGCTTTAAAAGTAGTTATTAATGGTACTTTTTTATTGGTATCTAAAGCGTCAATTTTTTCGTTAAGCATTTTTAATTGATCAGAATATCCTTGCTGAACTGCCTCTATTTCTACTTTTTTTGCCTTGATTATAGAAATATCGTTTGTGGCAATAATTTCTTCAATTGTTTGTCCCTTTTTTTCTCCACAAGAGATCAAAAGAATGCTTGCTATTAATACTGTATAAATTGTTTTCATGCCTGATTGATTATTTTAATGGGATGTTTAATGCGTTTTCTAATGCTGTTTTTTTTGCGATTACATCTAGCATTGATTGAATATAATTTTGTTGTTGAGTGTATAATTGGTTTTGCGCTTGAGACAATTCAAAACTTGTAGATACGCCTTCAAAGAATTTTATTTGTTGCTTTTTTTCTATTCTTTGAGCTAATTCTAAATTTTGCTTTGCAGATTGATATTGTTCAATACTAAACTTATAATCGCTTTTTGCAGCGGCAGCTTTTAAGTTTAATTGTTCTCTAATTTCTAACAGTTGTATTTCTGCATTGTCTAACTCAAATTTTGCTTGTCTTGTTTTTGCTCTTCTGTTAAAACTACTAAAAATTGGAATGTCTAAACTAACACCTAATAAAGAGGAATTATACCATGTTTGATCTCTTCTAAAAAAGTCGAAAGAATTTGCATTTCCGGCATAACCATAATTAACAAATGCTCTTAAAGAAGGCAGTGCTTTAGATTTCTCTAGAAGAACCAATAATCTATTTCCTTCTTTATTGTTTTCTGCAATTTTATAATCTATATGATTTGCTACATTAAATGTTTTAGCTAAAAGACTTAAGTCAATATTTTCTAATATTAGAGAATCTAAATTATCTTTTAGAGCAATTTTTTCATCGATTAAATTTCCCATAGTTATATTTAGCATTTTATACCCAATATCTCTTAATCTTATGGTTTTATTTAATTGACTTTTTACAGTTGTTAAAGTAATTTTTAATTGCTCAACATCTTCTTCTTCAGTTAAACCATTCTTGTAAATTTTCTCAGTATCTGAGAGTGTTTTTTCTAAGATCTTTAAATTACTTCTAAGAATTTCAATACTTTTTTCTGCTATCAATACATTTCCGTATGCATTTATAACCGCTTCTCTAATACTTAATTCTGTTTTTTCTTTTGCTTGTTTTGAGATGTTTAAATATGTTTTTGCAGATTGTAATCCAACAATATAAGATCCATCAAAAATTAATTGATTTAAGGTAATTGCCGCATTTACATTTTGCTTTGTTCCAAAAGTAACAGGAATAAAGGTTCCTGCTGGTCCACCCGTAATTTCTGCTGGCAATAATGATATTTGTTGTTTTAACCATTGTTGGTAATCTACTTTTGCGCTAATTTTTGGCAAACCAATAGTTGTAGTTTCCCATTGCTTTTCTTTTGCAGCTAGCACATTGTTATTTGCTTTTTTTGCGTTATAGTTATTTTTTATGGCAAAATCTATGGCTTCATTTAAAGAAAACTCTTTCGTTTTTTCTTGTGAAAAACCAAGTGCGATAAAGCATAAACTAAAAATTAGTATTAATTTATTTTGCATTTTTTTTTGATTGATTGTTTGTTATAATTTCATTTAATTTAATAATTCCTTTTTCTGTACAAATCCCTCTTAAGTGATATTCTAAGTAGAAATTCAAAATTTTATTCATAGAAAATTGTTTTAGCGGAAATAACTCTACGTCTTTTAATCCAACCATGCCATGAAAATAAATTCTTGAGATAAAATCCAAATCAATTGTGTCTCTATAAAAACCTAAAGCTACTCCACGTTTTAAATTCTGAATAACGCAATCTTGCATAATGTCAAATTGTTTGCTTTTTATAGTTGCGTATATTTTAGGATAATACTTTTGCAATTGATACTGTGGAGATGCTTTTTCGTCCTTTAAGTACTCCATAGAAAAACGTTTTATTTCATAGAGTTCATCAATTGGATTCTCTTCTCTGCTACAAATGATATTAATTCCAGTACAAATATTTTCAAAAACCGAATCAGTTACTTCTTTTACCAAATCTGTTTTATTACTAAAATGAGTGTAAATTGTTTTTTTAGAAACACCTAATTCATTTGCAATATCATCCATTGTAACGCTTTTAAACCCTAGGGTTAAAAACATTTCAACTGATTTATGTAATATTTTACCTTTCATAATAGGGCGCAAATATACAACAGGAAACTTTAAAAACAATAAAAGTTTCCAAAGTTTTTACAATTATTTAACATTGGAGTAGAGAATGCAAAATCTTTGTTACATTTGCTCTTTAAAATTATCACTTTGGATTTATCAAAATTTCAACAAGAATTTTTATCCTATAAAGAGGAACAAAACCTAACAAAAGAGCCTAATAATCTCTACGAACCTATACGCTACATATTAAGTTTAGGAGGAAAAAAAATTCGCCCTGTTTTAACTTTAATGGCGGCAAGTTTATTTTCTTCTGATTATAAAAAAGCCCTTCCGGCTGCTTATGCAATTGAAATGTTTCATAATTTCACACTGGTTCATGATGACATTATGGATGATGCGCCCCTTAGAAGAGGCCAGCAAACTGTACATGAAAAATGGAATATTAATTCTGGAATATTATCTGGTGATGCGATGTTAATTTTAGCCTATCAATATTTTGAGAATTATCCGCCTATCGTTTTTCAAAAACTTGCTAAATTATTTAGTAAAACGGCTATTGAAGTTTGTGACGGACAACAACTAGATGTCGATTTTGAAACAAGAAATGACGTTTCTATTGAAGAATATATTAAAATGATTTCTCTTAAAACATCTGTTTTAATTGGAGCCGCATTAAAAATGGGAGCAATTGTAGCTGAATCTAGTGAAAAAGACGCAGCTATTTTATACGAGTTTGGATTGAACTTAGGAATTGCATTTCAATTACAAGATGATTATTTAGACACCTTCGGAAACCCTGAAACTTTCGGAAAACAAGTTGGCGGAGATATTATTGAAAACAAAAAAACATACTTGTTTTTAAAAGCATTAGAATTAGCTTCTCCAGAAGATAAAACGTTGTTAAATAACCTTTATGAATCTAAGTTAGAAGACAATGACAAAAAAATAAAACAGGTTAAAGAGGTTTTTAATAAATATCAAATCCCTGTTTTTATAAAAGGCCAAATAAACGATTATAGTCAAAAAGCATTTTCGGTTTTAGAAAGCATAAACATTTCTGATACAGCGAAAAATGGATTGCTGCAGTTTGGCAAAGCATTAATGACACGTAACGTGTAAAGAAAATATATTTTTAGTTTGGTGTAATTCAAAAAAGATAGTAGTTTTGCCAAACTTTAGTGGGACCCATAGCTCAGTTGGTTAGAGCACCTGACTCATAATCAGGGGGTCGAAGGTTCGAGCCCTTCTGGGTCCACTTTTTTATAATAGAATTAAGATTTTATCCTTATCTTTGTAGTAGTTATTTGTATTGCTACAAATAACACAAACTTAATTTGTTTCAAAAGTGAAAAACAAAACTAAAATAGTGTTATTAATTGCTGTACTTCTTTGTACAACGATTTCTTTTGGACAAATAGTTCCACCTCCTATTCCACCACCACCACCACCAGGATTGCCAATCGATGGAGGGGTTTTGTTCCTTTTAATTTCTGGAGTTTTTTTAGGTATCTATAAACTAAAGAAGAATTAGTTTTTTAACGCATTTAGTTTTACAACATATTTTCCTAATACATCAAACTCTAAGTTTACTTTGTCTCCTTTTTTTAATTGATTAAACGTTGTGTGTTCTTTAGTAAACGGAATTATAGCAACACTAAATTCATATTCTTTAGAATTAACAACCGTTAAGCTAACTCCGTTAACTGTTATTGATCCTTTTTCTATCGTTAAGTTATTGCTTTGTGGATCATACGTAAACGTAAATACGGTGCTTCCGTTTTGTTCAATAATAGAAGAGCAAACACCTGTTTCATCTACATGCCCTTGCACTATATGTCCGTCTAATCGATCACCAAGTTTCATTGCTCGCTCAAGGTTTATTTTTTCTCCAACACCTAAACTACCTAAGGCTGTTTTAGCTATGGTTTCTTTAATCGCTGTAACTGTATATTCATCATTTTGTATATCAACAACGGTTAAACAAACCCCATTATGAGCCACACTTTGATCTACTTTCAACTCGTTTGTAAAACTGCTCTTAACGGTTAAGTGGATATTGTCTTTTTCTTTAGCTATTTTTCTTACTTCTCCTAAGCTCTCAATAATTCCAGTAAACATAGATTCTAAATTTTATTTAGTTATTTTTGCATGAATCAAAACTAATAATATTGAATCATAAATGATGGATAAATTAGAAAAAATAGTTGTGGGAATCTCAATTGGAGATTTAAATGGAATCGGAATTGAAATCATTTTAAAAACTTTTGAAGACAAAAGGATGTTAGATTTTTGTACTCCAGTAATTTTTGGCTCTACAAGAAGTATTACATATCACAAAAAACTTTTAAATTCAGAAACGCAAATTCACGGCATCACATCGATAGAACAATTGGTACATAACAAAGTAAATTTACTAAACATTTGGAAAGAAGACGTTGAGTTTGAAATTGGAAATGCTACCAAAATTTCTGGTCAATATGCCTTTAAATCTTTAGCATCTGCTGTTAAAAATTTAAAAGAAAGCAGTATTGATGTTTTACTAACTGCGCCTATAAATAAAGACACAATACAATCAGAAAATTTTAATTTTCCCGGACATACAGAGTACTTAGAAAATGAATTAGAAGGCGAAAGTTTAATGATTTTAATTGCTGATAGTTTAAGAGTTGGATTGATAACAGGCCACATTCCTATTTCTAAAATTTCTGAAACAATCACTCCTGAATTGATTAAACAGAAAGTTGAAATTATGCACACCTCTCTGATCCAAGATTTCGGAATTAGCAAACCAAAAATTGCAATCCTTGGATTAAATCCACATTGCGGAGATAAAGGTGTTATTGGTAAAGAAGATGATGAAATTATTAGACCAACCGTTAACGAAATAAAGGAAACCGGTAAATTGGTTTTTGGTCCTTATGCTGCAGATGGTTTTTTTGGATCGAACACCTACAAACAGTTTGATGGAGTTTTAGCAATGTATCACGATCAAGGGTTAGCGCCGTTTAAAGCATTGTCTTTTGGAAATGGTGTGAATTATACCGCAGGGCTATCAAAAATAAGAACTTCTCCAGATCATGGAACTGCATTTGAAATTGCTGGAAAAAACGAAGCGAATCATACTTCTTTTAAGGAAGCTCTTTTTACAGCAATCGAAATTTATAGAAAAAGAGAAGAGTATACGAACTTAACGGTTAATGTCCTTGAAGTGAAATAAATAAGGTAAATTTCTTTTTTAAAGATTCTTTATTTAATAAAACAATTTTTTATATCTTTGCACGCTCAAATTGATTTTGTAGATGAAAGACTTGAAACAATTTAATATCCAATATATAGGGTTAAAGGAAGAGAGTCATTTATTTGAATATCAAATTGGAAAATCGTTCTTTGACGCTTTTAATTTTGACGAATTTTTTGACGCAAACATTTCGGTTGCTTTAACACTAGATAAGAAAAGTACGCTTTTAAACTTATCTTTTAAAGCACAAGGTACTATAAATGTAACCTGCGATGTTAGTGGAGAACCTTTTGATCAAGAGATTGAAACCGCACTGCAATTAATTGTAAAATTTGGAGAAGAATACAATGATGATAATGAAGAAATATTAATTCTTCCCTATTCAGAATTTCAATTAAACGTTGCTCAATACATTTATGAAATGATTGTATTATCGGCTCCAACAAAAAGAGTTCATCCTAAAGTTTTAGATGGCTCAATGGAATCAGAAGCATTAAAGAAACTAGAAAAATTAAGAGTAAAAGAACAAAAAACTACAGAAAATGTAGACCCAAGATGGGATAAATTAAAAAGTTTAATAACAGAAAAAAAGACATAAAATGGCACATCCAAAGAGAAAAATATCAAAAACTAGAAGAGATAAGAGAAGAACTCATTACAAAGCTAGCGTTCCTCAAATTGCCGTAGACCCAACAACTGGTGAAGCTCATTTATATCATAGAGCACATTGGCATGAAGGAAAATTATACTACAGAGGTCAAGTTGTACTAGAATCTGCTACTGCAGAAGCTTAATACATTTTACATAAAGCATATAAAACTCTCTATTTTTGAGAGTTTTTTTTGTTTTTTAACCAATTCCTAATGATTTTTGATGCTTTTTACTCAAAAATGTAAAAAAAATTTCATTTCTTTGGATATTGCTTTAAAAAGCTTCCTACTAATAATTAAGGTAAAAATATGACAAAAATAACTGCAGCAATTACAGCAGTAGGAAAATATGTTCCCGACTATATTCTAACCAACAAAGAGCTAGAAACTATGGTTGATACCAATGATGAATGGATAACATCAAGAACCGGTATAAAAGAAAGGAGAATATTAAAAGAAGAAGGAAAAGGAACTTCTTACATGGCAATTAAAGCCGCAGAAAACCTACTTAAAAAATCCAACAAAAACCCTTTAGACATTGACTTGGTAATTGTAGCAACAGCTACTCCTGATTTACCCGTAGCGTCTACAGCTGCATATGTTGCTACAGAAATAGGTGCAACAAATGCGTTTTCATATGATTTACAAGCAGCATGTTCAAGCTTTTTATATGGCATGTCTACAGCTTCAAGTTATATAGAGTCTGGTCGATACAAAAACATATTGCTTATTGGAGCAGATAAAATGTCTTCAATTATAGATTATACAGATAGAGCAACTTGCATTATTTTTGGTGATGGTGCTGGAGCTGTTTTATTTGAACCAAATAATGAAGGTCTTGGGTTACAAGATGAATATCATAGAAGTGACGGAAACGGAAGAGAGTTCCTGAAAATTGATGCGGGTGGTTCAATATTACCTACTTCAGAAGAAACCTTAAAGAACAAACAGCATTCTGTACACCAAGAAGGAAGAACCGTATTTAAATTTGCGGTTTCTAATATGGCAGATGTGGCAGAAAAAATGCTAACTAGAAACAACTTGGTAAAAGAAGACATTCAATGGTTGGCACCGCATCAAGCAAACAATAGAATTATTGAAGCCACTGCAAATAGAGTTGGCTTAGAAAGCGATAAAGTAATGGTTAATATTCACAAGTATGGAAATACAACTTCTGGTACTTTACCGTTATTATTAGCAGATTACGAAAATCAATTAAAAAAAGGAGATAATATAATTTTTGCCGCTTTTGGAGGTGGTTTCACTTGGGGAGCTATCTATTTAAAATGGGCATATAACACACAAAATTAACAACTAAAAATTAAGAATAATGGATATCAAAGAAATTCAAAATCTTATAAAATTTGTAGCAAAATCTGGTGCAAGTGAAGTAAAGCTAGAAATGGAAGATGTAAAAATCACCATTAAAACAGGTTCTTCAAAAACAGAAACAACTATTGTACAAGCAAACCCAATGACGCAAATGCCTGTTCAGGCAGCTGCTCCTGTTGCTACTGAAGCTGCTGCTCCTGTAACACCAGCTGCAAGCACAGATGAAAACTCAAACTATTTAACAATTAAGTCTCCAATCATTGGAACTTTTTACAGAAAGCCTTCTCCAGACAAACCATCTTTTGTAGAAGTAGGAGATACTATCAATTCTGGTGACACCGTTTGTGTGATAGAAGCAATGAAATTATTTAACGAAATTGAGTCTGAAATTTCAGGTAAAATCGTTAAAGTATTGGTTGACGATTCTTCACCTGTAGAATTTGATCAACCTTTATTCTTAGTAGACCCATCATAATTTAATATCGATTGAATAAATTGTTTTATCAATTCTAATTCAGTTGAACATTACTAATAAAAAAAGTATGTTTAAAAAAGTATTAATAGCAAATAGAGGTGAAATTGCATTGCGTGTAATTAGAACTTGTAAAGAAATGGGAATCAAAACCGTTGCAGTATACTCTACTGCAGATTCTGAAAGTTTACATGTTAAGTTTGCAGACGAGGCAGTTTGTATCGGTCCTCCACCAAGTAATGAATCTTATTTAAAAATGTCAAATATTATAGCTGCTGCAGAAATTACAAATGCAGATGCTATACATCCTGGATATGGATTTTTATCCGAGAATGCTAAGTTTTCAAACTTATGTGCCGAACACGGAATTAAATTTATTGGTGCTACAGGTGATATGATTGATAAAATGGGAGATAAAGCTTCTGCCAAAGCAACAATGATTGCAGCTGGTGTTCCATGTATTCCGGGTTCTGAAGGAATTATCGAAGATTTTGATGAATGTGAAAAATTAGCTCATGAATTTGGTTTTCCTGTAATGCTAAAAGCTACTGCTGGTGGTGGTGGAAAAGGAATGCGTGCCGTTTGGAAAGATGAAGATTTACAAGATGCTTGGGATTCTGCAAGACAAGAAGCAAAAGCTGCTTTTGGTAATGACGGAATGTATTTAGAAAAATTAATTGAAGAACCAAGACATATCGAGATTCAGATTGTTGGAGATTCATACGGAAAAGCTTGTCATTTATCAGAAAGAGATTGTTCTGTGCAACGTCGTCATCAAAAGTTAACTGAAGAAACTCCTTCTCCATTTATGACAGACGAATTGCGTTTAGCTATGGGTGATGCTGCAGTTAAAGCCTCGGAATATATAAAATACGAAGGTGCTGGTACTGTTGAGTTTTTAGTTGATAAGCACAGAAATTTCTACTTTATGGAAATGAATACGCGTATTCAAGTAGAACATCCAATTACAGAACAAGTTATTGACTTCGATTTAATTCGTGAACAAATTCTAGTTGCAGCAGGAGTTCCTGTTTCTGGTAAAAATTATCTTCCAAAAATGCACTCTATTGAATGTAGAATAAATGCTGAAGACCCATACAACAACTTTAGACCAGCGCCAGGAAAAATTACAACTTTTCATGCACCTGGAGGGCACGGAGTTAGAATCGACACACATGTTTACGCAGGATATTCTATTCCGCCAAACTACGATTCTATGATTGCTAAATTAATTGTAACTGCTCAAACAAGAGAAGAAGCTATTAATAAAATGAAAAGAGCTTTAGATGAATTTGTAATTGAAGGTGTAAAAACAACCATTCCATTTCATAGACAATTAATGGTGCATCCAGACTATATTTCAGGAAATTACACTACAAAATTCATGGAAAATTTCGAAATGAAACTGTAAATCAAGTATTTAGTTTAATAGTTAAATAAAAAGTTAGGATATAGTTATATATCCTAATTTTTTTTATATTTACACATAATAAAATCAACTAAATACATCCTTAAGCTATGATTAATAAAGTAAAAATCGATGGTATTGATAAAATCATCATAAAAAACCTAGTTAATGATGCTCGAACACCTATTTTAACTATTGCTAAAGAAGTTGGAATTTCTGGTGCTGCTATTCATCAAAGATTAAAAAAATTGGAAGCTTCTAAGTTAATAGTAGGTTCTAAAATGATACTAAATCCCAAAGCACTAGGCTATACAACTACTGCTTTTGTAGGTGTTTTCTTAGATTCGGCTAGTATGTACTCATCTGCCATCAAAAAATTAGAAGAAATACCAGAAATAGTAGAAAGTCATTACACAACAGGTAATTATGCTATTTTTATTAAAATATTATGTAAAAATAATCAAGATTTAATGCATTTGTTAAATCAAGATATTCAAAAAATAAAAGGAGTTGCTAGAACTGAAACCTTTATTTCACTGGATCAACAAATAGATAGACAGATAACTATTTGATTTTTAGCACATATAAATAAAAAAGCCTTAACTAAATGTTAAGGCTTTTTTGCTCCTCCTCTAGGGCTCGAACCTAGGACCCTCTGATTAACAGTCAGATGCTCTAACCAACTGAGCTAAGGAGGAGTTTGCAAGACTAAAAGTTTTGCGAGTGCAAATATAAATCTTTTTAAAAAACCGCCAAATTTTTTTCAAGAAAAAAGAAAGAAATATTCATTCAATAAATTAAAAAAAGAAAGCTCATTTTTAGCAAAAGTTGTATTTTTGTGTCAGTTATTTTATTATACCAAAAGTATTAAATAAATATATGGACAAGTTTTCGTTCTTAAACGCAGTACACACAGGTTTTATAGGAGATTTATATGATCAATATTTAATAAATCCAGATGCTGTTGAACCAAGTTGGAGGAGTTTTTTTCAAGGTTATGATTTAGCTAATGAAAATTACTCATTAACAGATGATGATGAATTTTACGTAGAAGTTCCTGAAGATGTTAAAAAAGAATTTTTAGTAATCGATTTAATAAACGGTTATAGAACTCGTGGGCATTTATTTACCAAAACAAATCCTGTTAGAGAACGAAGAAAATATGCTCCTACACTTGCTATTGAAAACTTCGGTTTGTCTCAAAGTGATTTAAATACTGTTTTTAATGCTAGTGAAATTTTAGGTATTGGCCCAAGAGCTTTGTCTGAAATTATAGAACATTTAGAAAATATTTATTGTGATTCTATTGGTGCAGAATACATGTACTTAAGAAATCCAGAAGAATTAAAATGGTGGCAAAATCGTTTAAACAAAAACGATAATTCACCTAATTATTCTGTAGACACAAAAAAATACATCCTTCAGAAAGTAAATCAAGCTGTTGGATTTGAAAGCTTTTTACAAACTAAATATGTTGGACAAAAACGTTTTTCTTTAGAAGGAGGAGAAGCATTAATCCCTGGTTTAAGTGTTTTGTTAAGAGATGCTTCAGAAAACTATGGCATTAAAGAATGTGTTCTTGGAATGGCACATCGTGGTCGATTAAACACACTTGTAAACATCTTTAAAAAACCTGTTAGAGAATTATTTAACGAGTTTGAAGGAAAAGATTTTGAAGATGAAAATTTAGATGGTGATGTTAAATATCATTTAGGCTTAACATTAAGTAAAACGTATAAAAAAGGACAAAGCATTAAAATGAATTTAGTGCCAAATCCATCACATTTAGAAACTGTAGGTGCGGTTGCTGAAGGGATTGCTCGTGCTAAAATCGATAAAAAATACAAAGGAGACAACTCTAGGATATTACCAATTATCATTCACGGAGATGCAGCTATTGCAGGACAAGGAATTGTCTATGAAGTTACACAAATGTCTCAGCTAAATGGATATAAAACCGGCGGAACTATACATGTTGTAGTAAACAATCAAGTTGGTTTTACCACCAATTACTTAGATGCCAGATCAAGCACCTATTGTACAGATGTTGCAAAAGTTACCTTATCTCCTGTATTACATGTAAATGCAGATGACGTTGAAGCTGTTTGTCATGCAATGCAAATTGCTATAGAATTTAGAATGAAATTTAAAAGAGATATTTTTATAGATCTTTTAGGATATAGAAAATATGGGCATAACGAGGGTGACGAACCTCGTTTTACCCAACCAAACTTATACAGAGCAATTGCCAAGCACAAAAATGTAAAAGATATTTATGCAGAACAATTACTAAACGAAGGAACCATTACAAAAGAATACTTAACTCAAATTACAAATGAGTTTAAAGCAATGTTAGAGTCTGAGTTTGATAGAGCAAAAGAAGATTCTACCTCGAAAGTTAGAGAGTTTATGAAAACTACGTGGAAAGATTTTCCGCGTCAAGGAGTAGAATCAATGTTGGCTTCTGTTGATACAAAATATCCTACAGAAAAATTAAAAAACATCGCCAAGATCGTTTCTACAGTTCCAGAAAATGTAAAGTTTGTAAGAAAAGCAGAACGTATTTTACAAGGAAGAGAAAAAATGGTTTTCGAATCTAATCAATTAGATTGGGGAATGGCAGAAACATTGGCTTACGGTTCTTTATTAGAAGAAGGATTTAACGTTCGTATTTCTGGTCAGGATGTAGAACGGGGTACTTTTTCGCACAGACATGCTATTTTACGTGATGAGAATTCTGAAGAAAGAATTAATCTTTTAAATACTAATTCAGAGAATAAGGGGAATATGACCATTTACAATTCTCATTTATCAGAATATGGTGTTTTAGGGTTTGATTATGGATACGCAATGGCATTTCCAAATTGTTTAACCATTTGGGAAGCACAGTTTGGAGATTTCTCTAACGGTGCACAAATTATGTTTGATCAATACATTTCTGCTTCAGAAGATAAATGGAAATTACAAAACGGAATCGTAATATTATTGCCACATGGGTATGAAGGACAAGGTTCTGAACATTCATCGGCAAGAATAGAACGTTATTTACAATTATGTGCCATAGACAATATGATTGTTGCCAACTGTACAACTCC
The DNA here is from genome assembly GCA_023254055.1 of Polaribacter sp. Taxonomy (GTDB): domain Bacteria; phylum Bacteroidota; class Bacteroidia; order Flavobacteriales; family Flavobacteriaceae; genus Polaribacter. Next base: position 81,162 of record JALQYN010000052.1, read on the forward strand.
AGCAAACATGTATCACATCTTGCGTAGACAAATGAAGCGCAATTACAGAAAACCATTGATTGTATTTACACCAAAAAGTTTATTACGTCACCCAAAAGCGATAAATCCGATTGAAGATTTGGCAAACGGAAGTTTTCAAGAAGTAATAGACGATCATTTGGTTGACAAATCAACAATTAAAAAAGTAGTATTTTGTATGGGTAAATTCTATTACGATTTACTCGAAGAACGCGAAAAATTAGAAAGAAACGATATTGCTCTTGTAAGAATAGAACAATTATTTCCATTACACGAAGAGCAGTTATTAAGTATTATTGATACGTACCCAAATGCAGAGCGTTTTGTTTGGGCACAAGAAGAACCAAAGAATATGGGAGCATGGAGTTATATGTTAGAACGTTTCCCTAAATTACGACTAGAAGTTGCTTCAAGAGAATACCATGCAGCTCCAGCAGCAGGTTCTAGCACACGTTTTAAAAAGAGACATCAAAAAGTTTTAGACATCGTTTTTGATTAAAAAAATAAAGAAATTCAGATAAAATATAAAATTCAGTACTGATGATTTTAGAAATGAAAGTTCCTTCTCCAGGAGAATCGATTACAGAAGTAGAAATAGCAACTTGGTTAGTTGAAGATGGAGATTATGTAGAAAAAGACCAGCCGATTGCAGAAGTAGATTCTGACAAAGCAACCTTAGAGTTACCAGCTGAAGAAAGCGGAATTATAACCTTAAAAGCTGAAGAAGGCGATGCCGTTGCAGTGGGTGCGGTAGTTTGTTTAATTGATATGGATGCGGCAAAACCTGAAGGAAATGATGCTCCAAAAACAGCAACAAAACAAGCTCCAAAAGAAGAAGCTAGTACTCCAAAACAAGAGGCTGCAACCTATGCTGCAGGAACAGCTTCTCCGGCTGCTAAAAAAATCTTAGCAGAAAAAGGAATTGAAGCAGCGTCTATAAGCGGAACTGGAAAAGCAGGTAGAATTACAAAAAACGATGCAGAAAATGCGGTGCCAAGTATGGGTACAATGCCTGCAGACGGAACAAGAAATACAGAACGCAAAAAACTATCTATGTTGCGTAGAAAAGTTGCGGAACGTTTGGTTTCTGTTAAGAACGAAACAGCCATGTTAACTACGTTTAATGAAGTAAACATGCAACCTATTTTCGATTTACGTTCTCAGTATAAAGAAGAATTTAAAGAAAAACACGGTGTTGGTCTAGGCTTTATGTCTTTCTTTACATTAGCAGTTGTAAGAGCTTTACAATTATATCCTGATGTAAATTCTATGATTGATGGAGACTTTCAAGTAAAACACGATTTTCAAGATATTTCAATTGCAGTTTCTGGCCCTAAAGGATTGATGGTTCCAGTAATTAGAAATGCAGAAAAATTAAGTTTTAGAGGTGTAGAAGACGATGTAAAACGTTTGGCAATTAGAGCTCGTGATGGGCAAATAACCATTGACGAAATGACTGGTGGAACATTTACCATTACCAATGGTGGCGTATTTGGTTCTATGCTGTCTACTCCAATTATAAACCCTCCACAAAGTGGAATTTTAGGAATGCACAACATTGTAAACAGACCTATGGCTGTTGACGGAAAAGTAGTCATACAACCAATTATGTATGTTGCCTTGTCTTACGATCACAGAATTATTGATGGTAGAGAATCTGTAGGTTTCTTAGTTGCGGTTAAAGAGGCATTAGAAAACCCAATAGAATTATTGATGGATAATGACGTTAAAAAAGCTTTAGAATTATAACATTCTAGCACCTATTACAAAATAAAAATCCTGCACTCTGTGTGGGATTTTTTGTTTGCCAAATTAATTTAGCTTGTTTCTAATCTTAAAAAAGATAACTTCGCTATCTACTGATTTAAAACCTTAAAATGTTTGATGTCATAAAAGAAAGCAAAACTTAAAAAATTCCGAATCCTTTTTAACTTGTTTCTATACTCCTTTTTCGGTAACTTGGTTCACTTTTGAGTTTTCCATGAATGTTTCTAAACATGTACTTCCTATAATTGTAATTTCACAATTCTTCTGCACCTCTTTGTGGTTTGCAGGAAACGGAATTATGAGTGAGCTGACAACGAGTTTCGGACTTGAACAAAGAGCTTTAGGACATTTGACATCCATGGTTCAATTTGGGTTTATCATAGGTACATTTATCTTTGCACTTTTATCTGTAGCAGATCGATTTTCGCCTTCTAAAGTTTTTTTTGTTTGTGCCTTGCTGGGTGCAGCATTTAACATAAGTATTATCTGGAAAGGCAATACCTACGCAAGCATTCTAATCTTTCGCTTTTTTACAGGTTTTTTCCTCGCAGGGATTTATCCTGTCGGAATGAAAATAGCTGCTGACTATTTTGAAAAAGGACTTGGAAAGTCGTTAGGTTTTTTAGTAGGTGCCCTTGTACTCGGAACAGCGCTCCCCCATTTGTTAAAAGACCTTAAAGGTGAACTTCCTTGGGAGTTTGTATTGTTGATTACTTCTTCTTTTGCAGTGATAGGTGGTGTTTTGATGATTAGCACTATACCTGATGGACCTCATCGAAAACCTAGTCAGAAATTAAATCTTTTAGCAATCCCAAAAATCTTTAAAGGAAAGCGTTTCCGTGCTGCTGCTTTTGGGTATTTTGGCCATATGTGGGAGTTGTATGCTTTCTGGGCATTTGTTCCGGTAATACTGCTTTACTATGCTGAAATGCATCCTAACGTTTCTTTTAATATTCCTTTGCTATCATTCTTCGTTATTGGAGTTGGCAGTGTTGCTTGTGTTTTAGGAGGTTATTTAGCGCAAAAAATAGGCGTTAAGCAAGTAGCATTCATTTCGTTATTGTTATCCTGTTTCTGTTGCCTTATCTCTCCACTACTCTTTCTAGTAGAATCAGAAGTAGTATTCATTGCTTTTCTTCTTTTTTGGGGCATGGTGGTTATTGCAGATTCTCCACTCTTCTCAACCCTAGTGGCACAAAATGCCCCTTCAGAATTAAAAGGTACTGCTTTGACAATTGTAAATTCTATTGGTTTTGCAATAACAATAATGAGCATTCAATTTATAAATGAATTAAAAGAATTCACAAACTCAAGCAACATCTTTATCCTTTTAGCTTTAGGTCCTATATTGGGTTTAATAGCCTTGTGGAAAGAGAGAACCACAGCTACCAAAACCTAAACTACTTTAACATACAGTTTAAAAAAATCCAACTACTTTATTTGTATTTTTTTATGCAGTTAAATTGATTGTTTATCTTGCAACAAAAAAGCTACAATGCCAAAAAACCCTGAATTAGAACTTGCCTTACAGTTTATAGAAAAAACAGATCGAAATCTGTTTATCACCGGAAAAGCAGGTACAGGAAAAACTACTTTTTTACATCAAATTAAAAACGAGTCTTTGAAAAGAATGGTGGTGGTTGCTCCTACGGGTGTGGCAGCCATTAATGCCAAAGGTGTTACCATACATTCGTTTTTTCAAATGCCTTTTGGCCCTATTTTACCAAATCAGATTGCCAATACATCCAATGCGCAACGGAAGTTCTCTAAAACAAAAATTGACATCATCAAATCTTTAGATTTAATCATTATTGATGAAATAAGCATGGTTAGAGCAGATTTGTTAGACGGAATTGACCAAGTGATGCGCAGATATAAAAATAGAAATAAAGTGTTTGGTGGTGCTCAAGTATTGATGATTGGAGATTTGCAACAATTAGCACCTGTAGTAAAACAAAATGAATGGAGTTTATTGCAACAACATTACAATACCGTTTATTTTTTTAGTTCAAAAGCCTATCAGGAAGCCAATGTGGTTTCTATAGAATTGAAACACATTTATCGTCAGAAGAATGAAAAATTTATTGAAATTTTAAATGAAATTAGAAACGATACTTTATCCTCTGCTTCTGCAAAAACGTTAAACGAACGTTACAACCCAACCTTTTCTCCTAAAAAAGAAGATGGATATATTACCTTAACAACACATAATAACAGAGCCAATTTAATTAACGATTCTGAGCTGAATCAACTCAAAACTAAAAGCTACTTTTTTAAAGCAGATGTCTCTGGGAAATTCAACGAAAACTCGTATCCAAATGATGAAAAACTGGAATTAAAAGTGGGTGCTCAAGTGATGTTTATTAAAAATGATTCTTCCCAAGAAAAAAGATATTACAACGGAAAAATAGGAATCATCACAGACATCTCTCGAGAAAATGTTACAGTACAATGTGCGAATGAAATAGATGAAATTGTAACAGAAAAAGAGACTTGGGAGAATATCAATTACTCCATCAATGAAGAAACCAAAGAAATCAAAGAAGATGTTACAGGCTCGTTTTCTCAAATTCCGTTACGTTTAGCTTGGGCAATTACCATTCATAAAAGTCAGGGGTTAACCTTTGAAAAAGCAGTAATTGATGCCGAAGCTTCGTTTGCACACGGACAAACTTATGTGGCATTGAGCAGATGTACCTCTTTAGAAGGCTTGGTGCTGAAAACACCCATTTCTGAAAATGCCATTATAAATGATAGAACCGTTGGGGTTTTTAATGATAGTGTAGAAGAAAATCATCCTGATGAACACATTTTAAACGAATCTGAAAAACAATTTCAACTCAATTTAATTTCTGAATTGTTTGATTATCAGCATTTTTTATATCCAGTTTCTAGATTAATAGACATTTATTACAAACATAAAAGTAGCATAAAAGGAGATGTTATTGAGCAACTACAAGCCATAAAAGATGAAGGAGTTGTAGCGCTGATGAAAGTTGCAAACGGATTTAAAAATCAATTAACTACAATTTCTGAAGACGGAATTCTCCCAGAAAACAGCTCACAAATTCAAGAGCGATTTACAAAAGGGGTAGATTATTTTTTAACACATACCATAAAAAATATCGTTCAGCCATTCTCAAAAATTTCTTTTTCTTCTGATAACAAAGCCGTAAAAAAAGATTTTGACAAGCAGTATGAGGCACTCCAAGAAATACTAGCTGTAAAAGTGTTCGCTCTTCAAAAAATGACGGATGGTTTTAAAACAAAAGCCTATTTAAAAGTAAGAGCCGATGCTGTTTTACAAGATGTAGAGAAACCTAAAAAGAAAAAAGTTGCTTCTAAACGCGACCCTATAATAGCATTAAAATTAAGAGAGCTTAGAGATGACATTGCCAAAGCAGAAAACATTCCGCATTTTCAAATCTTTACACAAGAAACGTTGTATTTGACGTGTGATGAATTGCCTAGAACAGAAAAAGAGCTCTTAAAAATTAACGGAATGGGGAAAATTCGCGTTCAAAAATATGGGGAAGAAATTTTAGATTTAATTAATGCTTATTGTAAAGAGAATGGCATCAATCATTTAAATCAACAAAAAAGAGAAGATAAAAAACCCACAAAACAGGTTACTTTTGAACTATTCAAAAGCGGATTGTCTGTAAAAGATATTGCCAAGGAACGCAGTTTAACAACTGGAACTGTTGAAAGTCATTTGGCAAGTTATATTCCGTCTGGAGATGTAAATATTCTAGAGTTAATAGAATTAAAGCGTTATAAAAAACTCATGACTGCTATTGAGAATACTGAATTTAAAAACTTAACAGAACTCAAAGAAAAAGTAGACAAGAGTTTTACTTTTATGGAGTTAAGAATGGTTTTACTCTCAAGAGAAGTTTAAAATTATATTCAATAAAAAAAACCGAGTAAAATATACTCGGTTTTTTAAAAAGCTTTTAAACTTTTATTATTCTTCTATTTCTGCTCCTACTATAGATATGTGAAACTCTTGATATGTTTCCAATAAGCTCATTATAGCAGTTAGCAAGTCTTTTGTTTCTAACAATATACTAAAGTATAAGGTAGTGTTCTTAGGACTTGTTTCTTCTGTTCTAATTCTTGCTACTTGATTTTCAATTGATTTAGAAACATCATCTAACAATTCTTGTTTTGCTTCTAAAATATCGTCTAATTTTTGGAAATTTCTAGTTTCAAAAACAGTGCTAATTTTTTCTAATAAAGCGTGTAATTCTTTATCAATAATTGTCAACTCTTTCAATTGTCCCTTTTTAAGGTTCTTATGATTGTTGTTAACGTGTTTAAAACTAGATTTAGAAATATAGCCAATAGATTGAGCAACATCTTGTAAATACCCAAGAACTAAAAGATAAAATCTACTTGCATGTAAAGACGTTTCATCTAATGATTTGATAAAATAGAAAACACCGTCTTTTAAACTTTCAATTTCATCATTTAATTTCCCGACGTGTTTGTCTGTTTTACGCAGCTTATTTAAATCATGCGTTGCTAAATCGGCCACAACATTGCTATACAACTTGTTCACTCTATTTGCAACCTCTGCAATATGATCTGAACTTTCTTCAATTACCCCATTGATGGTAATTAATTCGGCTCTCTCAATATACATTTGTTCTTTCTTTTCTTTGTTTCTTTTTGTGTGTCTAATTGAGTTTCTTGCAATCAATACGAATACTACTAAAAGTAAAATACCAACCATTACAATTCCTCCTAAGTTGATTAAATAAGCAACTGTTGCCGCTGCAACAAAGGCAACTAAAGCTGTCATAAACCAACCACCAATAACGTTTAACACTCCAGCAACTCTATATACAGCACTTTCTCTTCCCCATGCTCTATCGGCTAATGATGTTCCCATTGCAACCATAAAAGTTACATAGGTTGTAGATAAAGGTAATTTTAATGAAGTACCTACAGAAATTAAGATCCCTGCAACGATAAGGTTCACAGAAGCTCTGATCATATCAAAAGCAGGCATTTCATAGGTTTTATCTTTTGATAAAGGAATTACTGGTTTTTGAAATTTAGAATCTACAAATGCTAACATTTTCTTTGGAAATAAGATACTAATTCCTTTATTTAAGCCCATTGCTCCTCTAACAACAACTCTAGACATTGGGTTGGGTTGAAATTTTTCGTGCCCTTCTCCTTGACGAGATAAGTTGATTCCTGTTTCAATAACTGTTTTTGCTTTTTTAGAAGTCCAAATAGTCACTACCATTACAGCACCTGCAATTAATAACATCCATACATTAGACGGAACTTTTTTCCCTAAAACACCCATTGAAAAAGCGTCAGCTGCAAGTCCAGACGCTTGCCATGCTTCATAAGAATTCCATGCTGCAATTGGCACACCAATAAAGTTTACCAAATCGTTTCCAGCAAAAGCCAAGGCTAAAGAAAAAGTACCTATTCCAATAATTATTTTTAAAACATTTACTTTAAATACTGAAATTAATACTTGAGATATTAATGACCAAAAGGCAAAACCAATCAATAAAATAAGAGCTAAATTTCCTTCTATTAGGTGTTTTACTTCACTATAATATGGTGTTCCTTTTAATCCTTTAATTATAATAAAATACGTAATTGCTGTAATTGCAAATCCTCCAAACAATGCATTGATATAACTAGGTCTTTTTTCAATATGAAAAGAATAGATCATTCTTGAAAAAAACTGAACTATTGCTCCCACAGAAAATGCGACGACCACAGAAAGTAAAATACCAAAGATGATAAACATTGCTGTTTCTGTATTGATATACTTTCCTAAACTTGCTGCTGTTTCTCCACTATCTGAAGTATATATTTTTATCAAAGCCATAGCAACTGCTGCTCCTAACAATTCGAAAACAATCGAAACTGTTGTAGAAGTTGGCATCCCTAACGAATTAAATACATCCAATAATAAAATATCTGTAATCATTACCGCCATAAAGATGTACATGATTTCATTGAAGTAGAATTCGCTCGGAACAAAAATTCCTTTTCTCGCAACTTCCATCATTCCGCTTGAGGTAACAGAACCTACAAAAACTCCTAAACTGGCAATAATTAAAATTTTCTTAACTGATAGGGCTTTTGAGCCAATAGCAGAGTTTAAAAAGTTAACGGCATCGTTACTTACCCCAACTACTAAATCGATAATTGCTAAAACTGTTAAAGCAATCAGCATTAAAATGTATGGATTTTCCATATGTATCTCTTTTATTTTTTGTTTACAAATTTATATACATCGTAACTACCCAATGTTACGCTTATGTTATTTTTTATCATTTAAAAATGAATATCTACTTGTAATCTGTACATTAGTTGGTTGGTTTTGTTTACCACATCTAAATAACTAACATCAGATTGAACTTTTAATTTATGACCAACAATGTATTTAGACAACCCAATTGTATATTGATTTTCTGCTCCTTTACTTAAAAATTGATCATAGGTGACATTTGTATATCTACCCGAAAGTTCCCAATTATTCTTAAATAAATAACCACTCATTAAATTTAAACTATTTCCTGTTAACACTTTGTCACCGGTTAAAGAATTGTCAGAATTTTTAGCTAAAGGATCTGCAGCGTCTCTAAAAGCGTATTCTCCCATAAAAGAAAACCCTTTGTATTTTAACATGGTATCAACAAATAATGTAGTGATGTTGGTTTGATAAAAACCAGTGTCATTAGTCATATAAGAGCCTTGGTTACTTCTGTTTTTTACTGCATTGTTATTTAAATCATAACTAGCAGCAAAAGCCCATTTTAAATTTTCTTCTCTTTTTAAATCACCTCCACTATAATCTCCTTTACTGGTAAAATCACCGAAAGGTAAAAGCTCAACTCTAGTTGTATATTGTAATCCACCTAAATTTCCTGTTGTAACGTTTCTACCTTCACCTTGAGCAATAGAAAAAGCTTCTTTGATTATAAAGTTATCAGAAACATTAAAATGATGTCTTAATTGTACACCCATATCTCTGTCTATATTAAATCTGCTGTTTAATAAAGATCTATCAACCAATTGCATGTTTGCAGAAGAAATAACCCTTTCTCTATTTCCAGGTAGTTTTGTTTGACCCACCCATAAAACAAAATTTTCATGAAAATTCCATTTAAGAACTGCATCTAAAATATATCTTGGGGCATTACTTGTATAAACTGAAGCTCCAGAAATATCTCTATTAGAAAGCCCTAATTCTATCTTATATTTTAATTTTGGTGAAAAAGCGAAACCGCTAAATTTTAATCTGGCTCTTCTAACCAACATTGAAGTTTCTTGGTCAGATAAGCCGCTACCGTTAGAGCTCCAAGTTGAAGTTCCTAAAAATTGCATTCTTGCTCCAATATTCATTGACCAAGAATTGTCTTTTCCTTTTAAATCAAAAAGACCTTTTCCAAATTTTGGTGCATTTGATTCTTGCGCACTTAACGTTTTGATAAACAGCACTAAAAAAACTGCTGTAGTTAAATAAGTTTTCATCTAAGTAATAGTTTTTGTCGCTACAAATAACCAGCCTTAATGTTAACTTAATGTTACTTTATTGTTATTTTAGCAACAAAAAAAGCTGCCTTCATATGAAGGCAGCAGGATGTACTCATTAATAAAGTCGACAAAAACTAAATACTTAATGAAATACACTAACTAATCAAAGTTATACTGCAAATATGTACTAGTCATATTATTTGAACGTATATGAAATATTAAATAATTATAAACAATGAAGGCTTAACGTTACTTTTTCATTAAGAAAGTTAAAATGTAAACCCATCATCTTTGATTAAACAGCTAAAAACACCTTTGCTATTTTATGTCTATCAAAAAAAAATCTAATCACTTAATTTCAGAAACAAGTCCCTATTTATTACAGCACGCCTACAATCCTGTAGACTGGTTTGCCTGGAGTTCAGAAACTTTAGCAAAAGCAAAAAAAGAAAATAAGCTGTTGCTTGTTTCTATTGGGTATTCTTCTTGTCATTGGTGCCATGTGATGGAAAAAGAAAGTTTCGAGAATGATGACGTTGCATCTGTAATGAATCATCATTATATAAATATAAAAGTAGACCGAGAAGAGAGACCTGATATTGATCAAATTTATATGAATGCGGTTCAATTGATGACAGGAGCTGGTGGCTGGCCGTTAAATTGTATTGCTTTACCAGATGGACGACCTGTTTGGGGTGGCACTTATTTTAAGAAAGAAGAATGGACAACAATCTTAAATCAGATTGGAGACTTGTATCAAAAAAATCCGGAAAAAGTTATTGAGTACGCCGAAAAGCTAACAGAAGGAATTCAACAATCTAGTCTCATAACTTTGAATACAGAAAAAACCGTTTTCACAAAAGAATATGTAAACGAAACTGTAAAAAAATGGAGCATCTATTTTGATGAAGAATTGGGTGGATTTAACAAAGCTCCGAAATTTCCAATGCCAAATAATTATCATTTCTTGTTAAGACATGCCTCTCAAAACAAGAATGAGTCACTTTTAAAATATGTTAATACAACGCTAACAAAAATGGCACAAGGCGGTATTTTTGATCATGTTGGAGGTGGGTTTTCTAGATATGCTGTAGATACAAAATGGCATATTCCTCATTTCGAAAAAATGCTTTATGATAATGGTCAGTTGGTAAGTTTATTTGCTGATGCCTTTTTAATTACAAAAAACCTATTGTATAAAGAAACGGTATATGGCACACTAAAGTTTATAGAACGTGAAATGTTAGATGCTTCAGGTGGATTTTATACAGCCATAGATGCAGATAGTTTAAATGATAAAAGTGAATTACAAGAAGGTGCTTATTATGTTTGGAGAAAAGAAGAGTTACAAATTCTTTTAAAGAATGATTTTGATATGTTTTCTGATTACTACAATATAAATTCATACGGTTTTTGGGAGCACGGTTTGTATCATTTAACCAAAAATAACTCTGATGAAAATTTTGCAAAAAATCATGGAATATCTATTTCAGAAATAAAAAAGAAAGTTGCTCTGTGGAAATCTATTTTATTAAAAGAAAGAGAGAAAAGAACATATCCAAGATTAGACGATAAAATACTAACCTCTTGGAATGGCATGATGTTAAAGGGATATGTAGATGCCTATCGTGTTTTTAATGATCAACATTTTTTAGATGTAGCCATAAAAAATGCGCATTTTTTAGAAATGCAAATGCTTAAAGAAGATGGAACTTTATATAGAAATTATAAAAACGGACAAGCCTCAATAAACGGATACTTAGAAGATTATGGAACGGTTATTGATGCTTTCATTTCTTTATACGAAGTAACTTTAGATGAAAAATGGTTGATGCTTTCGAAAAATCTAACAGATACTTGTTTTGACTATTTTTTTAATTCATCGACGAGTATGTTTTATTTTACATCAAATAAAGATTTAGAATTAATTGTTAGAAAAACTGAAACAGAAGACAATGTAATGCCTTCTTCTAATTCGATGATGGCTAAGAATTTATTTAAACTAGGTCATTTTTTTGAAAATGAACACTACATAAACACTAGCAAACAGATGTTGAGCAATATGACTAGTACAATTCAGAATTTTGGCTCTGCATATTCTAATTGGCTAGATTTATATAGTAATTTTTCAGAAAACTATTTTGAAATTGCTATAAGTGGTGAGAACGCAAAAGAAAAACTTCTAGAACTTAATCAAAAGTATATTCCCAATAAATTAATTTGCGGAAGTGAAACAAAAAGTAATTTGCCTTTATTAAAGAATAGATACGTAAAAAATAAAACACAACTATATGTCTGTGTAAATAAAATATGTAATTTGCCTACAGAAAAAACAAACGTTGCAATGAATCAGATAATTGAAAAAGTATGACAATAGCAATTACATTTCTTGTTGCATTAGTTGCATTAGAACATTTTTATTTTTTAATATTAGAAATGTTTTTATGGACAAAGCCCAGAGGCATCAAAACCTTTGGATTAAAATCTAAAGAGTTTGCAGAAGAAACAAAAGTTTTGGCTGCTAATCAAGGTTTGTACAATGGTTTTTTAAGTGCTGGATTGATTTGGTCTGTACTAACAAAAGATGTAAACGTTAGCTTATTTTTTTTAAGTTGTGTAATTATTGCAGGTGTTTATGGTGCTTATTCAACAAAAAAGATAAGACTCTTTTATATTCAATCAATTCCATCTATTTTAGCAGTTATATTAATACTCATAAATTTAAATTAACATGGAAAAGTATTTAGAGATCGCTGGGAATTTTTTAATGACCTATGGACCAAACATCTTAACAGCATTATTAATTTTACTAATTGGTTTATTTGTTATTAACCTGCTTGTAAAAGTGTCTAAAAAAATAATGACAAAAAGTAATGTAGATCTTACATTGCAAAAATTTTTAAGCGATTTATTAAGCTGGATATTAAAAGCATTATTAATAATTACAGTAATTTCTAAACTTGGAGTGCCAACCACCTCTTTTGTTGCCATTATTGGAGCTGCTGGTTTGGCTGTTGGTCTAGCTCTACAAGGTTCTTTAGCAAATTTTGCAGGTGGAGCTTTAATCATGATTTTTAAACCATTTAAAATTGGTGATTTTATTACAGCTCAGGGAGAATCTGGTACTGTAAAAAGTATAGAAATTTTTACAACCAAATTGAATACAGTAGACAATAAAGAAATTATCATTCCTAACGGAGCATTATCTAACAGTAATATTGTTAATTTTTCTACAGAAGAAAATCGTAGAGTTGACTTAAAATTTGGAGTTTCTTATGACGCTGATATTAAAGAAACCAAAAATGTACTTACATCAATTGTAAACAATCATCCATTAATTTTAAAAGATCCTGCTCCAGCAATATTACTTACTGAATTAGGAGATAGTTCTATTAATTTTGCGGTACGTTCTTGGGTGAAATCAAGCGATTATTGGACCGTTTATACACAAGTTTTAGAACAAACAAAAGAAGCATTAGATAAAGCGAATATAGAAATTCCTTATCCACATCAAGTAGTCATTAGAAAAAACACATAAAAAAATGAAAAACTTAAAATACACAATTACAGTATTATTTTTATCAATAGGATTTTTTGTTAATGCTCAAAACGAAGCAAATTTTGCATTAGAAGGAGGAAACTCGTTTTTAACGATCAAACAAAAATTTGATGGTAAAATAAAGGGAAGTTTATTTATCAACGAAAACTTTGAAAGCGTTAAAATTGACGACATCCCAATTCAATATCCTGCAAGATATAATGGGTATACCGATAATTTTGAGGTTAAGCATCTGGGTAAAGTAAAGTATATTGTACCTTCTTTAGAAAGTAAAGTACAAGTACATTTTACAAACTCAAATAAAACTTATAAAATCTATAAGTATCTATACAAAGGAGATTTAAAAGCTGGTTTTTTTGTGATATTAAGTAAAGGAAAAAACTACGATTTTACTTTAAAAGAAAAAATAGTGTATGTAGAAGAACAAAAACCTAAAACTCCTTATGAAAAATATAAAAACCCAGAATTAAAAAGAGTAAAAGACACTTACTATTTAAGATTAAAAGGGTCTGATGCACTAAGTGAAATTAGACTTAGAAAAAAAGACGTTATTAAGTTTTTTGGAAACGACTCAAAAATGGTTTCTTCTATAATTAAAAAGAACAAATTAAATGTCAAAAAAGAAGAAGACATGATTCAGTTATTAAAACTATATGATAATCAAACACGATAATTATTAATCAATAAAATTGCTATTAACATAAAACAGAAATTATGAAATCTATTCTATTAACAATGTTGTTTATTTCTACAGTTGCTTTTTCACAAGTAAATCAAATAAACAATTTACGAGATGTATATACCTTAAAATCTGACATAGACAGAAGTCTTGATCAATTTGGCCCAGATGTAAAAGGTTCGCCTTTTATTCATTCAGAATACCAAAATATTAAAATTAAAGGTGTTGCAATGAAAGGAAAATACAATGCAAATCAAGATTATATTGAAGTAGACAATAAAGGAGAAATTATTTTCTTTGTACCTTCTATGGAGCATAGATATGATGTGCTATTTACCGATGAAAACATCACTTACAGAGCTTTTGAGTATGAAAATTTAAAATTTGGTTTTTATAAAATTTTAGCAAAAAACGATAAAGCTTTTTTACTAAGTAAACAGTTTATAAAATTTTACCCAGAAGTAAAACCAAAAAGTAATTTCGAAACGCTAAAACCAGCTAAATTTGAAAGAAAAAAAGATGTTTATTATATAAAGCTAAGCGATCAAGATATTGTTATTGAATTGCCAACTAGAAAAAGTAAGTTTTTAGACGTTTTTAATTCTAAATCTAATGCTGTTAAGAGTTTTATCAAAAAAGAAAGATTGGGGATAAAGAAAGAAGAAGATTTAATTAAAATTTTTAATTTTTATGCTTCATTAAAATAATTAAATTTTCTTTTTCTGAGGAACAACAATAAAATCCTTTAAGTAAAAAGGTTCAAAATAAGCGACATCTTCGATGTCGTTTTTTTTATACTTATCATACGATAAAATACTCATTTCTTTTGCTGAAGGATACTTAGAATCTACAAATACTGCATTGGAATGCGTAATTGAGGTTTTGCATTTTTCTGCACCATCACCTAAAAAATAAACTTTTGAAGCTGCTAAATAATTTAAAAAAGACATTTCATTTATTACTTCTGCTTTAATTTCTCTTATTTGAATATTTTCAGAATCAAAAACAGCTGAATATACCTCCATTCTTCGAGCATCAAGCATGGGTACAACAAGTGCGTTTTCAGTTGAAATTGATAACGCAAGAGATTGTAATGTGTGTATTGAAATTAAAGGTATGTTTAATGCAAAACACAACCCTTTAGCCGCAGAAACTCCAATTCTTAATCCAGTGTAAGAACCTGGTCCCTTACTCACAGCAATTGCATTTAGTTGTTCGGAAGTAATATTAGCTTCACGAATCACATCGTTTATAAAAGGATGTAGAACTTCTGCATGTGAATAATTGCCATTGTTTAATTCTTTAATAGCAACTATTTCTCCGTTTTTAGAAATACAAACAGAACAGTTTTTTGTTGAAGTCTCAATATTTAAAATATAAGCCAATAGAATCGTTTTTGGCAAAGATACATTAAGCATCAAAAAAAACATATAGTTTATTATTATTCCTTAATATTGAAATAAAATTTTGAAAGAACGTTTAGCATTGCTACTTTTACCATTGAAATACAATAAAATACACTTTTGAAAAGTAATTTAAAATACTTTATTGGTCTCTTTATTATACTGTTAAGCAGTTTTGTGCTTAGTACAAATACGAAAAAACCAGAGCCGAAAATAGTGCTTAAAGAAGCTATTGTAGATTCTACAAATAATACTAAAACAGAGGTTGTTTTAAAAAAATTCTCGAAGAAAGAAACCAAGAAAGTAACTCATAAATTAGATTCTCTACTAAAAAGAATAAATAAAAGACATGATTTTCATGGTTCTATTTTAGTTGCAAAAAAAGGAAAGTTGGTATATCAAAATCAAATTGGATATGCAGATTTTAGAAAAAAAAGTGATTTAAGCGAAGCCTCTATTTATCAATTAGCATCTGTAAGTAAACAATTTACAGCTGCATCCATAATGATATTAAAGGAAAGAAATCAATTAAAATTAACGGATACAATAACCACCTATTTCCCAAAATTTCCTTTTAAGAATATTACAATTCAACATTTATTAAATCACACTTCTGGATTACCAAATTATTTTTGGGTTGCAGAAAATGAATGGAAGAAAAACAAAGCTCCTACAAATATTGAAATGATGGAATTTTTAGAAACAAGTAAAGTTTCTAAGTTTTCATGGCCTGGAAGAAAATTTGATTATTCAAACACTGGGTATTTCGTTTTAGCTTCACTTATAGAAAAAATATCTGAAATGAGTTATTCAGAATTCTTGGATGCTAACATTTTTAAGCCCTTAAAAATGAATGATTCTTTTGCTTTTAGTTTTCAAAATGACACACTAAGATCAAATCAATTAATTGGCTATAGATTGTATCGTGGTTGGAGGCACAGAACAATTCCAAATACAATTAACGACGCAATTGTTGGTGATAAGAATATTTACGCCACAAGTAAAGATTTACTTAAGTGGGTAAATGGACTTAATAGTGGAAAAATTATCTCTAAAGAGTCATTAGAGCTAATGTACGCTAAAGGAAAAACCAAGTATGGAAGAAAAATACCTTACGGTTTTGGTTTTCGAATTAATGAAAAAAATGATGAGAAAATCGTGTATCATTTTGGAAAGTGGAATGGGTTTAGCACTGGTATAACGCAATATCAAGAAGATGATTTAGTTGTTATTATATTAGAACATACTAGTTACCGATCTATGGATTATTTAAATAAACAGATTAAAAAAATTGTTGAAGAAAATTTCGACTCTTAACATCAGAAAATAATTTCATAAAAAATCCCTAAGAAATTTCTTAGGGATTTTTTTATCTTTTATTAAATCATACTTACTCTATAACTGATTCTCCGAAATAAAATTTCAACACTTTTGACTTAAATACATAATCGTACTTTGCTCTAATTAATGTTGATTCTGCATTTACCAACCTGTTTCTTACCTGATCGAACTCAAATAATGTAATGGCTTCATAGTTATATCTCTGTTGTGCATTTTTAAATGCTTCTTGCTGTGCTTGTAATGATAATCTAGCTGCTTCATAACTTTTTAAGGCTGCTTTTGCATCTAAAAAGGCTCTCTGAATTGTTTGTTGTAAACGCAATTTTTCGCTTTCAAAAGTTAACTCAGATTTTTCTTTACTTATAATCGCTTTGTTTAGGTTTACTTTATTCTGAAATCTATTGAAAATAGGAATACTTAATGATAAGCCTAATCCATATCCAAAGTTATCATTTAACTGCTTAAAGAAATAATCATTTCGTTGCCCTTGAAAAATAGTAAATCGATGACTATAATTAGTTCCTGCGCTTGCAGAAGCAGTTACCGTTGGTAAAAAACCACTTTTAGCAATTGCAATACCTAATTCGCCTTTTTCAATACCAACCTTTGCATTTAATATTTCTGGCCTTGTTTCAACTGCTTTTTTATATACTGCGTCTGGACTTTTAAATAATAAGGAAGCAGAAGGTGCTCCTACATCAATTTTTTCTACATCAAAATTGTCAGGATCTACTTGTAATAATTGAGCAAGACCTAATAAAGCGATGTTTAAAGTATTTTCTAAAGAAACAACGTTTTGTATATCGTTTGCGTATGCAGATTGGGCATTTAATAATTCTCCTTTAGGTTTAGAGCCTGCATCTACTTGACTTTTAGAAATCTCGATTTGCTTTTTACTTATTTCTGCTTGAACTTTTGCAACCGATAAATTCTCTTTTGCAAATAAAATATTTAAATAAGAATTAACTACATTTAAAGAAATATCATCTTTAATTTTTTGTAAATTCAATTGGCTTCCAACAGCATTTAATTTTGCGTCCTTATAAGAATTTAACAATCTAAATCCGTTAAAAACGGTAATCCCACTTCGTAAACTATAAGAAGAACTAAAACTAGTAGAAGATATTCTACCATTACTTACTGGATCAATAGTAGATCCAAAATTTAAATTGGCTCCAGATGATGCGTTTAAATTTGGTAAAAAATTTCCTTTAGCTCCGGCAACACTTTCGTTAAAATTTTCTAAATCTAACTCGCTTTGTTTAATGCTGATATTATTTTTTAATGCATATTCGACAGCTTCTTTTAAATTCCATTTCTTTTGTGAAACTCCAGAAAATGAAAATGCAATTAGTGCAACACCTATTAAAATTTTAGTTTTCATGTATTTTTTATTATGCTTTATATTTCAGTTCAGTTATAGACACAAATAGTGAGCCTAAATAAAAAAATTTATAACAATTTGTTTATCAGTAAGTTAGTGTTAACGTGCGTTTTTATAACTGTTTGATTTCGAACACGTGTGGATAAAACCAGACATTTTTTGTACTCTTCATCGCTAATATGACGAACAAAAGTAGAATATGTTACAGGTTTTTTGTTTTTAAAGAACTAACTTTTAATTCTTTTCTTATATCTGAATAAAACATAAGCTAAAAGAGCAACAAGAATATAAGGAAAAGCCATTAAATAAGTAATTCCAGAATTGATTCCTTCTGCCATTTCTTGCCCACCATTTTCTACAACGGCTTTACACATTGCACATTGTGCTTTTGTATCAATTGTAAATAAGAGAACCAGAACAATTATACTTTTTTTCATAATCAACTATAATAAGGAGAAATCATTAAATAAACTAACACCCCGGTAATTGCAACATACAACCATAATGGAAATGTAATTTTTGCAATTTTTTTATGCTCAGAAAATTTCCCAAGTTTTGCTCTTACAAAGGTGAATAATACAAAAGGGATAACAGCTATTGACAATAAAATATGAGAAATTAAAATGAAATAATACACATATTTTATTACTCCTTCACCTCCAAATATTGTAGATTCAGAAGTCATATGATAGGCTATATACATTAATAAAAACAACACCGAACAAAAAATAGCAGTTGTATTTAATTGCTCATGTAATTTTTTGTTTCCGTTTTTAATTGCAATAACAGCAAAAATTAAAAGCAATGCTGTAATTCCGTTTATTGTTGCATATATAGGTGGTAAAAACGTAAGAGGTTCTACATCAAAACCTAACTTTTTTAAATTTACACCAAACAAAAGCGCTACAGCTAAAGGAATAATTATAGATAAAGCTGTAATTATTCTGTTGTATTTTTTTTCTTGATTCGCTAACTCTTTACTCATTTAACAAAATATTTATGTCTTCTTTTAATTCTTTAATTTGATCTTGAAAACCATTTTCTTCTAAGGCTCTATAATACATGATTGGATTTCCATAATCGTCTCTTCTAGATCGAATATTGCCCTCTTTATCTACCAATGCAAACAAACCTGAATGTTCGAACCCACCATGTTCTTCTTCTCCATTACCAGCATATAGCTTAAATCCTTTGTTGGATAAATCATAGACATAGTCTTGACTTTTACCTGTTAACATCTGCCAATTTTTACTGGTAATGTTGTGGTCTTTTCTATATTGGCTCAATACTTTTGGAGTATCAATATCTGGAGTGATTGAAAAAGATGCAATACCGAAATTCGGATTTCCATAAAACTCATTTTGAATTGTAATCATTTTTCTATTCATAATCGGACAAATAGATGGACATGTTGTAAAGAAGAATTCTACGACAAACACTTTTCCTTCAAAGTTTTTATTGGTAATTGTATTTCCGTTTTGATTAACGAATTCAAAATCAGGTACTTTATTGAATGTAACCAAATCTGATTTTTGAAATTTTTGAACCACTTTTGGAATCACATAAATTCCGAAAATTAATATGATAAAAGAAATACCTATATATGAATATTTTTTTTTCATTGTACTTTATATTTTACGTTTAAATCGCTTTTCTTTTTCAATCGATTTTTTTAATTGGTAGTATATAATTTCAATATCTTTTTTCATCTTATTCTTAAGGTCATTTACAGAATTCATATTATAACCATATAATCTACCATTTTCTGTATCTTCATCATCTTTTCTTCCTCTCAAGCGTAATTCTCTATCGATAATAAAAACATATTCTGAGCTTAAATCTTGTTTAATGGTGTAGGGCGAATCTAAACTTTTAAATAGGCTTTTAATCTCATCCTCATTCATAAAAACAAACTTCCAGTTTTCTATATCTGTATAGGTTTTTAGTTTCATTTTTAAAGATTCAACTTGTATTTCTGTTCCTTTTGGAGCAATTAAAACAGATTGAAAATAAAGGCTTTTACGATATCTTTTATAAATAACTTCGTTTAAATTAAAAAGGCCTCCTTTATTTTTATCAATATCAGTCCCTAAAAAACTCACCACAGAAAAATGATTTTGAAAAGAAACTGATCCACTTACATTTTCTACTTTTTCTGTAAGAATTGGCAAATTTGCATGATGATAAATTCCTAATGAAAGGAAAATATAAAAGATCAATGGTCCTAAAAATAGGGCCGATAATACTAGTGCTTTTTTGATTTTATTTTTCTTCATGATGCAAAAAAAAAGGTGGTAAAAACCACCTTAATATATTTTAATACAAATTAGTAATTCCATTTTGTTAAAGGAGACATTACATCAAATAAATATCCTCCTTCTATTAACAACAAAGTAACTAAATAGATGATTAGAAATACAGCAGTCCAAACTACAGCTCTTCTAAACCATTTTTTTTCACCTTCCATGTGCATAAAAGCCCATGTAATTCCATATGCTTTTGCTAATGTTAAAATAATAAATATCCAGTTAAGTGGGCTTGTACCTAAAAAACTTGTTAAATGTAAAACTTCTGGTTTTATAATACCGAAAACAACTTCTACAATTGTTATTATAGATAGTATTCCAAAAACCATCCATATTCTTTTTGTATTAGATTCGTGTGCGTGTGCCATTTTTTATTATCTTTTTACAATTAAACTAAGTAGAAGAATGTGAATACAAATACCCAAACTAAATCTACAAAGTGCCAATATAACCCTACTTTTTCTACCATTTCATAATGTCCTCTTTTTTCGTAAGTACCCAGTAAAACATTAAAAAATATGATAATATTAATAAGTACTCCTGAGAATACGTGAAATCCGTGAAATCCAGTAATGAAGAAAAAGAAATCTGCAAAAATCGGATTCCCATATTCATTGACATGAAGATTAGCACCTTCTACAACTTGTTTTGCATTTAATAAATACCTTTCTCCTTCCTCTCTAGAAAGAATCTGTTTCTTTTTTGTTGAAAGATCAATCTTTTCTACTCTTATTAATACAGAAGGATCATTCTTATAAGAATTTACTACTTCGTTTACAGAATAACTAGGTAATGTTCCTTCGCTTTCATTCCATAATCCATTTTTTCTTGTATGTTGAACTCTTTCTTCGTGTCCTTCAACTACAAAATCAGACAATGCAATTTGATGTCCATCTTTTACAAATTGTAAAATTTTACCATCTGTTGTCTGAACCGCACCGTAAGAACCTCCAATAAAGTTTTTCCATTCCCAAGCTTGAGAACCTAAGAAGATTAAACCTCCAATAATTGTAAACAACATATACCACGCTACTTTCTTTTTCTTCATTTGATGACCAGCATCAACGGCTAACACCATTGTTACAGAAGAAAAGATTAAGATAAATGTCATTAATGCTACATAGTACATTGGTGCATGTACTCCATGTAAAAACGGAAAGTGAGTAAAAACTTCATCGGCAATTGGCCAAGAGTCTATAAATTTAAATCTTGTTAAACCGTAAGCGGCTAAAAATCCAGAAAAAGTTAATGCATCTGATACGATAAAAAACCACATCATCATTTTTCCGTAACTAGCTCCAAAAGGTCTATTTCCACCACCGTTCCAGGTAGTTTTGTCTTCAGAATTTACAGCAATAGTTGCTCCCATAAATGTCTATGTTAATTATTTTTTAAATAGTTTGTCAAAATTACATAATTTTCATCATCTAATAAAATAGAAAAAGAAAAATAGATAGATCCAAAGTACTCCAACAAAGTGCCAAAAAATTGCACCTAGCTCAAAACCAAGCATTTCTGCGGAATTATACTTAGATTTAAAATGATTATAAATTACTACTAATAGCACAATTAACCCTGCAATTAGGTGTAAAACGTGCATAAAAGTAATTCCAATAATAAAAGAGGTAGATACAGTACTGTTTGGACCTGTGAAAAACAACCCAACATTTCTTAATTGAACAAAACCTTCGTAT
>JALQYN010000040.1 GCA_023254055.1 Polaribacter sp.
AATGGTAATTGGTGGTCATTCTGATAAAGGAATGGTTCCTTTAACACGTTTAGCAACAAGAAACTCTGTTCCTGTTTCTGAGTTTATCTCTGAAGAAAGATTACAGCAAGTTTTAGAAGACACTAAAGTTGGTGGTGCTACATTAACTGGATTATTAGGAACCTCTGCTTGGTATGCGCCAGGAGCAGCTGTTTCTGGATTGGTACAAGCAATTGCTTGTGACCAAAAAAAAATATACCCATGTTCTACCTTGTTAGAAGGGGAATATGGCTTAAACGATTTATGTATCGGAGTTCCTGTTGTTTTAGGAAGAAACGGAATTGAAAAAATTGTTGAGATTCATTTAAGTGACGCTGAAAAAGCCAAAATGCAAGAATCTGCTCAAGGGGTTAAAGCAACAAATGGGTTGTTAGAATTGTAATTCTACTTTTTTAAAATAAATAAAAATCCAGCCAAATGGCTGGATTTTTTTGTTTATAAAGTATATCTAAATCCGTATATACCTACTCCGCTTTTCTCAAAATCTATTTCATGATAACGAACAAAATCCATCCGTTCATACATTTCCCAAGCAATCTTCATATACTTTGTCGAATGAATAAAAAGGTATTTAAATCCTTCTTTTTTTGCCTGATTAAAACAAATTTCAATCAGCCTTTTTCCTAACCCCAAGCCTCTTAAATGAGGGTTTACAGCTAATAACCTGAATGCAGCTGCATCTTTATTAACCATAGATTTGTTCCCTGCTCCATAATATTGTAGGTCTCCAAAATACACCAAACCTCCATCAACTTTTCCATCTTCTGAAACAGCAACAAATAATTTTACTTTAGGTGATTTAATAAACTCACCAACGTGTATTAAATGATAATAATATTCTGGGATTTCATCTTGTTTAGGAAAACCTTCTAGCTGAGAATATACATCAACCATTAATTTACCCAATTCAGAATATTCCGAAGGTATGGCTTCTCTAATTTGATGCATTAAGACAATCCAGAAATCACACCGTTGTTATCAATGGTCATTCCCTCTGATGCTGGTTTTGCAGGTAAACCTGGCATACGCATCATTTTCCCTAAAATCGGAATGATAAATTGTGCTCCAGCAGCAATTTCAATTTCTCGAACAGTTACTGAAAAACCGGTTGGTCTTCCAATTAATTTTTCATCATCAGAAAAAGATTTTTGCGTTTTTGCCATACAAATAGCAAAGTCATTGAATCCTAAACGATCTATTCTACGTAAATTTAATTCCGCTTTTTTATCATAAATAACCCCATCTGCACCATAAATTTCTTTTGCAATGATTGCTATTTTTTCTTTAACCGGACTTTTCCAATCGTACAACGGCTTAAATTGAGTTGCTTTGTTTTCAACAACATCTACAACAGCTGCTGCCAATTCTTTTGTTCCCTCACCTCCTTTTGCCCATCCTTCTGACAAGACAGCATGTACTCCCAAACTTGCACAAGTGTCTTTTATAAACTGTACTTCTTCTTCAGAATCTGACACAAATGAATTGATTGCTACAACCGGTTCAATATTAAATTTACGAATGTTTTCTATATGTTTTTCTAAATTCTTAAACCCTTCTGTAACTCTTTCTAAACTTGGTGTATTGTATTCATCTGGTTGAGCACCTCCATGATGACGTAATGCTCTTATGGTTGCAACCAAGACCACACACTTTGGATTCAATCCAGCGAAAGCCGATTTGATATTTAAGAATTTTTCCGCTCCCAAGTCTGCTCCAAAACCTGCCTCTGTTACTACATAATTAGACAAACTCAAGCCCATTTTTGTAGCCAACACCGTATTTGTTCCTTGTGCAATGTTTGCAAAAGGTCCACCATGAATAATCGCAGGATTCTCCTCTAACGTCTGAACTAAATTTGGCTTTATGGCATCTTTTAATAAAATTGCCATGGCATTTTCTGCTTTTAAATCACGTGCAAAAACAGGTTTTTTATCAAATGTAAATCCGATAAAAATATCTCCAAGACGTTTCTTCAAGTTTTCAAAATCAGTAGCCATACACAATATCGCCATTACCTCTGACGCTGGTGTAATGTTAAATCCGTCTTGTCTTGGAATTCCGTTTCCAGTTCCACCTAAACCAATGGTGATATCACGCAATGCTCTATCATTCATATCAATTACACGTTTCCATAAAATGGTACGCGGATCAATATTTAAATTATTCACAGCACTTTGTAAATTATTATCAATCAAAGCTGAGAGTAAATTATTTGCTTTTTCAATGGCATTAAAATCTCCTGTAAAGTGTAAATTAATATCTTCCATCGGAACCACTTGAGAATGACCACCACCAGCAGCTCCACCTTTAATTCCGAAAACCGGTCCCAAAGAAGGCTCTCTTAAAACTACAGTCGCCTGCTTACCAATTTTGTTTAACCCTTCAGTCAAACCAATAGAAACAGTTGTTTTTCCTTCTCCAGCTGGAGTTGGTGTCAATGCTGTAACAAGGACTAAATTATTTTGTTTTATTTTATCTTCATCAATTAAACTTAAAGGTAATTTAGCTTTGTACTTGCCGTACATTTCCATATTATCTTCATCAATATTTAATTTTGCTGCAATTTCTTTAATATGCACTAAGGTTTTAGCTTGTGCTATTTCAATATCAGATTGATAAGCCATTTGAAATGATTTAGATTTTTATTGATTAATTCTCTTATTTTGGTGGGTAAATATATAAAAAATTAAAGGTTCTTTTTTCTCATTTTTTTTAAAGCTTTGAAAAACAAGAATCTTATACTACAAATATGATAAAAGAATTGGCTAATCTTTTTTGAAATACTATATTTGCACGTTTTTACTAAGAAGTCGATTAAAATTTAAGAGAAGATGCAAAACAAAGGACTTATCAGATTATTCGCTATCCTTTTTGGATTAGTAAGTTTATATCAATTATCATTTACCTATTTCGCAGGAAATGTTGAAGATGCCGCTAAGGTGTATGCGAAAGGAAAAGTTACCAATGACGATGGTAAAGCTTTAGCTAATTTTGAGAAAAAATATTTAGACAGTGTTGGAAACACTAAAATCATTAATTTAGGTTTTGCTGAATATAGCTACAACGACATTAAAGACAAAGAGATGAATCTTGGTCTTGATTTAAAAGGTGGAATTAATGCAGTTTTACAAGTATCTGTAAAAGATATTTTAATAGGATTGTCTAATGAAACTAAAAACCAAATTTTTAATCAAGCTTTAACAGCTGCTGATGAAGCTCAAAAAAATAGTACGGACACCTACTTAAATTTATTCTTTTTAGAATTTGAAAAATTAAGTAACGGAACAGTTAAGTTAAGTGATCCTTCAATTTTTGGAACAAAAACTTTAGCTGACAAAGGAATTAACTTTAGCAAAACAAATGCTGAAGTAAAGCCTATTATTCAAGGTGAAATCGACAACTCTATCAATACTGCTTTTGAAGTATTGCGTAGTAGAATTGATAAATTTGGGGTAACACAACCAAACATTCAACGTGTTGGTAATTCAGGGAGAATTCAAATCGAATTACCAGGAGCAAAAGATATTGACCGTGTAAAAAGATTATTAGAAAGTACTGCTAAATTACAATTTTGGGAAGTGTTTTCTAATACAGAAGTTCAGAACTTCTTTTTCACAGCAAACACAAAGATTACAGAACTTTTAAAAGATGAAAACCCTACTGCAAACGATTCAATCAAAAAAGATGACATCGACAATTTATTAGGAAAAAAAGATTCTACAGAAGTAAACAACCAAAAAACTTTATTTACCTACTTATATCCTAATGTTGCACAAAACCAGCAGCAAGTTAGCTCTTTAGTAGCTCAAGCTAAAGTTTCAGATACAGCAACAGTAAACAAGTTATTAAACAGAAAAGAAGTTAGAGCTTTATTACCTGCCAATCTTAGATATGTAAAATTTTTATGGGATTATAAAGCGCAGTCTAACGTAGATAAAACTGCTGAAGTTATCGGTTTATACGCAATTAAATCAAACAGAAAAGACAAAGCAACTATTGAAGGAGATGTCATTGTAGATGCTGCACAGGTTTTTGACCAATTAGGAAATAAACCAGAAGTAAGTATGACAATGAATAGTTCTGGTTCTAAACAGTGGGAAAAAATGACTACTGAAAATGCTGGGAGATTTGTAGCTGTTGTTTTAGATGACTATGTATATACTGCACCTTCTGTTAACCAACCTATTACTGGTGGTAGAACCTCTATAGCTGGTGGATCTATGACTATTACAGAGGCACAAGATATTGCAACCGTATTAAAAGCGGGTAAACTACCTGCTGCTGCAAGAATTATTGAATCAAGCGTTGTAGGCCCTTCTTTAGGGCAAGAATCTATTGACAGATCTTTCAACTCTTTTGGTTTAGCAATTGGATTGGTTTTAATCTGGATGCTATTCTACTATGGAAAAGCTGGTGGATATGCAAACATTGCATTGGTTGTAAATATTTTATTCATATTCGGAATTTTAGCATCGTTTAGTGCGGTATTAACCTTACCAGGTATTGCTGGGATTATCTTAACCATTGGTATGTCCGTAGATGCAAACGTTATTATCTTCGAGAGAATTAAAGAAGGTTTAGCAGGTGGAAAAGGATTGAAATTAGCTGTAGAAGACGGATTTAGTGTAAAAGGTGCTTTATCTGCAATTATTGATGCAAACATTACAACTCTTTTAACAGGTATTATCTTATATGTATTTGGTACTGGACCAATTAAAGGTTTCGCTTTAACATTAATGATTGGTATTGCAACTTCTTTATTTACGGCTGTATTTATTACTCGTATGTTAATAGATCGTGCTGTTGATAAAAACTCTAACATTACATTTAATACTCCTATTTCTAAAAACTGGTTCCAAAATATCAATATTGAATTCTTAAGAAAGCGTAAAATTGGATATATAGTTTCTGGAATGATTATTCTTGGAGGTATTGTATCTATTGCAACTTTAGGATTAAAACAAGGAGTAGATTTTAAAGGAGGCCGTTCTTATGTTGTTCGTTTTGAACAATCAATGAATTCTTCTGATGTTAGAAATGATTTAACAGCTGTATTTAATGGAGCTCCAGAAGTAAAAACATATGGTTCAGACAACCAATTAAAAATTACAACTGCATTTAAAATTGATGACGAAGGGAAATCTGCAGACGAAGAAGTACAATTTGCTTTGTATAATGGATTAAAATCTCATATTGGTACTACTACCTATGAAGACTTTAAACCTGGTTTTGAAAAAGCTGAAAATGCAAACGGAATTATGAGTTACAGAAAAGTAGACCCAACCATTGCCGATGATATTAAAACATCTGCATTATGGGCCGTATTGGGATCTTTAATAGTTGTATTCTTATATATCTTATTGCGTTTTAGAAAAGTATCGTTTAGTGTAGGTGCTGTCGTAGCTGTTTTCCATGATGTATTGATTGTATTAGGTATCTTTTCTATCTTATATAAATTTATGCCATTTGATATGGAAATAGATCAATCATTTATTGCTGCAATCTTAACTGTTGTTGGTTACTCACTGAATGATACTGTGGTTATTTTTGATAGAATTAGAGAATTTACAGGAATTCATACAAAATGGAAATATACAGAGGTAGTTGATAAAGCATTAAGTTCTACTTTAGGAAGAACAATCAACACTTCTTTAACAACGTTACTAGTAATGTTAGCAATCTTCTTATTTGGAGGAGATTCTATTAAAGGATTTATGTTTGCATTAATTATTGGTGTAGTAGTTGGAACATACTCTTCACTATTTATTGCAACTCCAGTAATGTTTGATACTTCTAAAAAAGAAGAAAAGAAATAAGCTGAAAAGATTAAAAATAGAAAAACCGTTTTGAACTTAATTCAAAACGGTTTTTTCATTCAATAACAAGACCGTATCTTTGCAAAATGAATACCGTTAAACTGCACGATTTAAGTTTTAAAACCTTCATAGAAGAAGATGAAATAAATAGCATCGTAAAATCATTGGCTAATCAAGTAGCAAAAGATTGCGAGGGTGAAACTCCTGTATTTATCGGAATTTTAAATGGCTCTTTTATGTTTCTTTCAGATTTTGCGAAAAGCTACAAAAATAACTGTGAAATTTCTTTTGTAAAATTAGCATCCTATGAAGGAACATCATCAACAGAAAAGGTAAAACAACTTGTTGGTTTAAATGAAAATATAGAAGGTAAAACTGTTGTTATTTTAGAAGATATTATTGACACAGGAAACACGCTTCAAGAAATATTGAACATTTTTAAAGATAAAAAAGTAAAACAGTTAAAAATTGCAACCTTATTTTTTAAACCAGATGCCTTTAAAAAAGACTTACACATAGATTATATTGGAAAAAGTATTCCAGATAAATTTATTGTAGGTTACGGCTTAGATTATAACGGATTGGGAAGAAATTTACCAAAAATATATCAACTATCATCAACACAACAACAATAAAAAAATTATGAAAAACATTGTATTATTTGGTCCTCCTGGTGCAGGAAAAGGTACACAAGCAACATTGTTAAAAGAAAAGTACAACCTAGTTCACATTTCTACAGGTGATGTGTTTAGATACAATATTAAAAATCAAACCGAATTAGGTGTATTAGCAAAAAAATACATGGACGAAGGAGACTTGGTTCCGGATGAAGTTACTATTGAAAT
The DNA here is from genome assembly GCA_023254055.1 of Polaribacter sp. GTDB lineage: Bacteria > Bacteroidota > Bacteroidia > Flavobacteriales > Flavobacteriaceae > Polaribacter. The sequence continues at coordinate 6,701 of JALQYN010000040.1, forward strand.
GCTAAAAGCAGAAGTCAATAAAAATGCAGATGCAAACGGATTTATCTTTGACGGGTTTCCAAGAACAGAATCTCAAGCAAAAGCCTTAGATGCATTCTTGTCTGAAAAAGGAGAGCAAATAAATGGTATGGTGGCTTTAGAAGTTTCTGAAGATTTACTAGTAGAACGTTTATTAGAAAGAGGAAAAACAAGTGGCAGAACAGACGATACTGATGAAGGAAAAATTAGAAATCGTTTTAACGAATACAATACAAAAACAGCAGTTTTAAAAGACTATTATCAAGCACAAGGAAACTACTTTGGAGTAAACGGAGTCGGTTCTATTGATGAAATTACAAATCGATTGGCTCAAGTTTTTGATAAACTATAAAAAAAGTGTTTTGTCTTTCCTATGATAGTAGGAATTTCATTTTATAAAACGCATTAATTAAAAAAGATTCCTACCTACGCAGGAATGACATCGTAGAAAAAATGACAGAGGATTTGAAATTAAAAGGAGAACAGCCAATAGCTGTTAGGTATTTTAAATCTAACTCTTTAAATAAATTACAATGACGGAAGGTAACTTTGTTGATTACATAAAAATATATGCTTCTTCCGGTAAAGGAGGACGTGGTTCTACGCACTTACACAGGGAGAAATTTATTACCAAAGGAGGTCCCGATGGTGGTGATGGTGGTCGTGGTGGTCATATTATTCTCCGGGGAGATAAAAATATGTGGACACTATTTCATTTAAAATTTAAAAAGCATTTTAGAGCTTCTGAAGGTGGTAATGGAAGTAAAAGTAGAAGTACGGGGCAAGATGGAGAAGATATTTATATAAATGTACCTTTAGGAACTATCGTTAGAGATGCAGACACCAATAAAGTTCTTTTTGAAGTAACAGAAGACCAACAAGAGGTAGTTTTATTAAGAGGTGGTAAAGGTGGATTGGGAAACTGGAATTTTAAATCTTCTACAAATCAAACGCCAAGATACGCACAACCAGGAATGGATGGTTTAGAAGGTTGGTATTTACTGGAGTTAAAATTATTGGCAGATGTAGGTTTGGTTGGATTCCCCAATGCAGGAAAATCTACTCTTTTGTCTGTAATTACTTCGGCAAAACCAAAAATTGCAGATTATGCATTTACAACCTTAAAACCCAATTTAGGAATTGTAGAACATAGAAATCATCAAACTTTTGTAATGGCAGATATTCCTGGAATCATAGAAGGTGCTGCAGAAGGAAAAGGTTTAGGATTTCGTTTTTTACGTCATATTGAACGTAATTCTACTTTGTTGTTTTTAATTCCTGCGGATAGTGAAGACATCAATAAAGAATATAAAATTTTATTGAACGAACTAAAAACACACAATCCAGAATTGCTAGATAAAAACAGGTTGTTGGCAATTTCTAAAGACGACATGTTAGACGATGAATTAAGAGCAGAAATCACCAAAGAATTACCAGAGGGTGTTCCTCATATATTTTTCTCTTCTTTAGCAAATACCGGCTTGACAGAATTGAAAGATCAGCTTTGGAAAATGTTGAATTAAAAATCATAATGTCAGTTCGAGCGGAGTTGAGAACGCATCTTTAAAAATAAAAAAATAGATTTTCGGAAATGGAAATCTATTTTTAGTTTACGTGAATCTGAATCGGAATTTGATATTGTGTCGTCACCGGAATTCCTCTTTTTGTTGCAGGAAACAACTTTGGCAAATCTTGTAAACTTATCGTAATTAAGCTATCAATGGTCGGAATTTCTTTTTTCAGCATTTCAGAAGAAGAGATTTGCTGAACAGAAACAACACCTTTATTGTTGATCAACACAGACACTTGAATGGTTTCATCAATAGGTTTTTTAACTTCCAATTGGTGCTTTGCTAAACTTTCAGAGATGTGTTTATGGATAGTAGTTCTAAAACAGTCTGTTTTTTTTACTTTATCAATAAAACTTTTACAAGCTTCAAAGGTTGGAAAAACATCCACTGAAGAGAAATCAATAATGGTATCTACTTCTTGTAAGTTAGATTTCTTATTGAAATTAAAGTACTCACAAGAAGTACTAAATAAAATAAGTAAGAAAAGAGAAATTACTCGAAATCGCATATTGTAAAATTACTAGGTAAAAATACGATTTAATTATTGTTCTAAAAAATAGCATTTGAACCAAAAAAATCAGGAATGAATCCTGATTTGATCTATTTTGTGAATTTTAATTATTCCACAATAACAGTTAATGGCAAAGTATATCTCATTCCAACTGCTTTTCCTCGTTGATTCCCGGGCTTCATCTTAGGGAAAGCAGACACAACTCTTTTAAGTTCTTTTACAATATCTGGATGTGGTGCTTGTACTTTAACAGCTTCAGAATATCCAGATGGCTTTACAACTAATACGGTCAAAAACCTGTACCTACCTGCAGGAAGATCTAACTTATTTGGCAAAGAAGAATCAAAATTTTCAGCAAGAAATCGTTGCATACTAACTTTTAAGCATTTGAATTTTTCTTTTTTAGTACCAACACAACCAGGATAAACTGGTGGAGATTCTATTATTACAAAGGGAACATCATTTGTAGAATTTGAATTTTCTGTCCCTTTACTTTCTCCCTCTGATTGAGAAAAACAACTGACAGAAAACAAAAGTGTAAAAAAAAGAAGTATAAGTGATTTCATATTAAAATTTTTGAATTCCAAAGATACGTTTTCGTTTCAAAAGAATTAGTAACAATCTTTTCGTATTTTCGTCATACAATAAAAAATCAATGGACATTCTTTTACTTTTTCTAGGATTTATTTGCATGATTTTAGGAATAATCGGTGCATTTTTACCCATTTTACCAGGACCTTTAACTGGTTGGCTAGGTCTATTACTTTTACATTTTACATCAGCCGTTCCAAAAGATTGGACTTTCTTAAGTATCACACTTTTTGTTGCTGCATTGGTTTGGGTGCTCGATTATTTTATTCCCGCAATGGGAACCAAACGGTTTGGTGGAAGTAAAAAAGGAGTTTATGGAACCACAATTGGACTAATCATTGGCTTGTTCTCTCCTATTCCGTTCGGAATTTTAATAGGTGCATTTGTGGGTGCTTTTATTGGTGAAATGATGCACGATAGTAAGGATAGAGATAGAGCAATAAAAGCATCATTTGGTTCTATATTAGGTTTTTTTGTATCCGCTAGCTTAAAATTTGGAGTTGGAATAGTTTATTTTTGGTTTTTTATCAGCACATTTTGGGAATATAAATCAGTTTTCTTTTAAAAAATAAAGGTCAAAAAAAAAGCGTCCCATCTCAGGGAAGCTTTCCATTGGTTAACAAAACCACGACACTTTTACGAAAGTGCCAAAACAACACAACTAAATGCTACTTTTATAAGAAGCAGCCCGCGAATATACGAGGTTTTTTTTAATCTACAATTTTTCTAAAAAAAACTCTCCTAACATTATATTAAGAGAGTTTTGTATTGTACATCTTAAAAAACTAATTACAAACAGCTTTTAAAGCATCTTTTATATCTCCTGGTGTACTCATTATTTTCATAAAAGTCCCCATGCTTAAATCTGGCCAAAACAAAGCAATTCTATATTTACCATGTAACATCGTAACAACATTGTCTTGTAATATTATTTCATAAGGCATAGCTGCAATATTAGATTCACCTATTTTAGGCAAAAAATAAGCCTCACCTTCTTCTTTACTCTTTAAAGCAATTCCAAAAACAGCTACTTTTTCTTCTTTATAGACAAGCTTATATACCATTTTAGTAGCACCCTTGTTAATTGACAAGTTATTTTGAATTTTAATCAACCCTTGCTCAAAAGAGTCATAGGTTGCCAACTCTATTGGGTCAGTAAAATAGGGCATCATTATTTTATAATGATATTTTTTTAATTTATCTGCTTTTACAGAACCTCCAAAAGGCACAAATTCATCTCCAAAAGCAAGCAATGTGTTTTTTAAATCTTCTGAGAATTTTATGAATGTGTTTCTATACAATTCATAATTGTTCATTAAATAAGCTCTTAATAAATACTCTGGATTGGTATAGGATATAATAACTTTCCCTGCACTTTTTTCTAAACCGATTTTAAAAACTGCTGCCAAAGCACCTCTATCTTTTACTTTAACAACCTTTTCTTTAATATCGGTTCTTGTAAATGCAACTATTTTTAATGTTGCTTTCTCTGATGGATTATAGTTTCCTAAAATGGTAAATCCGTTTTTCTCTAATACAGAAACGATCTTACCAGATAGCACATCTATAGTCTCTGTAGATTCTCCAACTTTAAAATATGGAGATAAATCTTGTGCTACTGCATAAAAACCTATCGTTAAAATAGTAATCATGCTTAATACTATTTTTTTCATTTTTAAAAAATTTAATTTATTAATTACATCTGCTTTAATTTCTTTAAAACAGTTATAAAGGAAATACAAATACGTTTTAAAAACTATGATTAATATCATCTCAAAATCCAATCCAACACTCAAAAACCCTAGAATCAGATAAAATTCACTTAAAAAAGAGAGATTCTTTAAAAAGATGCTTTCCTTTTTTTTTAAATAGTTTAATTTTGGCATCTTAAAACAAAATAAACATGCAGCTTTCTGAACAAGAGATCGTACGAAGAGAAAAACTATCAAAATTACGCGAATTAGGAATCAATCCTTATCCGGCAGATGTATTTCCTGTGAATCACAATTCAAAACAGATAAAGGAAACTTATGTTGAGAGTAAACAGGTAGTTATTGCTGGTAGATTAATGTCTAGAAGAATACAAGGAAAAGCATCTTTTGCAGAATTACAAGACGCAGAAGGAAGAATTCAAGTCTATTTTAATAGGGATGAAATTTGTGCTGGAGAAGATAAAACACTCTATAATGAGGTCTATAAAAAATTATTAGATATTGGAGATTTTATTGGGATTGAAGGAGAGTTATTTACCACACAAGTGGGTGAAAAAAGTGTGCGTGTTCAAAACTTTGTGTTATTAAGCAAAGCTTTAAAACCACTACCATTACCAAGAACAGATGCAGAAGGCATAGTACATGATGCTTTTACAGATCCCGAGTTACGTTATAGACAGCGTTATGCAGATTTGGTGGTAAACCCACAAGTAAAGGAAGTGTTTGTAAAAAGAACAAAATTATTCAATGCCATGCGAAGTTTCTTTAATACTGCTGGATATTTTGAAGTAGAAACACCCATTTTACAACCAATTCCTGGTGGGGCTGCAGCTAGACCATTTATTACACATCACAATAGTTTAGACATTCCATTATACATGAGAATAGCCAACGAATTATACCTAAAACGCTTAATTGTTGGAGGTTTTGATGGGGTATACGAGTTTTCTAAAAACTTTAGAAATGAAGGAATGGACAGAACGCACAATCCAGAATTTACAGCCATGGAAATCTATGTTGCTTACAAAGATTACAATTGGATGATGGATTTCTGTGAGCAGTTATTAGAGCATTGTGCTGTTGCTGTAAACGGAACAACCAAAGCGACTTTCGGAGCACACAACATCGATTTTAAAGCGCCATATGCAAGAGTAACCATGGCAGATTCTATCAAACATTTTACTGGGTTTGATATTACTGGTAAAACAGAAGATGAAATTCGTGCTGCAGCAAAAGGTATGGGTATTGAAGTTGATGCAACCATGGGTAAAGGAAAATTAATTGATGAAATTTTTGGTGAAAAGTGTGAAGGAAATTACATTCAACCAACATTTATCACAGATTATCCAAAAGAAATGAGTCCACTTTGTAAAGAACACAGAGACAATCCAGAATTAACGGAGCGTTTCGAATTGATGGTTTGTGGTAAAGAAATAGCCAATGCCTACTCTGAATTAAACGACCCTATAGATCAACGTGAACGTTTTGAGCATCAATTAAAACTAGCGGCCAAAGGAGATGACGAAGCTACTGAATTTATAGATTACGATTTTTTACGCGCTTTAGAATACGGAATGCCACCAACATCTGGTATGGGTATTGGAATGGATCGTTTAATTATGTTCTTAACCAACAATCAATCCATACAAGAAGTGTTATTCTTTCCACAAATGAGACCAGAGAAACAAGCACCTTCTGTAGAGCTAAATGATGATGAAGTTGCGCTATTAGCTATTTTATCAACTTTAGATAAAATAGAGTTAAGTGCTTTAAAAATTCAATCTGGTTTATCTAATAAAAAATGGGACAAAACCATTAAAGGCTTAACAAAAAAAGAAGTTGCCAAAGTTTCTAAAACAGGCGATGGTTTATTTGTTGAAGCTATTTAAAACAACTTTATAAACACTTTTAAAAAAGGAATTACAAAAAATGTAGTTCCTTTTTTTGTTTTTTCAACTTCCATAATTTTATAACATTATTTTTTTATCTTTCGAATCGCTAACCAAGTACCGTTTTGAAAAAAAATCTATTCCTAATTTTTATAATTAGTTGCACCACCCTTTTTTCACAAAAAACAAAACAAGTTTTTGTAAAATATATTAATACCAATATCTCTGAAATTACTATTGATGGTATCTTAAACGAAGCTGATTGGGCTAAAGCTAAAACTACC
>JALQYN010000057.1 GCA_023254055.1 Polaribacter sp.
AGTGTTATTTCTATTTCGAGCGCTTGAGGTATCTAATACCATATTGAGATAATCCATTACTGTAGATTTTTCCACAGATGTGATAAATCGAAATAAATACCCTTTCTCTTCTAAATACTTTTCAAAACGCTTGATTCTGGATTTAAAACGAATAAAGGAATTCTCGGTCATCATATTCTTTTTGATATCCAGAGCAAAAGCAAAAGCTTCTTTTACGGATTTAATCTCGTTTTGTGTGCCTTTTTCGTCATATGGGTTGTAGCCTTCTTTTAAGATTCGAAGTAAATTTCGGCGATAGGTTTCTAGGATTTCCATTCGCTCTTCTTTGGTTTTATAGCGGTTTACTCCGCCTTTGATAAAGGGTTGTTTTTCTAAAAAACCTGTTTTAGGATTACGAAAAGAAAAATAGACAAACCAGTTTTTATCTAAAGCTTCTTGTTGTTCTGCTTTAGAATATTTGGACCATTTGGTAATCTCAATACCACCGGTATAGATTTTGGGTTCGGTAAAATTTCGTTTTGGCTTCAAGGTAAAATCGTTTACGGTTTCGTTTACGATTTGTAAGATACTAAGAATTTTGGACATAAAAAAAAGGTTTTGAAAAGTATTCAAAACCTTTTACTTTAAAGCCTTAGCGGGCTTTTTCTTACTTAGTAGCGGGAACAGGACTCGAACCTGTGACCTTCGGGTTATGAGCCCGACGAGCTGCCTACTGCTCTATCCCGCGATTTGTGAGTGCAAATATACAAATAATATCGATACAAACAAGAAAAAAAATAAATTAATAAAAAAATACCCTAGCTTTTAACTAGGGCATTTCATTTTATTACATCATACCTGGCATTCCTCCGCCCATTGGCATAGCTGGTGCATCTTCTTTAATATCTATTAAAGCACACTCTGTTGTTAAAATCATACCCGCTACTGAAGCTGCATTTTCTAATGCTACACGAGTTACTTTTTTAGGATCAATGATTCCTGCTTTCAACATGTCTACATATTCTCCTGTCTTCGCATTGAATCCAAAGTCACCTTTTCCTTCAGCTACTTTTGAGATTACTACTGAACCTTCTCCGCCTGCATTTTCTACAATCGTACGCAAAGGAGCTTCTACAGCTCTATTTACAATTTGAATTCCAGTTGCTTCATCCGCATTCAAAGCGCTCAAACCATCCAATACTGCTTTTGCACGAACTAAAGCTACACCTCCACCAGCAACAATTCCTTCTTCTACAGCCGCTCTAGTAGCGTGTAATGCATCATCTACTCGATCTTTTTTCTCTTTCATTTCAACCTCTGAAGCAGCACCAACATATAACACAGCAACTCCACCAGCTAGTTTAGCCAAACGCTCTTGTAACTTCTCTCTGTCATAATCAGACGTAGTCGTTTCCATTTGTGCTTTAATTTGGTTTACTCTTGCTTTGATATTCTCAGCATTTCCAGCACCATTTACGATAGTTGTGTTATCTTTGTCTATTGTAATTGTCTCAGCCGTTCCTAACATTGCCAAGGTAGTGTTCTCCAAAGAATATCCACTTTCTTCAGCAACTACAGTACCTCCTGTTAAAATAGCAATATCTTCTAACATTGCTTTTCTTCTATCTCCAAAACCAGGAGCTTTAACCGCTGCAATTTTCAATCCACCTCTTAATTTATTCACTACCAATGTAGCTAACGCTTGTCCATCTACATCTTCAGCAATAATTAACAATGGACGACCCGATTGAGCTACTGGCTCTAATACTGGCAATAATTCTTGTAAGTTAGAAATTTTTTTATCGTATAACAACACATATGGATTGCTTAATTCTGCAATCATTTTATCGGCATCGGTTACAAAATATGGAGATAAGTACCCTCTGTCGAACTGCATTCCTTCTACAACATCTACATAAGTATCTGTTCCTTTTGCTTCTTCTACAGTGATAACACCTTCTTTTCCAACTTTTGAAAAAGCTACTGCGATTAAATCACCAATAGTTTCATCATTATTTGCTGAAATAGAAGCTACTTGTTTGATTTTTTCAGAAGAGTCACCAACAGCTACTGATTGTTTGCCTAATTCAGCAACAATAGTTTCTACGGCTTTGTCAATTCCTCTTTTTAAATCCATTGGATTTGCTCCAGCAGCAACGTTTTTCAAACCTTCTTTCACGATTGCTTGAGCCAAAACGGTTGCAGTCGTTGTTCCGTCACCAGCTAAATCATTGGTTTTAGAAGCTACTTCTTTTACCATTTGAGCACCCATATTCTCTAATGGATCTTGTAATTCGATTTCTTTTGCAACAGAAACACCATCTTTCGTTACTGTTGGTCCACCAAATGATTTTGAAATAATTACATTTCTTCCCTTTGGACCTAAAGTTACTTTTACTGCATTTGCTAATGCGTCAACACCACGTTTTAAACCATCGCGTGCTTCAATGTCGAATTTTATATCTTTTGCCATTTTAATTTTTTGTTTAAATGTTATTGATTAATCTGTGATTAAAGAATTGCGTAAATTTCGTCTTCTCTCATAATTAGGTAATCTTTACCTTCATATTTGAATTCTGTTCCTGAATATTTACCGTATAAAACGGTATCTCCAACTTTTACAGACATAGTGTAATCTTTTTTGCCATTTCCCACGGCTACAACAGTACCTTTTTGTGGTTTCTCTTTTGCAGTGTCTGGAATGATGATTCCTGAAGCTGTTGTAGTTTCTGCTGCTATTGGAGCAATTACTACACGATCTGAAATAGGTTTAATGTTTAATGACATAATTGTATATATTTTGTTTATTAAAATTAATTTGTTGCTTGTTGTTTTTCAGAAATTGTGCCAAAGCGATTTTCTGACAATTTTTCTGTAAAAAAAATGCCAGCACTGACATGCTGGCATTTTATATATTTTATCAATTCTTATTTTGTAGAATCTGTTGTCACTGGTGCTGGTGTAGCAGCAGGAGCAGCTTGTTTTGCAGCTTCTGGAGTTGTTGGAATTGTAGTTGTAGGAACAACTGACTCATCATCACCTAAAACTTTAGAACCTGATGCAGTACCATTAAAACTTAAACTAGAAAGTAAAATTAATGCAATTAAAATTCCTCCTAATGTCCAAGTACTTTTATCCAAGAAATCGGTTGTTTTTTGAACTCCACCTAATTGTTGTGAACCACCAAATGAAGAAGATAAACCTCCTCCTTTAGGGTTTTGAACCATAATAGCTAATATTAATAAAAAACAAACAATTGTTATCGCAATTAAAAAACCTGTGAATCCCATAATTAATTATTATTTTGTTGTAAATTTTTGATTTCATTTATTCGGTCTGCAAAGAAACTACTTTTTTCTGGATATTTCAAAATTAAAATTTCATAAGCTTGAATCGCTTTTGTGTATTTTTTTTGTTCCAAATATACTTTTGCTAGAGTTTCTGTCATTAGATGTGTAGGTTCTTCAACGCTTTTACTAATGTTTGCAGGTGTTTTTGTGTTTTCCTTTACTGGAGCAATTTTCGGATTAGCTTCAATAAATTTATCTATTATCTCTAATTTTTTTTGTTTTTCGGGGTCAATTTGAGATGTTATCTCCTCATTTTCTCGAGCAATTGGAGAAATTTTTGTCAATTGTAACCATTCTTGAAAGGAATGTCTTTCATTTTGAGTAAAAAGAAATGGTTTGCCAAGTTCTAGTTTTTCTTCAGAAGTTGGTTCTGTTATTTCTGTTTCTTCAGAAGTTGATGTAGTTTCAATCTCAGCTAAAACTATTACTTCTTCCATTTGATGTACTTCAATATCTAACAATGATCTTTGAATTTCATCTATCTTTTCCTGTTGAATCGCTGTGAAATTATCAGAAGTTATAAATTCAAATAAAATGGTTCTATCCGTAGTATAAGCTGCTGTTTTTTTTAATTCGTAATTGTATCTAAAACTCTCCTGATTGAACAATCCTTTTAAATGTAAAGCTCTTGCCGCTTGAAAATAAGGAAACAGCAAAACTACATTCTCTAAAGCTATGGTTTGCTTTTCGTTTATAGTTTCGGGCTTATTTAAAAGATATGTTAAATCGGATATGTTCAAAATTTACAAATTAATTACCACTTAGCTAATGATTCATTAAATATATCTTGTGTTATTCGTTCAAAAATAACATCTAATGCCGTTGTTAATTGAGAACCAACCAATTGCTGATTGGCATCAAAATCATAGAAGAATGAAAAACGTTTTTCAAAATTATCGTCTTCTTTGTTTCTGTTGGTAAATTGAACCATCACCGTTATTGTTAAACGGTTTTGTGCTGCTTTTTGATCTGCAGTTGCCGTCATAGGAGTAATGCGGTAATCTACAATTTCACCCTCATAAAGTAATTCACCTTCTTGACTTACTAAGGTTAAGTTGGTTTGACTTTGAATAATGTCTTGTAATTTTAAGGTAAAAGTTCTTTCAATACCTGGTTCAATCAAGGGAGCATTGTTTTGAAAGTAATTTACTTGAAAAGTTTTTGCATTTACTGGACTTGCTCCGGTAAAGTTGTAAATTCCACAACTATTCAAAACGAATGAAAATACAAGTATTAATGTTATGATGAAATATCTCATTATAAATCGTATTGTTTAATTTTTCTGTATAATGTGCGTTCTGAAATTCCTAATTCATCTGCTGCTGCTTTTCGTTTTCCTTTATTTCGTTCTAAAG
>JALQYN010000020.1 GCA_023254055.1 Polaribacter sp.
AAGGAGTATAGGTTAAACCGCTCCAACAAATCTCCTTCAATTTCTTCTCGAAAATCAGGATGACAATACCAATTGAAGATCATCATTGCGATTCGTGATGGTTTATTTTTCTTTTGCTTCATTTAATGTAAATTGAATGAAAGTCTTGGTATAGCTTCCCACAGTGAATTTCTTTGTACTCTTGTTTGATCCAGTATTTTTTGTCCCGCTGCTGTAACCTCATAGAGACGTTTTCGTTTTCCACCTCTTTCGTTGGTTGCATCACCAAATTCTGACTTTAACAATCCTTTTTTTTCCAGTCTTTTTAAAACGGTTTGAATTGCTCCCAAACTAACATTTCTATTTAAGCGTTCTTCAATCTCTGTTATAATGCCTACACTATATGCGTCCCCATTGAGAATGGCTACAATTAGTATTACTATTTCCTCAAATTCTCCAAGTGCTTTTTGACTCATTTTTTTAATATTTACTACAAATGTAGTTAAAATTATTTAAAATAAACTACATTGTAGTTAAAATATGTCTCTAAAAAAGTAATCTAAATTTTATAACACCATCAAATTACAACCTCTAATATCAGAATTATCAAAGCGTCCAATAATTTCGAAACTTCCATTTTGGTGCACTTTTCCTAAATCTTGAGTGGCAATAAACGAGCATGAATTGTAGTTTGCCAAATCAATTATATTAATTCCTCCTGTTTTTGAAAGTGCTTGGATGGTTAATGCATCTTCGGTATCGCGTGTTAAAACTTTCATCCAAGGTGGGCACTCAAAAACTCCATTTCCTTGAGAATAGGCCTGACTTAACAACTCTGTCATTCCGTATTCTGAATGAATTTCAGAGACACCAAATCCTTTTTTAAGAATCGCATGCAATTCATCACGAATCAATTCCTTTCGTCTTCCTTTCATTCCGCCTGTTTCCATTACAACGGTATTTTTTAGATTAAATTGATATTCATCAATCAAATCTAATAAGGCAAAAGAAACACCAATTAGCAACACCTTTTTTTCTGAGGCTTCAAGACGAATTAAGGCTTCTGAAAGTTCTTTTAAATTGTTTAGATAAAATCCGCTTTCTGGTTGTTTTGATTTTTGTATCAAATCATTTACCATATACACCAAAGACGAGCCTTTTCTTTCTAAATAATTTGGCAGTAAGGCTAAAACAGTATATTCTTTTATATCTCCATAAAAATGATGAAACCCTTTTAAATAGCTTTCTTCATACAAAGAAATATCCGTTACAAAATGTTGACTTGTGGTGCTTCCTGTTGTTCCGGAACTAGAAAAAACCTCTTCTATTTCATCTAAAGAAGAAAGTACTTTTCGTAATTTAAAAAATTGAATCGGTAAAAAAGGTATCTTTTCTATGTTGGAAACATCTGAAGGGTGCACATATAACAAATCACAAAAAGATCGATATACTTTATTGTTTTTAAACTGGTGTTTAAAAACTTCTAAAGAAAGGGTCTTAAATTCTTGACTTGATTGTATTTTAAAAAGCTTATTTCGCATCTTTTACAAAAATAGTTGATAAAAACATCTTTATAGTAAAATTGTTAATAATGTTAAAATTCTTTTGATTTTTTTTCTTTGGTATTACTTTTGCAAAATCTTTTTAGACTTAATAAAACTTTTGTTTTTGTTGATTAAACGCTAAAAAGTATTATATTTATAAAAATCCCCTAAATTAATTGTTACATGAATAAGTACAAACTCACCACCTATAGAACCATAACTGGTTCTAAACAAATTCTAGAACCAAAAAAGAAAAAATCAGGTCAATGGATTATTTATCAAAATAACAACCCTACTTATTTTGTTGATTGTTTTGACTTAAAACAAGAATCAAATTTATTATTAAATAACTTAATTCTAAGTGAAGGAAATACCATAGATGTTGTTCTAAAAAAAATCAAGAAGAAGAGAAAAATAAACTTATCTCTTCAAAAACCTCCAATTGTAGAAATTGAAATTAAATCAGAGGTTAAAGAATTAGATTTAAAACCTTTACCAGAAGAATGGTTACAATTTTAATGTTTAAAATTAAACATTAATTTGATTTTTGTTTAATTTATTATCTCCTAAATTATTTGTAGTTTTGATCTTCAGTTTTAACAAATAAAAAAACTACAAAAATGAGCAAATTTGGTATTAAAGAGGCCTTGCAGCAATTAGGCGTAAAAGATATAAATAATGGAACTTCTACAGGTTCTAACAACTTTGGAAGCGGGGAAACTATCTCATCATACTCTCCTACAGATGGTGCTTTAATCGGCAAGGTTACAACAACATCTAAAGAAGATTACGAAAAAGTAATGCAAACCGCAACGGAAGCATTTGTGTCTTTTAGAAATATGCCAGCTCCTCAAAGAGGAGAAATCGTTCGTCAATTTGGAAATAAGTTAAGAGATTTAAAAGAGCCTTTAGGAAAATTAGTTTCCTATGAAATGGGAAAATCTTTACAAGAAGGGTATGGAGAGGTTCAAGAAATGATAGACATCTGTGATTTTGCCGTTGGTTTATCAAGACAATTAAACGGACAAACAATCCCTTCTGAGCGCCCAGGACATGTAATGAGAGAACAATGGCATCCGATAGGTGTGGTTGGAATTATTTCTGCATTTAATTTTCCTGTTGCTGTTTGGGCTTGGAATACAGCTTTAGCTTGGATTTGTGGAGATGTGTGTGTTTGGAAAGCTTCAGAAAAAGCACCTTTATGTTCCATTGCTTGTCAAAATATTATTGCAGAAATTTTAAAAAACAACAACTTACCTGAAGGTATTTCTTGTATTATTAACGGGGATTATAAAGTTGGAGAAATGATGACTACAGATAGTCGTATTCCTCTAGTTTCTGCTACAGGTTCTACAAGAATGGGAAGAATTGTTGGTGCAACTGTTGCACAACGTTTTGGAAAATCGTTATTAGAATTAGGTGGAAACAATGCCATCATTATTACACCAACTGCAGATTTAAAAGTGGTGGTTCCGGGTGCTGTGTTTGGTGCTGTGGGAACTTGTGGTCAACGTTGTACGTCTACAAGAAGATTAATTATTCACGAATCGGTTTATGACAAAGTAAGAGATGCTATTGTTGGTGCATACAAGCAGTTAACTATTGGAAATCCTTTGGATGAGAAAAACCATATTGGTCCGTTAATTGACAAAGACGCAGTAAATACCTATTTATCAGCAATTGAAAAAGCAAAAGCTGAAGGCGGAAATGTACTAGTTGAAGGTGGTGTTTTAGAAGGAGAAGGTTACGAAAGTGGGTGCTATGTGAAGCCTGCAATTATTGAAGCTGAAAACCATTTTGAAATTGTACAGCACGAAACATTTGCTCCGATTTTATATGTAATGAAATATTCTGGAGAAGTAGAAAATGCCATTGAGAAACAAAATGGTGTAGCTCAAGGATTGTCTTCTGCAATCATGACTAATGAAATGAAAGAAGCTGAAAAATTCTTATCATTTGCTGGCTCTGATTGTGGTATCGCTAATGTAAATATTGGAACTTCTGGTGCTGAAATTGGAGGTGCTTTTGGAGGTGAAAAAGAAACAGGTGGTGGACGTGAATCTGGCTCTGATGCATGGAAAGTGTATATGAGAAGACAAACAAATACCATTAACTATTCTGATGAGTTGCCTTTAGCTCAAGGAATTAAATTTGATTTATAAAAATCAATTACATATTTAAAAAACCCACTCAATTGAGTGGGTTTTTTGTTTAATGAGAATAATTAAACTATTATATCTATTTTTATATAAACTAAATGAAAACATTCATGAAAACATTTATTTACTTATTTATTCTTATTGGCGTTATTTCATGCAAAACAGAAAAAACATACAATATAGGTCAGATTATTACCCCTAAGGGTGAGATCTTAATTTGGTTATATAATGAAACTCCAAAACACAAAGCAAGTTTTACCCAATTAGCAAATGATGGTTATTGGGATACTTATACATTTAATCGCGTAATTCCAAATTTTGTTGCTCAGGGTGGTTGTCCAGATACACCAGAAGGGTTTAACAATCCAGAATATTTATTAGAACCAGAATTTGATAAAAATTTGCGTCATGTATATGGAGCTGTAGGAGCTGGACGTGATGACAACCCAAAAATGCTTTCTGCTAGATGTCAATTTTATATTGTTCAAAATAAAGAGGGTTTAAGTAGGCTAGATGACAAATACACCGTTTTTGGAAAAGTAATTAAGGGAATGGATGTTGTAAATACGATAACAAATATTGAAAGAGACACTACCAATAAGCCACTTAAAGATATTTCTCTAGATGTAAATATGATTAAAATAAAAGCATCTGAGTTAAAAAAGATATATCCAGAAGGGGTCTAAAAAAATAATTATTAGGATTAAACCAATCTAAAAAAAAATAGTCTAAGCACAGATATTCCAGGTAAATCTGGGAGTGAAAAAACTAAAAACAATTATACCATGAAAACAAAACACATAATAGTTACAATTCTATTTTTTATTGGAGCATTAACTGTTCAAGCTCAAAGAGGTGAGCGCCCAGATCCAAAAGTACAAGCAAAAACAAATGCTGATACTTGGCAAAAAGAATTTGGTTTATCTGATGAACAGCACACAAAAGTGTATGATTTACTTATCGCTTCTAGTGAAAAAAGAGCTAAGAAGATGCAAGAGCTAAGATCTAGTGGTGATAGAGAAGGAATGAGAGCTGCATTTATGAAGCTTCAAGAAGAAACAGATAAAGGTTTAAAAGCTATTTTTTCTGAAACTCAATGGGTGAAGTATGAAAAGTGGAAAAAAGACAATCCTCCAAGACAAAGAGGTCGACGTAGAGGAAATTAATTACATTATAACAAAAACCCAACTCAAATGAGTTGGGTTTTTTAATGTTTAGCCTAAAATGTATACCTTAGATTGTTCTAAAAACTAGAGACAAAAATTAATTTGAACTTATTTGAATACTTTTTAAACTTTTTAAACTTTTTAAATTTTTAAGAAAATGGTTAGGCTTGTTTTCTTTGTAATTTTGTCTCGTAGTAAGAATAAAGCTAATACTTATGAAAACCGATAGAAGAACACCTATTGAAATTGATAAAACCCTATTTCAAAAAATGGGCTATGAATTAATTGATAAAATCGCTGAATTTATAAATACAATTGATAAAAAGACAGTAACTACAAGTAAATCAAATTTAGAAATTTCTGAACTAATTGGAAATTCACCTTTACCTGAAAACGGAAGTTCTCCTGATGAATTATTGGCAAGAACCACAGATATTTTAATGGAAAATTCGTTGTTAAATGGACATCCAAAATTTATGGGGTACATTACTTCTTCTCCAACACCAATTGGTGCTTTAGCAGATTTATTAGCGGCAACAATAAATCCTAATGTTGGAGCTCAGATATTAAGTCCAGTTGCAACAGAAATTGAAAAACAAACCATCCAATGGTTAGCAGAATTTATTGGTGTTTCTCCAAATTATGGAGGAATTTTGGTAAGCGGAGGAAACATGGCAAATTTCACTGGGTTCTTAGCTGCAAGAACTGCTAAAGCGCCTAAAGAAATTAAAGAAAAAGGAATTTCAAACACGTCAAATCAATTAACCGTTTATTGTTCTCAAACGACGCATACCTGGATAGAAAAAGCAGTCGTTTTGTTTGGGTTGGGTACAGATTCTATTCGTTGGATACCTGCGGATGATCAAAATAAAATGAACATAAATCTTCTTGAGAAAACGATTAAAGAAGATCTAGAAAAAGGTTGCACACCAATGATCATTGCTGGTACCGCAGGTGATGTAAGTACTGGGGCGGTTGATAATTTAAAAGAGATTGCAACAATTTCAAAAAAATATGATATCTGGTTTCATATAGATGGCGCTTACGGTGTTCCTGCGGCAGTTGTACCAAAATACAAATCGCTTTTTGATGGAATAGAAGAGGCAGATTCTATTGCGTTAGATCCTCATAAGTGGCTATATAGTCCATTAGAAGCTGGTTGTACATTGGTAAAAAATCCGCAACATTTAATTGATACTTTTAGTTCGCATCCAGAGTATTATAATTTTAGTAATACTGATCACAATTATTACGAATTTGGCTTGCAAAATTCTCGAGGTTTTAGAGCTTTAAAAGTTTGGTTGGCATTAAAACAAATTGGGAAAAATGGGTATATACAAATGATTAATGAAGATATAGATTTAGCTAAAATGCTATTTGATAAGTCTGATAATCATTCAGAATTAGAAGCTGTGTCTCACAGTTTAAGCATAGCAACATTTAGGTATGTTCCGGAAGAAAACCTTTCTGACGAGTATCTCAACAAACTAAATGAAGAGTTGTTAAATAGTTTACAAGTTGGTGGAGAATTATTTGTGTCTAATGCTGTTATAAAAAACAAGTATTGCTTACGTGCTTGTATCGTAAATTTTAGAACTTCTGAAAAGGATATTGAAGAAATGATAGAAATTATCGTTAGAGAGGGAAAGAAACTTTATAAGAGTATTTAATTATACTTTACTTTTCGTAGCACACGCATCGCTTCCTTATATTTAATATACGTTGTCTTGTCTGAAAGACTTTTAATGTATTCTTTTGCTTTTAGTAATTGGTTTGGTGCGTCTAAATGGCCGTGTAAGTAACAAATTAAATAGTTTGTTGGAAGTCTTAATACATCTTCATGTTCTGTAACCGAAAGTGCTTTTTTTGCAACTATTTTTTTTACAATAGCATTATTATTATTGTAGATGTGTTTAATAATAACCTCATCAAAAGCTGGCGGTTTAAACAACAATTCATTTACAATATCGTGCTTACCATTATCTTTAAAGTGAATGATGGTCTTCTCTAGAGGATAATGCGTTTCGTTTTTATCAATTCCTAATAAAATATATTCTGTAATGATAAAAGAATGTGAGTTGTAACTAATCTGTACTTCGTCTAAGGCAGAAAAAAACAACTGAACTTGTTCATTAATCAACTCAATATCTACTCTAGAGAAAAACTCTTCTCCATTAATCATCGACTTTCTTCCTGCCCAACACAACACAAACTGCTCATTAAAAACTTTGTATTGTGGATGATATTCTTTTTTATGATTGTTGATAAAATCAAAAACGCCGTTTAATGTTAACTCTATATTGTTACTCGCGTTCTTCTCAATTGCTTCAACAATATCTTGGTTTGTGTTTTTGAGTTCAAAATTTCCTTTTGAAGGCATTGAATTACTACCTCGTCTAAAAAACACCGAACCTTGTTTGTACTTCCAGGCATTTTTTGAAAGAGATGTTATTGTGTTATTAGGAGAAATGGTAACCAAACCGATTACTTTATGACGTGGTAAAGTAGGAAAAGGGACGTTTTCATATTGAATTTTTGGTGGGTTTGTTAAGTAGGCGTTTGCCAAATTTTGAATTTTACTGTCATCAAAGAAATCGACACCAACTATTTTGTTTTCTCCATCTTCAATTCCAATAACAACATAAGAATTGTTGGTTGGATTTGAGTTTGACAGCGCACAAATATGTTTTATAAACTTGGCTTTACCTTCTTTATTATGAAGGGATAACTTTTGCTTTTTATCATAAAAACTATTCTCGTCATTATGAGACAACAAGTTTTTGATTAAAAGTCGTTTATTAATCATCTTAATTTTTATTCATAATCGTAGCGCTTGCTTGTGCTGTTGGATAGACAATTAAATCTTCAATATTTACATGATAAGGTCTTGTAACTACAAAATGAATAATGTCTGCAATATCTTCTGCTTGTAGCGCTTTGTACCCAGCATAAACACTTTTTGCTTTTTCTGTATCTCCTTTAAAACGGACTTCTGAAAACTCTGTTTCAACAGCACCTGGATGAATTGCAGAAACACGGATATTGTAATTGTTTAAATCGATTCGCATTGCTTTATTTAAAGCATTTACAGCGTATTTAGAGGCACAATAAACATTTCCGTTCGGATACACCTCTTTTCCTGCTATAGAGCCTATATTAACGATAAAACCTTTGTTTTTTTTGGTCATTTTAGGAATGATGGCTTTAGAAACATATAACAATCCTTTTACATTGATATCTATCATTGCGTCCCAGTCATCTACATCTCCATCTTGAATGGTACTTAAACCATGTGCGTTACCAGCAACATTTAATAAAATATCTATATCACTAAACTTTTCTGGCAAAGATTGGATGGCAGAAAACACCTCTTCTTTATTTCGAACATCAAATTGTAGTGTCGTAACCTCAGTAAGCTTTCCTAATTTTTGGTGTAATTCATCTAGTCGTTCTTTTCTTCTTCCGCAAAGAACTAATCGAATTTGATTTTTAGCAAACAACTCTGCAGTTGCTTTTCCAATTCCGGACGTTGCGCCGGTAATAAATGCTGTTAGGCTCATTGATTTTGTTTTTGTTAAAGATACTTGAGTTCTAGTAAAAATCAAAACTAAAAAGCATGAAAAAACCGCTCTACCTCTAGAGCGGTTTATTTTAATTGGCTGCTTAACCAACCAATTAAAAATCAACTAACCAAACTTTATTTTAAATGTCTTCTAACTTTTGTTTCTCTTTGTATCTTAGTTCGCTTTCTACCACTGTTCCTTACATTTGGTTTTTCTTTTCCTCCTTTTAAGAATTGGATAAAACCTCTTCCACTGAACTCATACGTTGTTTGCGAACTTATGTGGTATAAACTTATTTTACCATCATTAATAACGCTTAATTCAAACTCTTCATTGTCTCCTCCATCATAATTAAGTGTTAAAATCTTTAGGTCGTCATAATTCTGTACATCGAATATTTGATAACTCCCTACAAAATCCCAATTAATTATATCAATATTTGTGCCAAAAGGATCTTTTGATGAATAGAATGTTGTGTTGTTTTCTGGTGTGAATTGTAAAAACATTTCTTCATCAAAAGGGTTGATAGCTCCTGAATTACTTGTGGTTGTTTTTTCCCAAGCAACATATTCTTGTAAAAAATATTCTATGTTTTCATAAAACAACTTATCATAATCAAAATTATTTCTTTGATAACCCACTAAATAGTATGAAAAGTCATTAAATGTATCGTCTATTCGTATTTCGTTTGCAGAAATTACATAGACATCAAAATCATACACTCCATCTAAAGAATGAGCAATTTCTAGATATCCGTTATATGTATTATAATTTCCAACTTTAATCCCCAAACCATTTCCTGTGATTCCGATGTCTGCAATGTTATTGTTTGCATAGAATTGCCCATTAAAAAAAGAAACCGTAAACGCTTTTGATAAAAAAGGTACATCGCCGTTTCCTGTTGTTTTATGATAATCTACATACCAAAGATCGTATTCTGACATTACTTCTTCTAAAGGAATCTCATACAGGTACTCATCGTCTATAAGTTTACATGATGTAAATACCGACCCTGTAATAAAAAGGAGTAAAAGTAGTTTTACTGATTTCATAAGCTTTCATTTAATGATTCTATAGCTATATTTTCAAATTGCGTGCCAAAAAGAAAAGGCAACCATTATGGTTGCCTTTTTATAAATAAAATCTTGTTTTCTTATGGGTAGTAAATTGTATCTGTTTTTTTAATTTTTGACACTTTGTAGTAAAATGTTTTAGTGCCAGAAACGTAGCTTATAACGGCCTCATTTGGTTTTAAATTAAACGGAATTGTTTCTCTTTTAATTTTTGGTTTATTTTTTTTGTCATCCATAACAATACCTCCATTTATATAGGTGGTGGTTTTGGTTACTAAAACTCTTTTTGCCGAAGTACTAAAATTTGCTATGAAATATTTTTTGCCATTTCTGTTTTCTATTTCACCCTCTACAACTTTGTTCTGAAAATATATTTTTTTGAAAGTAATGTTGGTGTCATTATCTACACCAAAAATTAAATTTGTTCCACTAACACCTGGCTGCCCTCCAACCCAATTATGATAGGTTGCTCCTGTTATTTTGAATGGTGCAGTTTCTGTTAATTTCATTGTTTTACATTGAGAAAAACTAACTACTGCAAAAATTAAAATACTTATTTTTAGTGATTTCATATGATCTATTTTTAAGTCTTATTTCAATTGTTATGCCAATTTACAAAAAAAAGAGCTTATCAAAAATGATAAGCTCTTTTGTTATATAATAAAATTGTTAAAGCTCCGCCTAATTGTTCAACGCCTCAGCTCTTTGGAAATTTGGCTTCGTTACTCTCCGCCTAATTATTCAACGCTTCTGCTCCTCCAACAATTTCTAAAATTTCATTTGTAATTGCTGCTTGACGTGCTTTATTATAGGTTAATAATAAATCGTCACGTAAATCTGTTGCATTATCTGTTGCTTTATGCATTGCTGTCATACGAGCACCATGCTCTGCAGCAAAACTATCTCTAATAGATTTATACAACTGAGTTTTTAAAGACTTTGGTATTAGCTCTAAAACAATTTCTTCTTTAGAAGGCTCAAAAATGTAATCTACATTCGCATTTGCGTTTTCTCCATCAACAGGTTTTATTGGTAAAAATTGTTCTACAGTCGGAATTTGAGTTGCAGCATTTTTAAATCTATTGTAAACGATTTCTATTTTATCGTAGCTTCCATCAACAAATAAACTCATTAATTTTTCTGCAATTACAGCAACATTATCAAAGGTTAAATCATCATAAACATCATTGTTGTTTTCAATCACATTGTATTTTTTTGATAAAATTCCATGTCCTTTTTTACCAATAGTAAGTAGATCAACTGTACAGTTGTTGTATTTGTTTTCTATAGTGCTTAGAGTTTCTTTAATTACATAAGAATTAAATCCACCACACAAACCTCTATTAGAAGTAATTACAACGATTAATGCTTTTGAAACTTCTCTCTGATTAGAATATGCACCACCAGCATCGCTATCTAAAGTAGCGCTTAAACTTTGTAATAATTCGGTTAACTTAGACGAATAAGGACGCATTGCTGTTATTGCATCTTGCGCTTTTTTCAACTTTGCAGCAGATACCATTTTCATGGCACTAGTAATCTGCATGGTAGAACCAATCGATGTTATCCTATTACGTATTTCTTTTAAGTTTGCCATTCTTTTCTGTTTGAAATGATGAGATTCCCACTTGCGTGGGAATGACAACTATATTTTCAGCTTAATATTTACTTGAAATCTCTTTTGCAGCATTTTCTAACGTAGCAATCACTTCGTCAGTTAATTTTCCTGCTTTTATGGTGTCTAAAGTATCTCTATGTTTTGCATTTAAATATGCGATATAATCACTTTCAAACTCTTTTACTTTATTTACAGGTACTTTACTTAATAAGTTTTTAGAACCTGCATAAATAATCGCTACCTGATCTTCCACAGAGTAAGGATCATTTTGAGCTTGCTTTAAAATTTCAACATTACGTTGTCCTTTAGAAATTACACTCATTGTTGCTGCATCTAAATCAGAACCAAATTTTGCAAATGCTTCTAATTCACGGAAAGCAGCTTGATCTAATTTTAAGGTACCAGATACTTTTTTCATTGATTTAATCTGAGCATTACCTCCAACACGCGATACAGAAATACCTACGTTAATTGCAGGACGAACACCTGAGTTAAATAAATCTCCATCTAAGAAAATTTGTCCATCTGTAATCGAAATCACGTTAGTTGGAATATATGCTGATACATCTCCTGCCTGTGTTTCAATAATTGGCAATGCTGTTAAAGAACCTCCACCTTTTACAATTCCTTTTAAAGAATCTGGTAAATCGTTCATTTCACTAGCAATTTTATCATCATTGATAATCTTTGCAGCACGCTCTAATAATCTTGAGTGTAAGTAAAA